>JAEZRB010000156.1 GCA_023412975.1 Bacteroidota bacterium | reverse complement strand
ACCTTATCCTGGTCAATCTGTCTCACTAGTTCATCCAGAGAATCAAATTTCACTTCCTCCCTTAGGTATTTTTTGACATAGACCCTCAGCGTTTTTCCATAGATCTCCTGGTTAAAATCAAACAGGTTTACTTCAACCACACGTTTTTTCCCGTCCACCGTGGGGCGAAAGCCAATGCTCATCATACCTTTTAAACGTGACGGAGGATCTTGTTTTACCTCATTTATAACCTCCGCATAAACGGCATAGATCCCGTTTCCGGGGATGATCTTTTCTTCGTCTTCAATTCTCAGATTGGCGGTAGGATAGCCAAGTTTTCGGCCGAGCTTATCACCATGTACAACGACGCCACTGAAAAAGAACTCATAGCCCAGGAGCTTATCAGCTTTTTCGATCTGGCCTTGTAATAATGCCTCCCGGATGGCGGTAGAGCTGATGGAAATTTCGTCGAGAACGTGTTTGGGAATTTCTTTCAGGCGATAATTAAATCCGGGCGCCAGCTTTTCCAGCAACAAATAATCGCCTTTTCTTTCCCGGCCAAACCGGTGATCATAGCCGATGATGATCGTATGGGGACGAAATTTGCTAACCAGGAAATGTTCAATATAACTTTCAGCCTCCTGGTTGGCAAAAGCGTCGGTAAAGGGGATAACCACGAGGTGGTCAATACCCAGCCCGTCCAGGAGCTCAATCTTTTCCTCCAGGGTATTGATAAGGCGCACACCCAGGATAGCGGAAGACACCACCTTGCGGGGATGTGGGTGAAAAGTAATGATTACCGTTTCGCCCTTATGGGTCCGGGCTTCTTCTTTCAGTTTATCGATGATCTGCCGGTGACCCATATGTACACCGTCGAAGGTGCCAATGGTGATCACGGCGTTGCCAAATTCCGGCAGGTTTTCAGTACCATGGTAGACTTTCATAAAGTGCTGCAAAACTATTGAAAAACTGCAATGGGTGGCTACCGGCTGTATATTGTATGTCAATAGGGAAGGTGAATCAGAGACTATTAGCTCGGTAGTGACTGGATTTCTGTAACCTGTACGCTTGTTTCGAGAAGGCCCTTAAAACTGCAGTTCCGTGTTTGAATTACCTGTAGTTTTGCGGCTCAATTGGCGATATGAGTTTATACGAAAAAAGAGGAGTATCTGCCCAGAAAGAAGAGGTACACGCAGCGACTAAAAAGCTGGACCAGGGCTTGTTTCCAAAGGCATTTTGTAAGGTGTATCCCGATGTACTTTGCGGCGACCGTGACTGGGTAAACGTGATGCATGCCGATGGTGCGGGTACAAAGAGCATACTGGCTTACCTGTACTGGAAGGAAACCGGTGATGTATCTGTTTGGAAGGGGATAGCCCAGGATGCCATTGTCATGAACCTGGACGACCTGCTTTGCGTTGGCATCTACAATAACTTGCTTTTTTCTTCTACCATAGACAGGAATAAAAAAAATATTCCTGCAGAAGTATTGGAGGCGGTGATCAACGGTACGCAGGAATTCTTTGACACCATGAAAAATTTCGGCGTCAATATCTACTTCATGGGCGGCGAAACCGCTGATGTAGGTGATGTGGTAAGAACAATGGCCGTGAATGGCACCATGACAGCCCGCTGGCCAAGGAAACAGATCATCAGCAATGAAAAAATAAAAGCCGGTGACGTGATCGTTGGTCTCGCCGCGTATGGTCACGCAAGTTATGAAACCTCTTACAATAGTGGCCTGGCAAGTAATGGCCTCACCAGTGCAAGACATGATGTACTAAGTAAATTTTATCGTGATAAATTTCCCGAGACTTTCGATGGCGCACTGAATGATGATGTGGTATATATCGGGCCACACCGGATGACCGGGAAGGTAGAAGTTGATGGGGAGCAGATCGAAATAGGTAAATTGTTGCTTTCTCCCACCCGCACCTTTGCTCCCGTTATGAAAGTGTTATTGCAGGAAAGTTTTGAAGAGTTTCATGGCCTGATCCATTGCAGTGGCGGTGGTCAGACCAAATGTTTAAAATATGTACCCGACAACGTAAGGATCGTAAAGGATAATTTGTTTGAGCCTCCTGCTATTTTCCAGTTGATACAAAAAGCAAGTGGTGCCGATGACCGCGAGATGTACAAGGTCTTTAATATGGGCACCAGGCTTGAGATCTATACTAATGAAAAGGATGCAGAAAAGTTTATCCGAGTTGCCAAAGGATTTGACGTTGATGCAAGAGTCATCGGCAGGGTAGAAGAATCAGCGCGTAAGGAACTGGTGATCGGGAATGAAGAGGCAGGAGCGGGTACACTGGTATATTAAAGGTTAGCTTTGCATCTGTATCCAAATCTTATTGTGACATGCGAAAGGGATTTATACTCACTAGCATTATAGCTCTTCTAGGTACAGGCCTGTTGGGTTACTTCATCAACCCCTGGTGGTTTATAGCCACGGGCCTTGTTTTTTTTCTCTTCGTGATGGGTATCGGTGATATGATTCAGACCAGGCATGCCATCATGCGTACATACCCTGTTTTTGGGAGAATGCGTTACTGGATGGAGGCTCTTCGGCCAAAGATGTACCAGTATTTTGTGGAATCCGATATTGACGGCCGCCCTATCAACCGGATTGACCGTTCGACTATTTACCAGCGTGCAAAACAGGAACTGGATACCATGCCCTTCGGAACCCAGCTAAATGTATATGAAGAAGGCTATGAGTGGATGAGTCATTCCATTGCTCCGAAAGATTATCTCAAACTTGATCATAAACCACGCATAATAATTGGCAACAAAGATTGCAGTCAGCCTTATTCCGCTAGTATATTCAACGTATCCGCCATGAGTTTTGGCTCGCTGAGCGGCAATGCTATTGAAGCGTTGAATGCCGGTGCAGCGATCGGTGGGTTTGCTCACAACACCGGTGAGGGTGGTATCAGCGCACACCATATAAAACACGGAGGGGACCTGATATGGCAGGTCGGAACAGGATATTTTGGCTGCCGCGATGAGAATGGAAATTTTTCGCCCACAGGGTTTGCAAATACATCTTCACTTCCTGTGGTAAAAATGATCGAGTTGAAATTATCACAGGGTGCTAAACCTGGTCATGGGGGCATCCTGCCTGCTAAGAAAAATACACCTGAGATTGCAGCCATACGACATGTTGTGCCTTATACAACGGTTTATTCACCGCCATTTCACAGCGCTTTTGAAGGACCGCGGGGTTTGATATTATTTATCCAGCAACTGCGTGAGCTATCAGGAGGCAAGCCCGTTGGTTTCAAACTTTGTATTGGCCGTAAAAGTGAGTTCATTGCTATCTGTAAAGCCATGGTGGAGCTTGACCTCTACCCTGATTTTATAACGGTAGATGGTGCCGAGGGTGGCACAGGTGCGGCGCCACAGGAGTTTTCAAATCATGTAGGCGTGCCTATGCTGGATGGGCTTGCGTTTGTACACAATATGCTGCGGGGCTTCAATATCCGCCAGCATATCAGGATCATTGCTTCAGGTAAAATATTAACCGGGTTTCACCTGGTGAGAGCCATTGCGCTCGGCGCTGATTGTTGCTTTAGCGCACGCGCTATGATGATGGCCGTAGGCTGTATCCAGGCACTGCAGTGCAATACCAATAAATGTCCAACAGGAGTAGCCACCCAGGATCCGCAATTGACGGTGGGACTGGTGGTGAGTGATAAAAAGAAAAGAGTGGCCAACTACCATGAAGATACAGTAGGAAGTTTTGTAGAACTGATGGGCGCAGCCGGTATAGAAAATCCTGGTGAACTTACCCGCTCACATATTTATCGAAGGGTTTTTATGAATGAAGTAAGAACATTCGAAGATATCTTTCCATCCCTTGAACCTGGTTGTATGCTGGCCGGTAACATACCCGAAAAATATAAACAGGATTTTGAACAGGCTAATCCCGATAGGTGGTATTGAAAACGATGCAAAATCGAAACGCTGATTCAACACGTTATTTCAGTCATCGGGATGTTTAATACTTATAGCAGATATAGGAGGTACTGGTAAATCGATTTTCATTAGGGTGCACAAGTTTCAAACGTATTAGAC
>JAEZRB010000119.1 GCA_023412975.1 Bacteroidota bacterium | reverse complement strand
ACTCAACAGGGAGCTTATTCACTGGTGGGCGGTGGCGACTCAGTGGCAGCGGTCAACCAGTTTGGTTTTGCTGATAAAGTCAGTTATGTATCTACAGGAGGTGGAGCTATGCTCGAATATTTTGAAGGCAAAACACTTCCTGGTATAGCTGCCGTCAATAGTTAGGGAAACGTGACAAAAAAGTAATAGGTAAAAAACTTAATTTTATTTATTACTACACAAAAACTTACATGTTATGAAAGGGGCAAAAAACCTGACCTTAATTATTGTCGTTGTTCTGATTTTGATCGTTGGAGCTATGGGCTGCAGCGGTTATAACGGGCTGGTAAAGCAGGATGAAACCGTTAAACAAGCCTGGAACAACGTAAATACAGAGTATCAAAAAAGAGCTGATCTTGTCGACAACCTGGTAAATACAGTGAAAGGCGCCGCAAATTTCGAAAAGGAAACCTTGACACAATTGGTGGAAGCAAGAGCTAAGGCCACTTCGGTAAATTTTACAGCCGACCAGCTCACCCCGGAAAACATGGCGAAATTCCAGCAGGCACAGGGACAGATGACTGGCGCACTTAGCCGTCTGCTTGCGGTCGTTGAAAATTATCCTGATCTCAAAGCCAATCAAAACTTTTTGCAATTGCAGCGACAGCTGGAGGGTATTGAGAACGAAGTCCGTAATTCACGCAGAACTTTCAACGAAGCGATCAATGTTTACAATACCAAAGTGCGTTCATTCCCGATGAATATTTTTGCCGGTATGTTTGGTTTTAAGTCTAAAGAAGGCTTCCAGGCAGAAGAAGGAGCAGAGAAAGCACCCAAGGTTCAATTCTAATCCGTTCAACACATGGGTGGAAAAAGATATGCCGGCTATATTGTTGGCGCCGTCGTTATTTTATTGGGCATTTACATCATTGTAACTTACAACAGCCTTGTAAAAAAGGAAGAAAGAGTAAAAAAACAATGGGCGGAAGTGCAGAGCACCTACCAGCGCCGGCTTGACCTGATACCTAATCTTGTCAACGTTGTAAAAGGCGTTTCGGATTTTGAACAGTCAACGCTTGAAAATATTGCCTCAGCGAGGAGTAGAGCGCTGGCCGGTCAGACCAATATTATTAGTGGCGAAAATTATGGTGAACAGCAAAGACTTCAGGATAGCCTGGCATCCGCGACCAACCGGCTAATAATAGTTATCGAAAGATATCCTACCCTGAAAGGCACCTCGGCATATTCCGGACTGCAGACCCAGTTGGAAGGAACAGAAAGACGGATCAAGGTAGCCCGCGTCGATTTTAATGAAGCCGTTGCCGATTATAATTAAACTGTAAGAAGCGGTAGCACGATGCTGGTGGCAAAGCTGTTTGGATTTAAACCCATGGAGGGCTTCCAGGCGGTTGCGGGAGCGGAGAATGCAGTGGAGATAAATTTTTAAAAGAAGAAACGTGTTTAACTTTTTCAAAAAGAACAGGTTTTTCAGCGAAGAAGAAAGAGCGCAGATCGTAAATGCGATCAGGAACGCGGAACGCCGTACCAGCGGTGAAGTGCGGGTTTTTATTGAAAGCCATTGCCGCTATGTAGATCCGCTGGACAGGGCCGCCGAGATATTTTATCGCCTGGAAATGGACGAGACCGAGGATCGCAATGCTGTCCTGGTGTATATCGCCATGAAAGATCATCAACTGGCTGTTTTTGGCGATGAAGGAATACATGCTAAAGTGGGAACGGAATACTGGACAAAAGAAGTTCAACTGCTCATAGATAAATTTGATACTGAAAATTATGGTGAAGGCATCAGCCAGTGTGTGACGGATATCGGTGAGGCATTACATCATTTTTTCCCATTTGATAATGATATAGACAAAAACGAATTGCCCGACGAAATCGTCTTTGGCAAATGATTGGCATGAAAAAACTTCTCTTTATACTTCTCGGCTTTTTGGTTATCCGGGCTTCCGCACAGGTCGATAAGATTATTCCCGCCGCACCCAGCCCACCGAAACTGGTCAATGATTTTACCGGAAGTTTTCTGACGCCTGAACAGGTCACTGCACTCGAACAAAAACTGGTGGCTTATGATGACAGCACTTCCAACCAGGTGGTGATCGCCATTGTGGACGACCTGCAGGGTTACTCAGCAGCAGATTATGCAATCGGCCTGGGTAGAAAATGGGGTGTAGGTAATAAGAACTTTGAAAATGGAATTGTACTACTGGTGTCGACCGGCGGTGGGGAGGGCAACCGTGATGTATTTATCGCAACGGGTTATGGATTGGAAGGCGTGGTGACGGATCTTGTTGCCGACGCGATCATCGACCATGAGCTGGTCCCCAATTTCAGGGCCGGGAATTATTATAGAGGACTTGATGAAGCCACTAATGCGATCTTTCGGGCAGCCGAAGGTCGTTACCAGGCTCCTGCAGGGTATGGCAGCAGGGGGAGTAAAGGTATTCCCATTGGCACTATCATTTTTGTGATCATCCTGCTGATCTTTTTATTTGGTGGCATGGCCGGTGGCGGAGGAGGTGGAGGATATGTTTCCCGTCGCGGCTATAC
>JAEZRB010000118.1 GCA_023412975.1 Bacteroidota bacterium | reverse complement strand
AAGATTGGGCCACGGACTACACTGAATGCACGGCTTATTTTTCCTGGAGGCAGGGGAAGATTAAGACATTGTAAACTCTTTAGCGCTGAAGATTGGGGCCACGGATTACACAGATTGCACGGATTATTTTGCCTGGAGGCAGGGGAAGACATTGTAAATTCATTAGCGCTGAAGGTTGGGGCCACGGATTACACGGATTGCACGGATTATTTTGCCTGGAGGCAGGGGAAGAAAAGATTTTGTAAATTCTTTAGCCCCGGGGCTTTACCGGCAATTCGCCATGTTCTATCACCTTTGTCTGCATGACCACATTACGATTCTCTCCCACCCCGGTTACTTCCTTTTTATTGATCAGGTCGAGCAGGATGCTGGTGGCTTTTTCAGCCTGCTCGTAGGGAAACTGTTCGACTGATACCAGGGGCGGCTCGTCGAGGTAACTGGTCATCGGCAGGTTGGCAAAACTGGCAAAGAAAATATCCTTGTTGATCTTCAGTCCCTGGCCCCGCGAATACTTAATGGCATCGAGTGCCACATAATCATTAAAGGCGATAATGGCTACAGGACGCTTTTTTAAATCAAGCAGGCGCTGCATGGCTTCAAATGTAGCTTCTTTGCTGAGATCGGTTTTGACAATATAAGACGGGTCAGACTGTATCTTATTCTTTTGTAAACCTTCCTGGTAACCACTCAGTCTCTCTCCTGAGGGCAACATCGTATCGGGACCATTTATAAAACCTATCTGGCGATAGCCTTTGCTCACCAGCCAGTCGACCAACTGCATAGAACTGTTCTTGAGATCACAGGCAACCGTAAATGCGCCAGGAAGGTCAGGCACCCGGTCAAAAAACACAACAGGTATGGAATATTTTTCCAGCTGACTAAAATGATCGTATGAATCTGTATTTTTTGAAAGCGATACGATCAGGCCATCCACACGATGACGCCGCATGGTGTCGACGATCTTTCTTTCGCGCTCGATATCATCGTGCGACTGACCAATCAACACGGTATAGTTATTTTCTGTAGCGATATTTTCAATACCATTGATCGCCGTAGAGAAAAACTCTTCCCCAAGGTTGGGGAGAATCACACCAATCGTTGATGTCTTGCCCTGTTTAAAAGATATGGCTGCCTGGTTGGGCTCATAGTTAAGTTCCACAGCAAGCTTTTGTACCTGCATCTTGGTACGAAGTCCAATACTGGGATGATCATGCAATGCCCGCGATACCGTCGATACCGAAACATTCAGTCTGCGGGCGATCTCTTTTATCGTGGCGGGCTTTTGGGTCATGTAGATATGTATGGACAAAGTTAATACGCAAAACACAGCTGCGTGTTAAAACGAAGAAAAATCAGTACCGTTATATTTATGTCGACACCTCCTCCCTGGCGGGCATGTATTTCTTGCTTTGTTCGATGGCATCCATGAGCTGCTCGAGGATGGCCTCCGAACTGGCATCGTAATCGATCTCCAGGGGTGGTTTGAATCGCACCGTTAGCAGGGTATTCTTCTTTCGCAGTTTTAAACCTGTTTTATTGAAAGCCCGCCAGAAACCATTTATCACAACGGGTATCACGATGGGCCTGCTTTGCCTGATGATCAGCACTGTGCCCTTTCTGCCTGGCGCAAATGCCTTGGTAGTGCCTTGCGGGAACGTGATCACCCAATTCTCCTCCAGCGCCCGGGTGATCTTGCGGGTATCGGAGGGATCAAGCCCTTTGCGCGTTTCTTTCGACTCCGCATTCCAGGTGCGCTTGACCGTCAACGCGCCGGCTAAAGTGAACAGCTTACTGATCCAGCTTCCATTCATGGTGGCTTCGGCGGCTACATAATTTACACGGGTAAAGGGATTCAGTAAATAATAAGGAACACCCAGCTTATTATTTTTACCCCATTTCACCGCGCAGAAAATATGGAGAAAAGTAATGACGTCGGCGAAATATGTCTGGTGGTTGCTGACAAATAAAACCTTTTGACGTGGAAGATCTTTGATATGCTCGGTACCTGAAATTTTCAGTTTGTTGATCATCGCGATACCGGGGTAGGAAAAAAGGCCGACAATAGCATACACGATCTTACGGACCAGTTGAAAATTTTTTAATCGCTCTCTAATCGAACTCATAGTCAGTTTTTAATCCGGAAACGACACATGAAATTAAACAATGCACATTAAAAAAGGCTGAATGACTTTCGTCAATCAGCCTGTATGCAACAAAAAATCAATCGTAAGGATTATTCCGGCTTTGCTTCTTCCGAACCCGCTGCTGCTTCACCACCTTCCATTTTCTTCTTCAGGTCGGCCAGCACACCCAGGTCGCCCAATGTGGCTTTTTCTACTTTACCCTGGATGTTCTTAACAGCTTTCTTGGTTTTGTCGGCTTCTGCCCTTGCTTCTTTCTTCTGCGCTTCTTTCTCTTCTATTTGTCCCTGCTCCCAGATGCGGCTGTGAGAAAGCACAATGCGTTTCTCGTTGCGGTCAAATTCAATCACGAGGAACTGGGCTGTTTCATCAGCGCCAATACTCTTGCCATCTTCTTTGGTAAGGTGACGGTTAGGAGCGAATCCTTCGAGGCCATAAGGCAATTGAACTACCGCGCCTTTGTCATCGCGACGGGTTACAGTGCCTTCATGGATCGTTCCGATCGCGAACGTATCCTGAAGGGCATTCCAGGGATCTTCTTCGAGTTGTTTATGACCAAGCTGCAGCTTGCGGTTATCTTTATCGATACCCATGATCACCACGTCGATGTTAGAGCCCACTTTCGTGTACTCGCTGGGGTGATTGAAGCGTTTCAGCCAGCTCAGGTCACTGATATGGATCATACCACCAATACCAGGAGCCAGTTCTACAAACACACCGTAGTTGGTAATGTTTTTAACCAGGCCGGTATGACGGCTGCCTTCAGCAAACCTTGTTTCAATATCATTCCAGGGATCATCAGAAAGCTGTTTGATTGAGAGACTCATCTTACGGCTTCCTTTATCCAGCGTAACGATTTTGGCTTCATGCTCATCGCCCAGTTTGAAGAATTCCTTGGCGTTGATCGGTGTATTAGCCCAGGTGATCTCACTTACGTGAACCAGGCCTTCTACACCAGGCATGATCTCGAGGAATGCACCGTAGTCTTCGATATTAACCACTTTACCCTTCACTACATTACCTTCAACAATTGTTTCGGGCAATACATCCCATGGATGCGGGGTAAGTTGTTTCAGGCCGAGGCTGATACGTTTTTTCTCATCATCGAAATCAAGTACCACCACGTTGATCTTCTGATCCATCTTCAGCACTTCAGCAGGGTGCGAGATACGACCCCATGAAATATCTGTGATATACAAAAGTCCGTCGAGACCACCGAGATCCATAAAGGCGCCGAAGTCGGTAATATTCTTCACCGTTCCTTCCAGTACCTGGCCTTTCTCAAGTTTGCTCATAATCTCTGCACGTTGTGCTTCGATATCGCTTTCGATAAGTGCCTTGTGTGATACAACAGCGTTCTTGATCGTTTCGTTGATCTTAACTACTTTAAACTCCATAGTCTTGCCCACAAACTGATCGTAATCCGTAACAGGTTTTACGTCGATCTGTGAACCAGGCAGGAAGGTTTCCATACCAAATACGTCCACGATAAGACCGCCCTTGGTTTTGGAGGTAACCAAACCGGTGATGACTTCACCAGTCTTATGTACTTCCATGATCCTTTCCCATGCACGGGTAATGCGGGCCTGGCGACGGCTGAGATTCAGGTGACCATTACGGTCTTCCTTGTCTACAACCATTACTTCTACTTCATCGCCAACTTTAAGGCCGGGTTGATCACGGAATTCATTCAATGAGATCAAACCATCGCTTTTGAAACCAATGTTCAGCACCACATCGGTCTTTGTAAGACCTACCACAGTACCTTTAATCAGTTCGCCGTCATTGAGCTGAACAAAAGTGTTGTCATACACTTTGTCATACTTCTCTTTTTCATCTTTGGTGTAAGAAGTAACGTTACGTTTGTCAACGCTCCAGTCGAAATCATCGTGTGCAGTTTCGTGAGGAGCCGGGTGAGCCAGTACAGGTTCATTTGTTGTCGCTGTAGATGCTTCGGCCGTACCGGTTTCAGCCGGTGTGTCAGCGCCTGCATGCTCCTGTGCATCAGCGTTTAGTTGTTTTTTAATAATGTTTTCAAACATGATATAAACCCGACGGTTTTAAATCGGGGCAGCAAAGATAAGTCTTATCTGTGTAAACAGGGAGACAGAGACAAGGATTTTTGAAATTATTCAGCTTCCTAAATAATTGATTTCTCTAGTTTTAAGTCGAAAATACCCTGGCGGGTTGATCCGTCCGCAGATTTTCTATTATATTCATCAAAATTAGCCCAGGTTGCTCTATCAAACGCTGAAGATCGTTGTCCGCATAGCCATGTTCATTTTCTGCCGCAGGATCATCGTCAATAACAGGTCAATGCTCAAAATGGAGGGCCCCCTGCTCCTGGCCTGCAACCATCCCAATTCCTTTCTCGATGCCATTTTGCTTGATATTTTATTCGACAAACCGATCTGGTCCCTGGCCCGCGGCGACGCTTTTAAGAACAAATGGATCGCCCGCATCCTGCGATCATTGAAGATATTCCCGGTGTACCGGGTGAGTGAAGGTGTTGAAAACCTGAACAGCAATTACCAGACTTTTGAGGATTGCAAGAACGTATTTCGTAACAAGGGGATCGTATTGATCTTCAGTGAGGGTAAATGCGTAAATGAATGGAAACTCCGCGCTTTGAAAAAAGGAACAGCAAGACTTGCGATCAGCAGTTGGGAAGAGGGCATCCCGTTAAAAGTATTACCCGTGGGTATTAACTACAGTTCCTTCAGGCTTTTTGGAAAAAATGTATTCATCAACTTCGGCGAGCTTATTGAATATGATGATATAACTGCCGATGCCCCCGACGGCATCCGTCACCAGGCGTTCAATATAAACCTGCAAACACAACTTCAGTCGCTGGTGTATGAGATCGAGAAGACGGATAAAATAAAAAAGGAGAAATTGCTGGTGAAAAAATTGCCGGGGTACCTGAGTGCACTACTGTTTATCCCCGCTCTGCTGGGCTGGCTGGGTCATCTCCCACTCTATGTGCCGGTGCAGCGGATCACGTATAAACAAACTGCCGACAACGACCACTATGATTCCGCCATGGCCGCTGTATTACTATTGATTTACCCGGTTTACCTAATAACCATCGTTACCCTTGTCTACTTTTTCACCGGCTCTTACTATAGTTTTTTACTGCTTCTGCTCATGCCGTTTACTGCCTGGTGTTATGTGCAGGTAAAAAAACAATTGGATGATTAAGTTCCAGCGCAACTTTCAGAGATCGATCAGGAACTAGTTGCAATCCTCGCCGCAGCAATGTAACCACTGGTCCAGGCATGCTGAAAATTGTAACCGCCTGTAATTCCATCCACATCGAGGATCTCACCCGCAAAATACAGGTTGGGAACTTTCCTGCTCATCATGGTATTGGGATCTACTTCATTGAGCTTAACTCCTCCTGCCGTTACAAACTCTTCCTTGAACGTGGTTTTGCCTTTGATGGAAAACTGGAAGCCGCATAAGCTTTTGATCAGCTTGTTTTGATCCTTCGCAGGCAGGTCTGCCCAGCGTTTTTCTTTATCTATCGAGGCCTGGTCCAGGAAAAATTCCCAAAGCCTTTGTGGTAAACCGAAAGGATTACGGTTCATCATTTTCTGCGAGGCAATCTCAAATCTCAAAACCTGGAATCTTTTGATCAGGTCCTGTTCAGTGGAACCGGGCAGCCAGTTGACGATGATCCCAAATTCCCAATTGCGTGCCTGGAGTTCTCTCGCAGCCCAGGCACTTAAACAGAGTACCGCGGGACCACTCAGACCCCAATGAGTAATCAGTAAGGGGCCCTCCTGTTCCAACTTTGTACCTGGGATTTTTACAATAGCTTTTTCAACGCTCACACCCATCAATTGCGTGATCGCACTTCCCTGCATGCCTGCGGGTATATTGAAAGTAAAAAGAGAAGGAACTGGTTCTTCTAAGCTATGCCCGGTGCGGGTCAGCCATTCAAACATGGAAGATTTTGGATACCCTCCACAGGCTACACAAACATAATCTGCAAGAATCTTTTCGGCATTGGAACACGTGACTTGAATTCCGGTATCCTTTGGTTGCAACTCTTTTACTTCCATTCCAGTTTTTATCTCAACATTAAACTTGCCTGCTTCTCTTAGCAGGCAATCAATGATGGTCTGTGATGAGTTGGAAACGGGAAACATCCTGCCATCTACCTCCGCTTTTAGTTCCACACCGCGTTCTTCAAACCACTGTATCGTGTCGGTTGTAAAGAACTGGTGAAATGCTTTTTTTACAAAATTTCCTCCGCGTGGATACCGCCTGCTCATCTCTGTAATTTCAAAACAGGCATGGGTAACATTGCACCGGCCACCGCCGCTGATCCTGACTTTTGATAAAATCTTATTTGATTTCTCCAGAATGGTGACCCTGAGCCCCGGGTGTAACCTGGCCGCATTGACCGCGCAAAAAAAACCTGCCGCGCCGCCACCAATCACGATAAGCCTTTTGGACTGGTTGGATGACATGCCATGCACACTGGTTTCAGGCCGGTTCTTTTCTTGCATGGCCATTATTAATTAAAAGTAATTGAGAAATACTAAAGAGTTTCAACCGGCGCTGTTGGCTGCCCGGCAGTAAACAGGTAGGGATTGATCAGTTCTTCTTTTTCAATGATAGAGTAATCTGAAAGAATATCCGCCCGGTGTTTACGTACAGCAACATCATGTTCAAAATGCACGGATGGCTTGCCGTCTTTTGTGCGAACGGTCCAGCCATCGCTTTCAGTGTACACCTCTCTTTTGCCAAGATTGATCATGGGTTCAATGGCGAGTACCATACCCTCCCTGAGCTTGGGGCCATTGCCTTTTTTACCATAATTGGGCACCTGCGGATCCTCATGCATACTTTTTCCAAGCCCATGACCCACGAGTTCCCTTACCACACCATAACCATATTTCTTCTCGGTATGATCCTGTATGGCGCTTGAAATATCGCCAATCCGGTTGCCGGCCACGGCTTTTTCGATGCCCTTATACAAAGATTCCTTTGTGTGTGTGATCAGGTCCATTATTTCTTTACCCGGATCACCAATGGCAAATGTGTAAGCATGATCTCCATGCCAGCCGTCAAGAACAACACCTACATCAATCGACACAATATCCCCTTCACGCAACTCATTCTCGTTAGGAAAGCCATGCACTACCACGTCGTTGACGGAAATGCATGAATTGAATGGATAACCATTATAATGTAGAAAGGAAGGAATAGCCCTGTGGTCGAGAATGTATTCACCGATCGTTTTATCCAATGCCTTAGTGGTCACCCCTGGCTTTAGGATCTTGGCGATCTCAGACAGGGTTTGGCTGACCAGCAAAGCGCTTTTCCGCATCAACTCAATTTGTTCGTCTGTTTTGATAATTATCATATTGCAAATATCCTAATAAAAACAAAACCCGGCAAGTGAGATCGCCGGGTTTTACTTATCATTAATCTTTTTTATTAATACTGTACGGCTGATGTAGTCTGCCTGCCCTGTATACGTCCGCTCTTCATAAGACCGTCGTACTGGCGCATGAGCAACTGGGTTTCGATTTGCTGGAGGGTATCCAACACCACCCCTACCATGATCAGCAGTGATGTACCACCGAAGAAAGTAGAGAATCCCTGCGTAACACCGAGGCGCTGGGCGATACCAGGAAGAATACCAACAAAGGCCAGCAGGATCGCGCCGGGGAATGTGATCTTATCCATTACACTACCGATATAATCTGCAGTAGGCTGACCAGGTTTAACACCCGGGATGAAACCATTATTCTGCTTCAGGTTATCAGCGATCTGCTTGGGATTAAATATCAACGCGGTGTACAGGAAAGTAAAACCGATTACCACCACTGAATAGATCAGCATGTAAAACCCGTTCTGGGGGTCGGTAAACATTCTCGAAAGCTCGTTGGGTTCCCTGCTGCCAAGTGTGATCAAAGTAGGCAGGAACATGATCGCCTGCGCAAAGATGATCGGCATTACACCAGAGCTGTTCACCTTCAGCGGGAGGAACTGACGTGCTCCGCCAAACTGCCTGTTACCTACAATTTGCTTGGCGTAATTCACTGGTACTTTACGTACACCCTGGATCAACAGGATACATCCGAGTATGATCGCGATCAGGATTGCTATTTCAACGATAAAGATCAGGATGGAACCGGTACGTGTTGACTTGGCTACCAACTCCTGTGTAAATGACTGTGGTAAGCGCGCAAGGATACCGATCATGATGATCAGCGATACACCGTTACCTAGACCCTTGTCGGTGATCTTTTCACCCATCCACATTACAAACAAAGTACCTGCGGTAAGAATGATAACGGTCGAATATTTGAAATAAGGTTCAAATGCGGTGATGATCGCGCCTGAAGAAGTCTGATACAGGTAACCGATATAAGCAGAAGCCTGCACCAGCGTTACCAATACAGTCAGGTAACGGGTGTATTGATTGATCTTTTTGCGACCGCTGTCGCCTTCTTTTTGCATTTTTTGAAACTTGGGAACCAGTACAGTCATCAGCTGCATAAAGATCGAAGCAGAGATATAAGGCATGATCCCGAGGGCAAAGATCGAAGCC
>JAEZRB010000334.1 GCA_023412975.1 Bacteroidota bacterium | reverse complement strand
TGCAAACCCGACTCACGACTCACGACTCACGATTCCCGACTCACATCTCAAATTCTGAAAACGTTATGCACCAGGTAGCTATCCTGCGCTGATAATAAAGGGGGAGAATGATTTAGAAAATGTCTTTGTTGGGCTAACGTATGGAAAGAAGCAATAATAAATTCAGAAGGCTTTACAACCATATCACTGATCACCGGCAATTCAAAATGTATACCGGGACTTGTCTTCTGGTCGTCGTCCATTTTTAAGAACTGGACTTCATCGCGGCAACAACCGTCAGATTGATGGATATCCATCCCGCATTTACCGCATTGTTTTGCCTCAGCTCCGAAAATCTCGGTGGAGGCCAAGCGGTTCATGCAATAGTGCAGATTCACGATCACCCCGCTGCTGACAGCCAGGTAGCTCATGAATACTATGGTCACTATTAGCTTCTTCATATCCAATGCAAAGATAATCGCCTAATGCATAAATAGAAATCTTCCCGTCAGCTCATTTAAATATTGGTTTCCACGTCTGAACATGACCTCTAAATCAACATCGCTGATAATCAGCGTCATATACAAGCTTAGTTTCAAAACTTCCCGTCTCCCCGCCTTCCCGGCCCCATCAAAAACGTTAAAATCAATTCACAAAGCTCCAATAGATACCCAACCGGATTTGCAAACCCGGATAGTAATACCCACCCGGCGCAGGCTGGTTATTGTTGGTAAATCCAAATACACTATTTGACACTTCTGCGGTATTCAGGTTTTCTGCCCTAAAATATAGTTTGAAAGACTTGATCCGGAAATGTACATAGCCGGCAATATCTGGCAGCGGATTATCAACCTTTACGCTGTCCTGGTAAAAAAACTGGCCTAATACCGGTGAATAACCATCCGCTTTATAAGAAGTATGATACTTTATTTCCGTACCAAAAGCGATGTCCAGGTTTTTGAATCCAAGCTTTCCCTCGTAACCAATCCTGTTACGGGTAAATAATAGTGGTGTGTTCACTTCCGCGTTGCCGATCTTCTTTTGCAAATACACATCGGCATGCCAGAACCATTGCTTCCCTAATTTTATCGTTTTCTGCAACGACACTTGCAACATGTTGAACAGTGTGCTTTCCTGGTGCGCTTCGTAAAAATTTTTGAAATAAGAATAATTCGTAACCAGGTAATAGTGCCCGGCCAATTTTAAACGCAGGGAAGGCTGAGAAATAGAAGCAAATAAATGGGTGGTATTCTCCTTTTTAAAATCGCGGGAAGGCCCGATATAAAATATACTGCGGTTGTCAAATACAAACGAAGGTGTGCGATTTACATTTTCAAAAGCCAGTTGAATATACCCCATACGTTTACCGACAAAACGCTGCAGGCTGGCATAGGCACGATAATCACCACCATTTAACCCGGTAAAATATAATTTACCATTGGCCTGCATATCCCATTTCTGGTTGCGGGTGCGATTGCGATACTCCGCATGACCATAAGCGTTGAAAAACGTTCGCTTGCCCACACTGTCGTTTTCCAGGCTGAGATTTTGCACCGCCGCGCCCACTTTGAAGAACTGGTGCAGATTTTTTGCATCCGGATATTGGTAGATGGAAAAATCATTGATCATATTCCTCCATTTGTCGATCAATCGAAAACTATCCAATGGCGAAGTAAAGTCAACATTGTAGAAAGATTTGTAATACCCCGAATCTGCCACATCATCACTGAATTCATACTTCTCACGCGAGAAACGGAATGTATGCTCCAGTCGCAGCCGGGGATAAAAAAGCGGTACCACAGAAGAGTCAGTGACGATGGAATCTTTCTTTCCAAAATCGTATTGCTGCCGCACCAAAATGTTGACGTCAGAGTATTTATTACCCGTGCCTACATCGGTACTGAAAAAGTTTGTCTGGTAAATATCATCACCACCCAGCCTGGTAGCCAGGTTAAACCGGTCTTTATATACGGGATCGTGGATCAGGCTGTCATCGCGAATTCCCCCATTCTCACCTGACTGCAGTTTATTACCCAGTGCCACAAAGTAGAGGTTATATCTTTTATTCACGGTTTCAAACCTCGATGAGAACAGGTAATTATTATGATTCGTCTTTTGGTTTTTGAAAAATCCAGGCGCATTGATCAGCCGGTACTGGAGCAGGAAGTTGAAATTGGGTTTAACGTTTTGCGTATGCATCAGTTCGATCACCTGCTCGGCACGACTGGCAAGCATATAATTCAGTTCCGAATAAGGACGCGTGGTATTGAAAAACCTCACTTTGTCCATCGTCCATTTATAAATATCAAAAGCATGAAAACCCGGGTCCCAGCCTGGCGTCAGTTGCGGTGAAAAAAGGATCGACCGGGAGGCGCTGCCGTTGTTACCGAGATAAATATTAGTTGCCGGTATCGGGAACCGTTGAGAAAAGTCTACAATCGACGAATCCAGCATATAGCTGCGCGTAGAATCGAGGTAACGAAACCTAATCGTGATCGAGTCCTCATTTTTGTCGCGTCGCTTAAGGCTATCGGTACTACCGCCCCCACGCATACCGCTGCCCATCTGCCTGATACGACTCCCACCCTCCCGGATCAGGTTGCGCTGGGAAAATGCATCCACGGTAACAAACAGGAGCAGGAAAAGCAAAAGATATGTAAGTCGGATTACCAGAATGGAGATTTTTGTTCAGTTTGTAGCAAAGTTATTGCTATCGGCAAAATTGCAGCGATTGGTGCAAATTTTTAAAGGCGGTACCCATTATTATCGTATCAAAAATGTTAAAAGATAGCCTGCTATAGATGCTAAAGTGAAGCGATTAATTCCCTGAACAGAACAGCCAGTTTGGGCTCAGCTTCACTGGCAGCCTGTAAAACTTCTTCATGCGTGATCACATTGTCGTCATCACGGATTCCAAGGTCGGTAACCACGCTCACGGCAAATACCTGCATACCCATATGGTTGGCAACAATGTTTTCCTGTACCGTGCTCATACCTACCACGTCACCCCCCAGTATTTTTATCAACTGGTATTCGGCGCGTGTTTCAAAAGTGGGACCGGTCACTGCCACGTACACTCCTTCTTTGAGATCGAAATTATTTTTTGCCGCGATTTCTTTGGCCCTTTTTATCAATTCTCTTTTGTACGGTTCACTCATATCAGGAAAGCGCGGACCGAGCTCGTCAATATTTTTTCCAATTAAAGGGTTGGGCGTAAAAAAACTTACATGATCGCGGATAGCCATGATATCGCCAACCTTAAATTTGGGATTTACCGCGCCTGCAGCATTGGACAATAACAAAGTTTCAACCCCCAGCTTTTTCATGACCCGAATGGGATAGACCACCCCCTGGGGTGTGTACCCTTCATAATAATGAAACCGCCCTGCCATCGCCACCACATTCTTACCTGCGATGGTTCCAAAAACAAGTTTGCCCGAGTGACCCTCCACCGTAGAGACCGGAAACACCGGGATCTCCTGGTAAGGCACTTCCTTTTCAACTTTAATCTCATTAATAAAATTACCAAGACCACTACCCAGCACGATACCAATAGTAGGCTTCGGGGGATGCTGGGCTTGCAGAAATTCCATTGTTTCATCCAGTTGACGGAGCAGGTCAGTTGCCATAAAGAAACGTTATGTGGCAAACCTAGTGAAAATATGTGAAGCATGGCATCCTGCCTGGCGGCAGGAGAAGAGCCACGGATTACACGGATTACACGGATTATTTTTTTACTGCCTGGCGGCAGGAGGACTAGCCACGAATTGCACGAATCACACGAATGGGGCCACGGATTACAGGAATTGGTTTTTGCCACAGATTACACAGATTTTCACAGAATAATTTTATACTGCCTGGCGGCAGGAGGAAGAGCCACGAATAACACGAATGGGCGAGGGATTACAATGTTTATTTGTCATTGGCATAGGATGTATATCTGATGATATCCGTGTCTGTAAATAATTATTCGTGTCATTCGTGTTATTCGTGGCTCCTTGTTTTAATTTTGTTATACATGGAGGATAATCCTATAGTACTTTTTGATGGCGTTTGCAATTATTGTAATGCGATGGTGAACTTCGCGATAAGGAATGATAAGAAAGGAGTTTTAAAGTTTTGCCCGTTGCAATCAAAGACCGGGATACACCTAAAGGTAAAGTATAAGATCCCCGCGTCAATCGATTCGGTTATCCTGATTGACCAGGATAAGGTTTACTACTACGCAGATGCGGCGATCCGCATTGCAAAATACCTGCAATGGCCTGCCAAAGCGCTTTATGGACTGATCATTATTCCGAAATTTATTCGCCAGCCATTTTATAAATGGGTTGCAAAGAATCGTTACAAGTGGTTTGGAAAAAAAGAAACCTGTATGATACCCCGACCTGAGGTAAAAGCACGATTCCTGGAATAATAGCAGCTACTAGATCCTTATCGTACCTGTCATATAGTAGACACAATTACCACCCATGATTACCCTCTCGCCGTTTTGTTCACAATAGATCTCCCCTCCCCGGGCAGATAATTGCAGTGCCTGCATTTTCATTTTATCCAGTTTCCTGCTCCAGAAAGGAATGAGTTGTGAGTGCGCGGAGCCTGTAACCGGGTCTTCATCAACCCCGGCCGTGGGGGCAAAAAACCGCGATACAAAATCCACCGATTTCCCCGGTGCGGTTATGATCACTTTCTCGCCCAGTTTTTTGAGCAAGGTAAAATCAGGGTTGGCTTTTTTTACATCTTCCTCCCCATTCAATTCTACCAGGAGATCCCGGTGTTTATAGACAGCTACTATTTCAGATACACCCAGAGCTTCTTTCAACTCCGCAGGGTAATCAGTGACCAGTTCCGGCATCCAGCTGGGGAAATCCATCAGCAGCAGGTCTTTCTTCTTTTTAATGGTCAGCAAACCGCTTTTGCTTTGGAAGACTACGCTTCGTTTTTTTTCTTTCAAAATTTCCAACAAAACAAAAGCCGAAGCAAGGGTGGCATGTCCGCATAAATTGATCTCAACAGCAGGTGTAAACCACCGGATATCATAGTCGACACCTTTTTTATCAGAGGGCACAAAGAATACGGTCTCCGAAAGATTGTTTTCCATGGCAAGCTGCTGCATCAATTCCTCATCCAGCCATTTTTTCAGAGGGATCACAGCAGCGGGATTCCCGCCAAAAAGCCTGGTGGTAAAGGCATCGACCTGGTAAAGTTGCAATTTCATCTTTTAGAATTTTCGATAAAAAAAATCCCGGCTTCAGCGGGATTGTATAAATAACTGCGGTTATAAAATCTAATCGAGGCGAAACGATATCTTACAAACCACACCATAGGTTGTTACCTTGCCATCTTTCACGTGGCATTTGATGTCTTTCACATACACGGAGTCTATATTTCT
The DNA here is from genome assembly GCA_023412975.1 of Bacteroidota bacterium. GTDB lineage: Bacteria > Bacteroidota > Bacteroidia > Chitinophagales > Chitinophagaceae > Terrimonas_B. The sequence goes on along the minus strand of JAEZRB010000334.1, from coordinate 4,121 downwards.
AACCGTCTTGGAAGCTTCCGTAACTGCGGTTTGAATGGCGTGATCGACACCTTTTTCTGACGAAGCGATCACTTCGATAACTTTTACAATAGGCATAGCGATTGATTTTGAAATGAGAAAATGTATTGAGACTATAAGTTACGAAGATCTTGCTTAGCAATGCCCCACTAATCCATAGATCGTGGTATTCAACCCCTAATTCCTGCTGCCTAACTCCAAATTACTACTGTCCGAAATAAAGTTTATAGCCTTTGTTTTCATAAACCTGCTTTTCATAGCAGTTATTTTTTTTGGAACACATAGATTCATAGTTAACATAGATGGCTACGGTAATGTCTTTCTATGCTTTCTATGTCACTATGTCCCCTATTGTGTTTCCCCTGACCCTGAACCACAAGTAGAAATGCATAGCTGTTGATTTTTTAGAATACAAAAAAAGAGCTTCGCCACACTATCAATCCCCACAAGACCAGAATTTCCCGGACAGCAATGACTCCAATTTCCCAGTTTACTCCAACATCATTTCCTTTATCACGGCCTCGATCTCCTCCGCATTGGGCTTGCTGAAATAATCGCCGTCGCTTCCGTAAGCGGGTCGGTGGGCTTTGCCGGTTATGGTGCGTGGTGCCGTGTCGAGATAGCGGTAGCCGCCCTGTTCTTCCATCACTTTATTAAACAAATAGGCAGCGGCGCCACCGGGGACATCTTCATCAATAAATACGATCCGGTTTGTTTTTTTCAGTGAGTCAAGAATTTTATGATGGATATCGAAAGGTAATAGGGTCTGCACATCAACGATCTCACAACTGATACCGCTTCTTTCCAGTGATAACGCCGCGTCGTTGATGATCCGCAATACCGAACCGTATGAAACGATGGTTACGTCCGTTCCTTCCCTGACCACATCAGGTACACCAAGAGGTACAGTCATTTCACCAAGATTGGACGGCAATTTTTCTTTGAGCCGATAGCCGTTCAGGCATTCCACCACGATAGCGGGATCGTTACCCCTTAATAATGTATTGTACATACCGGCAGCCTGCACCATATTACGTGGAACGCAGATATACATTCCCCGCAGAGAATTGATCATCATTCCCATCGGCGAACCGCTATGCCAGATACCTTCCAGCCGGTGCCCCCTTGTACGAACGATAAGCGGGCAGCTTTGCTGGCCATAGGTCCGGTAATGAAGTGTAGCCACATCATCGCTGAGTGGCTGGAGACCATATAAAAGGTAGTCGATGTATTGTATTTCCGCAATCGGCCGCAGTCCCCTCAATGCCAGTCCAATGCCCTGGCCCATGATGGTTAGCTCACGAATACCGGTATCAAAGATCCGGTCAGCACCATGCTTGGCCTGCAAGCCACTGAAACCCTGGTTTACATCACCGATCTGTCCGAGGTCTTCACCAAACGCCACCACTTTAGGATTGCTACCGAAAAGCTGGTCGAAGTATTTATTCAACACTTCATAACCGTTGATCACGGGTGCATCATTCGCAAATCGAGGCTTTGTCTCTGCCACCTTCAACGCGCTTTTCGGACCCTCGTTGTATAGATAAGAATTATAAAGCGATTTGTTTTCGTTGAGCAACTCGTTGTAATAATCTTTTGTCCAGAATGCCTTATCATTTTCACCCGCAAGGTCTAGGGCATCATATAAGGCTTTCATCACATCACGGCGCAGGGGCTCACGGTTTGTCGAAAGGCTATTGGCGATCCGTTTAAGATTAACCGATTGTTCGGGTATACTATCCGCCATGCCGTTGATCAGGTCGAGAGATTTTGTGACCTGCAACTTAATTGGCTCCAGGTATTTTTGCCAGGCCCGGTTCTTCTGTTCTTTTACGTCATGTTTGGCCTGCCGTTCTATTTCGTTGATCTCCTCTGCCGAACTCAGCGCGTTGGAGAGGATCCATTCTTTCATTTTTTTCAAACCATCCCACTCTCTTTCCCAGGCCAGCCGGTCGGAAGATTTATATCGTTCATGGCTTCCCGAGGTGGAATGTCCCTGCGGTTGCGTGATCTCTTCCACATGAAACAGGACAGGGACATGTGTTTGCCTTGCCAGGCGAATGCCTTCGTCAAACACTTCACACATGCCGGCATAGTCCCAGCCCTTTACCTTATATATATTAAGTCCGTTGGTACCTTCTTCTTTTTGCATACCGGCCAGGGCGTCGGAAATAGACCCCTTGGTGGTTTGCATTTTTTTAGGAACGGAAATACCATAGCCATCATCCCATACAAAAATGGCGAGTGGCACCTGTAGTACACCGGCCGCATTCACGGTTTCCCAGAAATGACCCTCAGAAGTAGCTGCATCCCCTATAGTACAAAAGCAAACCTCGTTGCCGTTGTCGGATAAATGATTCATTTTTTTCAAAGTCTCTACCTGGCGAAAAAGCCGCGATGCCTGTGCGAGACCAAGCGATCGTGGCAATTGTGCGGCGGTGGGAGCCATATCACTGGCGATATTCATGCGATTCGCCAGGTCAACCCACTCACCCTGCTCATCAGTAAGCGGCGTACAGAAATGGGAAACCATCTGCCGCCCGGCATTGTTGGGATCATTTTTGATATCGGGATCGGCGTATAATTGTGAAAAAAACTGTTCTACTGTTGACTGTCCGATGGCAAAATGAAAGGTCTGGTCGCGGTAATAGCCGCTCCTGAAATCACCGGGCTGGAAGAATTTGGCCATGGCCACCTGTGCCACTTCTTTGCCGTCTCCAAAAATGCCAAACTTGGCTTTACCGGTCAATACTTCTTTACGGGCTAAGAGGCTGGCTTCCCGGCTTATACAGGCAATACGATAATCCCGCAATACTTCGTCGCGAAATTTATCGAAAGATAATTTTACGTCGGCTGGCATCGTTAATGGAGTAGTATTGTCCATGTGGCAAAAATAGGAGATTACAACCATTTGTGTTTTTAGCAAAAAATGCCCGACAGGGCCTGCAACCTATGTTTGCAATCTTCCATCTTTCTTGTAAATTTGGGATTCTCAAACAGCTATTTATGAAGAAAATACCTACCCTTGTCCTCCTGCTTCTGGCCTTCTGTTTTTCGCAGGCCCAAAGCAATACCTCAGCGGGGGAAGTTTTGAAATTCAGTCATTTAGAGCATGATTTTGGCCAAATACCCCAGGGAAAACCTGTTTACTACTCCTTTGAAGTGACCAATACCGGCGCAGTGCCCTTAAAGCTCGACAACGTGCAGGCTACCTGCGGATGCACTACACCCGAGTGGAGCAAGGACCCTATCGCACCGGGCAGTACGGCCCAGATTAAAGTAGGCTATAACGCGGCTGCTGAAGGTTATTTCGACAAAGCGATCACGATCACTTATAATACAAACCAAACCAAAATATTGAAAATAAAAGGCACTGTGTGGAAGGCACCGGAAGGTGCAGCTCCGCCCAATGCAGCAGTACAATTTTTAAAAAAACAAACACTTTAAAATTATAACAATGAAGAAGATCGCCCTTTTCGCCTCAGCGCTTGTATTTGGCCTGGTAGCCATGGCTCAAACAAAATCGGATGATATTGTAAAATTTAATACCGAGAAACACGATTTTGGTAAGATCAAACAGGGTGTTCCTGTCACTTACTATTTTGAAATAAAAAATACCAGCGACAAACCCATCGTGGTTGAAAACGCTTCTGCAAGCTGCGGTTGCACCGTGCCTGAAAAACCCGAAAAGCCCATCAATCCTGGTGGTACCGGTAAAGTGAAAGTTCAGTACAACGCTGCTACCGTTGGGCCATTCAAAAAAGACGTGATCATCAAACTGGCCGGTATCGATCAGCCAAAAACAGTACAGATCGTAGGTGAAGTACTGGCAAATGATAAGTCCGGGAAAAAATAATTGGAAACTTTCCAGCTTAAAAATCCCTTCGCATTGCGGAGGGATTTTTTTTTTGGAATTGGGTAGTCTCTTATTGCCGGGGAGACGGGAAGCCGGTAAGAAAATATCAATTGTAAATCAATACTTCCAGCCTTACAGCCTTCCCGGCTATTTTATCTTTAACCACTTTTGAGACAAACTCTTTTTTTGGAATGGGGTTGTCTCATCTTGCCGGGGAGACGGGAAGCCGGTAGGAAAAGATCAATTG
>JAEZRB010000085.1 GCA_023412975.1 Bacteroidota bacterium | reverse complement strand
ACACTATTTCCTGGGGGGACGGATCGCCTGATACAACATTTGCAAGCTGGCCGGCAAATGATATTATTACACATGAATTTCCTGCAGGCAGTTCTACTATGACGGTTCGTGTTACCGGGAATAGCGGTTGCATTGGTACAAGGCATTATATAGTATATGTTGGGGCATTTCCTTATGGTACCATTACTCCGCAAACCAACACGGAAATATGCGAGCAGGATTCCCTGATATTTAATCTTACCAATACAGCTGATAATTCTGTTGGAACTTCTTATATATTTTATATCAACGATTTTTCCGAAGGACAGTTTTTTCAACATCCGGCTCCTCCAACGATCGGCCAGCGATTCCTAAAAAATTCCTGTGGTTATGTGAGTGATGATGATTCCAGCATCTTTGCAAATGCACTCGGCGCTTACTTACTGGTTCAAAATCCATGTGGTGTAAACAGCTCATTTGTATTGCCGATCTATGTTTCGGGTAAGCCCCGGCCGACCATGTATATTTCTGATACCCTGGCATGTGTCAATACGGAACTGAGCCTTATCAATACATCCGGATTTGGTAACATTATTACACCTTCTGGTGGCTACGAAGCCACATGCGAGGATAGGGGCATGAGTGTTTGGACGATTTCACCGTCTTCAGGCTATTCTCTTGTATCGGGCACGTTGGGCTCGACCAATGGAAATACCAGCAACCCGCTGGCCTGGACAGACGGCTCAGACTCCTTACATATTCTATTTACCAGCCCCGGAACTTATTCGGTAAAAATGTATGTCGGTAATGAACGCTGTGGTATGGATAGCATCACCCGCACAATAGAGGCCATACTGATACCTGCACCTCACACTACGTTCCTACCACGCGACATAAGCGTTTGTACAAAAGACACAACCATTCAATTCCTGGCAGAAACAATATCTGGTGGTGGTGAAGGGTTAACCTATCAATGGTTTGTAAATAATACCCCGGCGGGCAATAGCAATTCATTAAACTGGCATTTCCTGGCTGGCCCGGGCACTTTACCTGAACAATTTGATATTCGACTCGAAGTAGATGATGGCCAGAGTTGCGAAGCGGGCGTGACATCAGGAACAGTGACACTCAACAGTATTCCTGTACCGAATATCGAAGTTAGTCCGGCACTGGTACAACAACAGCCCAATTATGAGTTTAGTTTCCGTGACCTGAATCCTTCAATACCTAATATGAAATATACCTGGTCCATGGGTGACAGATCCATGCAAACAAGGAACGGACAACAGGTTACTTACCAGTACGGCGATACGGGCACTTTTAAGGTGAAACTGGTGGTAGCAGATTTAGAAGCAGGTTGCACCGCGGCAGACTCAGTAAATGTCACTGTATTATATGTTCCTGGATATATCCAGGTTCCAAATGCGATATGTCCCGGCTGCAGTAACCAGTCGGTTCGTAAATTTTTACCGCTTGCAAAAGGACTGAGAAAATACCGGCTCACGATCTATACATCCTGGGGTCAGAAAATATTCGAGACAACAAGTCTTGATGCTCAAGGATCACCTAATGTGCCCTGGGATGGGACATTAAATGGAAAGCCTTTGCAACAGGATGTTTATAGCTGGCATATCGAGGGAATATTTATTAACGGCACTGAATGGAAGGGCATGCTGTATCCCGGAAAAAATATACCGGTAAAGGCGGGATTTATCACAGTGATCAAGTAGTGTGCAATGAGAATAATGCATTTATTAAAAAATATTGCGGTATTGGTTATCGTGGCATTGCTGCAATGCCAGGGTGTGCAGGCGCAGGATCCCGTGTACTCACAGGCTTATCTCGCGCCGATCAATCTTAACCCGGCGGCAACGGGCACCGGTGATTACGATCTGCGGATAAGCGCGCTGTATCGTCGTCAATGGTGGTCGTTACCTTCTCAAATGAACTACATGGCTTTTTCTGTCGACAAATTTCTCCCCGGTATCAATAGTGGCATCGGCCTGCTGGCTACCAACAGCGATGAAGGTTATCTTAAGAAAACCGGGATCTATGGTTCATATTCCTATACTATTTGTGCGGGTACGGCAAGTGCCGCAGAAAATGGCAGTAACCCCAGGTGGTTTTGGACCGGCGGACTTCAGTTTGGCTTAGGACAATCCAGGATCAACTACGACAAACTTGTTTTTGCGGATGAGCTTGATATACGAGGTGTAATTCCCGGTGCAATCTCATCTGCCGATCCTGCTATCAACAGCGGTAAACTATATCCTGATTTTGCTGCAGGGATGTTTTTTAATTATAACCTTATAGATAACAGCAGGCTGCTGCTGGGCTTAAGTGGTCATCATATCAATCGCCCGGAGGAGTCATTGACTGGCACTTCAGACAGTCTCAGGAGCCAGCTACCTGTGAGGTGGAGTGGTAATATCATGTACAGTTATACAAACCCCGGGCAAACCTGGTCCTATAGTCTTGCCTTCCTGGGTTACAGGCAGGCCAACAATAGTAGTTACCAGGCCGGTGTGGAGGTTACTCAAAACCAGGTTGATGTTAGTGTGGGTTTGTGGTACCGTGGAAGTGTCAACTTCCGGGATATGAATACAGTGGCGCTTACGGTATCATTCAATATTTCCGGGAGAGATAACAATAAAAATAAGTTGCGTGTCGGCGTGGGGCATGATGCGCAGGTGGGTAAGAATGCTTATTCCTATACAGCCGGCAGCTCTGAGATCGGTTTTGTATGGGATCACAACACTTATGAGCAAAGCGGCGACAATCCCTGTAAGCCGCGGGTCAATAGCCAAAGCGCCTGTCCCATTCGGTTTTGATTTAGTCCGTTAAGATCGCGCTGGCTTCAATTTCGATCATATAGCCTGGCTCAATAAGTGCGCTCACTTCCACCATCGTATTACATGGCTTTATGTCTTTGAAAAATTCACTATGGGCACGACCATACTCCTGCCATTTTGAAATGTCTGTCACAAACATTCTCACTCTTACCACGTCTTTCATCGAAGCGCCGGCCTGTGTCAACACCTTTTCAATTTTTTGATAAATAAAATGGGTTTGTTGGTATGGATCATTTTCTCCTACAACCTGTCCGTCTTCCCCGCTGGCCACTGTTCCAGTGACTTCAATTATATTTCCGACTTTCACTGCACGGCTATATCCCACGATATCTTCCCATTTGGATCCCGAAGCATAATTTGTTCTTGTCATATCTTAAGGTTCTATTTTATCGAATTAACCGGTATCAGCTTCTCACCTCGATATTCTCCGGCTTTATCAGTGGTTCACCCATCATGCGTAACATGATCTGTGCTACCGTCACCACATCCTTTTGACAATAAGTTATGATCCTTTGCAGGTTCTTTTCTTTCCAATACACTTCCCACACGATGCTGCCATCAATATCATCTTTTGGGGTGTCGATACCCAGCGCATGTGCAAGCAGGTTGAGCGAGGTGTAATTTTTGTAATCCCCAAATTTCCAAAGCTCCATGGTATCGAGATGGTTTACTTCCCACGGTTTCTTTCCTGACATATCGAGGATGGAAGGAATCGGAACCCGGTTGACGATCATCCGTCGGCAGAGATAGGGGAAATCAAATTCTTTTGCGTTATGACCACAGAGCAGCCGTTGTTCCGCGCCCGACCATTTTGCAAGCATCATCGCAAACTCATGCAATAGCAATTCTTCATTGTCGCCGGCAAAAGACTTAAGGGTTAGTTTTCTTTGATCAGCCGTCCCGGAGATAAACCCGCAGCTGATGCAAACGATCTTTCCGAACTCGGCATAAATACCGGCGCGGGGATAGATGGTTTCCACCGTTTCTTCTTCCTTGTTTCGCATGAGGTAGCCGGCTTTCACCGACCAAAGTGTCTTCCAGGCTTCAGGTACATCCTGGAAAGATGGATACTGCGGGACTGTTTCTATATCGAGAAACAGGATGCTGTTAATGGGATAGGGAGGCATGAATAATGTTTGAAAGTTTGGAAAAGACGGGCGGCGTAGATCCAGGCATGGTAATAACATTTATAGCAAATGAAAATCTGATCAACCGCAAACTAAATCCTCCTTTCAAATCATCAAAGGTATTTCTCCCCTTTATTTCGTTTTATTTCTGCCACGTAGTCTTTTATTTCCTGTTCCTTATCGCGTTTGCAGATGAGCAGCACATCCTTGGTGTCCACTATAATATAGTCCTCAAGACCCTGTAACATCACCAGTTTATTGTTGGGCACATGCACCATGCAGTTGTTGGCCTCTACTATCACCACATTATTACCGGCTACTGCATTTTGATGCTCATCCTTTTCTGTATTTTCCCAGGCGCTGTTCCAGGTTCCTAAATCGCTCCAGGCAAAACTGGCAGGGATCACGAATACATTGTCAGCTTTTTCCATGATGCCGAAATCAATGGAGATATTTGTGCATTGCGGGTAAATGATCTCCAGGGCCTCAGCTTCTTCTTCCGTATTAAATTTTTCTTTTTCCGCATAAAAGACTTCGTAGATCTCAGGCAGGTACTTTTCAAATGCCGCCAGTATATTTTTCACCTTCCAGGTAAAGATGCCCGCGTTCCAGAGAAAATCTCCACTGGCCAGGAATGTTTCGGCAAGTTCGAGATTGGGTTTTTCTGTAAATGTCTTCACCTCATACACGCCCGGTGCCGCTTCGGGACTTTCATGCTGTATATAACCATACCCTGTATTAGGTGACGTGGGTTTGATGCCAATAGTCACCAGGGCATTGATACTGTCGACAAACTCCAGCGCTTTTTTTGCGGTCACCAGGAATGCGTCAATATCGGGGATATGATTATCAGCAGGCGCCGCCATCATCACCGCATCCGGATTTTTTTGCAGCAGTTTGAAGGCGATATAGGCAATACAGGTTGCTGTATTCTTGCGTGAAGGCTCAGCCAGGATATTTTTCTCAGGCAGGCTTTTCAATTGCTGCCTGACCGTTTGCACATATTCTTTGGATGTGATGATATAAATATTCTCTTCCGGCACCAGTTTGCTGTAGCGAGCGAAAGTATCCTGGATCAATGATTGGCCGGTACCCAGGATGTCCAGGAATTGCTTGGGAAGTGCGGTACGGCTCATGGGCCAAAAACGACTCCCAATGCCTCCGGCCATAATTGCTACATAATGATTTTTATTCATAAGCCTCTGCCGCTCGTGGCGGACATTTAATCTGCCATTTAAATTTCTTTACAGGCTCTTTAAATAAAGCCTTCTTTTAATAGATCATGCAAATGTATTACGCCAAAATATTTGCCTTCATTCATCACAAACAACTGCGTGATCTCGTATTTACGCAGGAGATTCAGGGCCTCTACCGCCAGTTCATCAGGGGCAATGGTTTTGGGGCTTTTTGTCATGATATCTTCAGCCCTAATTGCATCTATCTCGATGCTTTTATTCAACATTCTACGAAGATCACCATCGGTAATAATGCCCAGTAAATTATCTTCTTCATCAACAACGGCAGTAACACCCAGCCTCTTTTTTGTCATCTCCACAATCACTTCCTTCAGCGATTGCCCGGGAAGCACTTTCGGTTTCTCATTGGCTGCCGAAAGATCTGATACCCGCAGGTAAAGCTTTTTGCCCAACATGCCACCGGGATGAAATTTTGCAAAATCCTCGCTTCGGAATCCCTTCATTTCCATCAGGCAAACTGCCAGCGCATCTCCCATCACCAGCTGTGCCGTGGTGCTGGTAGTTGGCGCCAGGTTATTGGGGCAGGCCTCCTGTTCAACAGTTGTATTGAGTATAATGTTCGATTGCCGAGCCAGGAAGGATTCGGTATTACCGACCATTCCAATCAACACGTTGTTGAAGTTTTTTATTAATGGTACCAGCACTTTTATTTCGGGACTTTCACCGCTTTTGCTGATGATCAATACTACATCTTCCTGCTGGATGATCCCCAGGTCGCCGTGAATAGCATCGGCTGCGTGCATAAATATGGAAGGAGTGCCGGTGGAATTAAGCGTGGCGACGATTTTCTGGGCGATCACGGCGCTTTTACCGATGCCACTTATCACAAGTCTTCCCCGGCAGACCGCGATAGCCTCCACGGCCTTCTCAAACTCTTCGTTGATGAATGCCCTCAGCCCAGAAATTGATGCTGCTTCCAGGTCGATCGTGCGCAAGGCAATCTGTTTGATAGAATCAGGCATAGTTTGAAAGCGGCAAAATTAGAGGTTTGCGGGAACATACGTTTGTGTAATTATGATAGGTCAACTTTAACGGTTTTTATACCAAATTATGCGGTGTGTATTTTGTAAATTCGCCGTCCATTAAAAACGCTGAAAGCCGCTTAGAGGCAAACTTATCCAAAATTCAGTGAAAACACTTAGAGATCCTGACGTTTGCCACATGTGAATAAAACCCTGCCCACATCGGGCAAAAAAACAGTATCTTAAGTACCAGCATTTTTTCGAAAACTGCGATGGAAATAACAGAATAATGGCAACACCAACATCAAAGAAAACCGCAACTAAGACTGCCGCATTAATTTCCGGCAAGACGGTAAAATCCAAAGAAGCAAAACCTGCCAAAAAGAAATTCGACCTGCATAAAGCTCTCCAGGAATATTTTGGTTTCGATAAATTCAAAGGCACCCAGGAAAAAGTGATCGAGTCACTGCTCGCTGGACACGATACTTTTGTGATCATGCCCACAGGTGGTGGCAAAAGTCTTTGCTACCAGTTGCCGGCAATGGTGAGCGAAGGCGTTGCCATTATTGTATCGCCACTTATTGCGCTGATGAAAAACCAGGTGGACCTGGTACGGGGCTATAGCAGCAATGATGAGGTTGCTCATTTTCTCAATTCCACCCTCACCAAACGTGAGATCAAGGAAGTGCACGATGACCTGCTGACGGGTAAAACAAAAATGCTATACGTAGCGCCGGAAACCCTGACCAAGCAGGAAAACCTTGAATTCTTTTCCGACCTGTCTATCTCATTTTTTGCCGTAGACGAAGCGCACTGTATTTCCGAATGGGGACATGATTTCAGGCCGGAATATCGTCGTCTTCGCGAGATGATGATCCAGATAAACCCCGACGTTCCGGTGATTGCACTTACTGCTACCGCAACACCCAAA
>JAEZRB010000219.1 GCA_023412975.1 Bacteroidota bacterium | reverse complement strand
ATTGTGCTGCGAACCAAACATCTTGGCCGCGGCAAACCCAGCTCCAAACTCAACACCTTTTACAGCAGGAATGGCAAACGCAACATGCGCCAGTTGAGATTCCACCGAATCAAAAAAAGGCTCACCTAATCCCACTGGCAAACCATTCACCCGGCACTCCACAATACCACCTACCGAATCCTTGGCATCGATTGCCTTCTGAAGGCCTTTTTCTAGATCGGCTTCACCACCAATCTCAGTTACCTGGGACTGGATACATATACCGGCACCAAGAATTTTTTTTGCGATCGAACCAGCCGCGACAAGACCAGTTGTAAGGCGTGCGCTGAAATGCCCTCCCCCACGATAATCTTCATTACCGCCAAATTTTTTATGAGCAACCCAGTCGGCATGGCCCGGCCGGGGAAAACTACGCTGCTTTTCGTAATCACTGCTCCTGGTATTCGTATTTTCAAAGAGTATGGTGATAGGTGCTCCGGTAGTTTTACCATTGAATAAACCGCTCTTGAAAAATGGATAGTCGGGTTCCTGCCGCGGTGTTGTACCTTTTTGCCGTCCGCCTTTTCTTCTTTCAAGATCAGTCAGGAGATCGGTGGCAGAAAGTTCGAGTCCCGCAGGACATCCATCGATCACAATACCGACAGACTCGCCATGAGATTCTCCAAAAATATGCACCCGGAAAATACGCCCGAAACTATTCATGCAATCTTATCTTATTGTTTAAAGATACACCTGCACCCAATTTTTCCAAATCATTAAAAAAATCAGGATAGGATTTTTTGACGGCCTGTGCTTCCTGTATTATTGTTTGTGTTCCTGCTTTCAAAGCGGCAACTGCACATGCCATTGCAATACGATGGTCATGTCTAGAGTGAACGATGGCGCCCCTGACACCAGCTCCTCCCTGTACAACCATGGTATCATCTTCCAGTTTGATCCGTACCCCCATCTTGCCAAATTCTTCCTGGAGTGTAAGTGCCCTGTTGCTTTCTTTATGTGTCAGTCGACTAACGCCTTTTATACGCGTGTCTCCCTGGCAATACGCGGCCAGGGCTACCAGTGGTGGAAAAAGATCGGGACAATCGGTAGCATCAAATTCAAAGGAATTCATTTCAGTTGGGACCAGTTGAATAGCCTTACTATCCATTGCTATACCTGCATTTGCCGACATCAAAGCATCAACAATCGCTTTATCTGCCTGAGTGGAAGAAAGATCAAGGCCCCTTACTTCGATTGGACCTGCAATGGCACCGGCAACGAGTAAAAATGCACCGCCACTCCAGTCGCCTTCCACAGTATAATTCCGCCCTACCTGGGCGCCTTGATGATGCTCGCTATGGAAATAAAATTCTTCATAATTCCTGTTCTCGGGAAGTTTCATCCCATATTGTTGCATTACATCCAGTGTCAGGTCTATATAGGGCTTGCTTTTTAAATTCTTTACCCTTATTGAAACATCGCTGGCATCCGCAGCCGAATAAGCAAACAAAAGTCCAGTCAGGAATTGTGAGCTCAGAGACCCATCCACCTCAATATTGGCAGGCTGTAGAGGACCTTGTATTACTAACGGTAGCTTTCCTTCATTACTATTTACTGCTACCCGCAATTTTGGAAAAACCTCGTTAAAAAAATCCATGGGCCTGGTCAAAAGGCTACCTTCTCCTGCAATGCTGATCTCCTTTTCACTCAGGGCTGCTATAGAGGCAAACATGCGAATACTTAGCCCACTCTCTCCACAATTAACCTTGCTGGCCACCGGATCTACCCCATTGCTATCAACCTGCCAGTCGCCATTGATCAATTCAGTAGTAGCGCCTAGCGACTGAATGATCCCCAATGCTGCTTTGTCGTCATTGCTATGACCCGGGTTTTGTATCACAGTTCTTCCTTTTGCCAGTAACGCCGCAGCGCAGGCACGCTGCATGGAGCTTTTGGAAGCTGGCGCCTGGATGGCGCCCTTCAGTTGTGAAGGTTGTATCGTAACTTTAAAACTCATTGATAATTTTCTCCAGTTTTGTTAAGGGTATTGATTTGACGACTCCCCTTCCTATTTTTTCCAACAACACATAATTCATTTCCTCCTTCTCTCTTTTCTTATCCATTTTTAGCACTTCAAACACTTTCTGCTTATCAAATACTGAATAAGTTGGAAGACCGTATGCTTCTATCAATTTTATTACACGACTGGTTTGTTTAAATCCGGCTAGCTGCTCAGAAATATGGCAGGCGTAAGTCATGCCGATCGCGACTGCCTGGCCATGCATCAGTTCATATTGGTTCTCCAGGGCATGTGCCAGGGTATGTCCGAAATTTAAAAGTCGCCGTTCGTCTTTCTCGAATTCGTCTTTTTTTACCACGTTTGCCTTGATCAACGCGTTACGTTGCACCAGTTCACAGATCGCGGTTTTACTCTTCTGGTATCTCTTAAGTGACAAAGTTTCCAATTCACTAAAAAGGGCCGCATCTTTTATACAGGCATGTTTGATGATCTCTGCAAATCCATTCTCCCATTCCGCCTGTGGCAATGAATTTAGGAAAACCATGTCATGCAGGATGAAAGCAGGTTGTCGAATTACACCCACCATATTCTTGTATACGCCAACATCAATACCATTTTTCCCGCCGATCGAAGCGTCGACCATTGCCAGCAAGGAGGTCGGAATAAAACCAAATCGTATTCCCCGCATGTATACCGAAGCCACATAACCTGTAATATCTGTTATGACGCCTCCGCCAATTCCGACAATTGTGCTTTTGCGATCGGCTTCCAGTGAAATCAGTTGTTCAATAACTGAATCAACAGTCGCCTGCACCTTAAACTCTTCGCCAGGTTTCAAAACGATCGTATTCCACCCTTTAAATCGCCTGGCATGAGCCCTGAAAACATTTTCGTCTGTTATCAGAACGGTTGACTTTGGATCTGTAATTGCTTTTAAATGGCTGATACCATAAGCAAAATAGAAATCCGTAGATGAGCCTGAAAAATTGTAAGTACGCTTAGTCATAATTTACTGCAGCGGCAACTTTGAATACATATGTTATTGATCCATCACTTTTTTCTGGTGATTGATACTCTCCATATGCACCGCATCAAAATATTTCGTTATAAACTCCTTGCTTAGCCCCATTTTTCCCGCTTTTGCTGCAGCTCTTTCCAGAATTTCGTTCCATCTATTGGTCTGAAGGATCGTGATATTGTTATCCTTTTTATACTGGCCGATCTTTTCTGCTATCATCATTCGCTGGCCCAGTATCTGCATCAGTTCATCATCGAGGTGATTGATCTGTTGACGCAGTTTTTCAAGCGCCGCATGATATTCCTCAGAATTAATATCCTCTTTTCTCCAGATGATGGCATCCAGCATTTCTTTCAGTTGCTCAGGTGTGATTTGCTGCTTGGCATCACTCCATGCATTGTCGGGATCAACATGGCTTTCGATCATCAGTCCGTCGAAATCGAGGTCAATGGCCCTTTGAGAGATTGTCTGGATGATATCACGGCGACCGCAAATATGTGATGGATCATTGATGATCGGCATGCCCGGATTACGTCGTTTCATTTCAATCGCGAGATGCCACATCGGCGCATTGCGAAATTCGGTATTGCCGTAGGAAGAAAATCCGCGGTGTATCAGGCCGATCTGCTTAACGCCGGCTCTCGCCACCCTTTCTACCGCGCCACTCCACAATTCAAGATCAGGATTTATCGGGTTTTTGATCAGTACGGGTACATCTACTCCACGCAGCGCATCTGCTACTTCCTGCACACTAAAAGGGTTTACCGTCGTGCGGGCACCGATCCACAACACATCTACATCAAATGTCAATGCATCTTGCACCTGCTTGCCGGTAGCAACTTCCACCGTGGTTGGTAAACCAGTCAATTTTTTTGCCTGTTGCAGCCAGGGCAACCCTTTGGCACCTATTCCTTCAAATAAACCGGGTTTAGTACGTGGCTTCCAGATACCGGCACGAAGCATATCTACCTTTCCCGTCGCCGCGAGGCGTTGCGCTGTTTCAAGCACCTGCGTTTCTGTTTCTGCACTGCAGGGACCACTTATAACGAGTGGGCGCTTGCCCCAGGCCTTTTGCACATCTTCCCTGGTTGATTTTTCTGTTGTTTGCATATAAATTATTGGTTTGTAAAGTTAGTACCCTCCGAATAAAGGGCGTAATGATATTTTTATTTTATAATTCTCCTGATCTTGTTTGCTTCTTCAATTAGTCCCTGCAATAAGCCGTGGTCTCCTTTCTCAATACTTTCCTTAAATTTTGTCAGTTGCGCAATATGTTCGGATAGTACATCCAGGACGTTTACCCTGTTTTGCATAAAAATGGGCACCCACATCTGCGGATTACTTTTTGCAAGTCGCACAGTACTTTCAAAACCCGCCGAGGCCAGTTCGAAAATGGCATTCTGTTCCTTCTCTTTCTCCAGCACTGTATTGGCCAATGCAAACGAAGTGATATGGGAAATATGGCTCACATAGGCCGCGTGCAAATCATGTGACCTGGCATCCATCTCCAAAAGATGCATCCCGATTTTTTTGTACATGCCTTTTACCCATTCGAGCGCATCTGCATCACTTTCCCCCGCATCACAAATAATGACAGCCTTGTTTTCATAGGCGCCACGCACCGCTGCCTGTGGACCGCTGTATTCGGTTCCCCACATAGGATGCGTGGCAACATATCTCCCCCTTTTGGGATGATCTTTAATTGAAGACACAAGCTGGCTCTTAGTGGAACCCAAATCAAGTACGATCTGCCGGTCTACCTGGTCCATGATCTCTGGCAATAGGTCCACCAGTTTGTCAACCGGAATTGCTAGTATGATCACATCAGATTGCTCAATCGCTTCAGTTAAGGGCAATACGTCGTCAACCAGTTCTAACTCTAGTGCCTTAACCGCATGATCGGGATTAGCGTCGACGCCAATCAATCGCGATGACAATTTCTTTTCATGTAATTGAATAGCCAGGGAGCCCCCAATGAGACCTATGCCGACAATAGCGATAGTCTTACGCGCTGCGTTTCCTTTGACTCCATCAACTTTCAACGACTTTGTATTTTCCATTTTAATTTCTCTTTGAATCGAAATGTTAAACAGCTCTTTCAGTTGCTGCAGTACTGGCCTGCATTCTTGAATTTTTTATCCTTTTAATCGCTTCTTCAAATCTCTCCGTAGAACCGCATAAACTAACCCTTATGAATTTATTTCCTGCATTTCCGAAAATCCCACCAGGTGTAATAAAGACCTGGCTGTTATAAAGAATATCATCACTCAATTCGTAACCATCCTTATATTTTTTGGGTATGGCAGCCCAAACAAATAGCCCTGACTGATCTTTCGAATACTTACAACCGATCAGTTCCAGCAATTCAAATACTTTCTCCCGCCGTTGATGATAAATTTTATTTACATTTTTATACCAGGCATTATCCAGGCCAAGTGCCGTTGCCGCTGCCATTTGCACGGGCAGGAACATTCCACTATCCATATTACTCTTAAAACGCAGCACTTCGCCTACTCGTTCTTTTGCTCCACATAACATTCCTATCCGCCAGCCGGCCATGTTATGGCTCTTACTAAGCGAATTCAATTCAATCACGCAATCCTTTGCTCCCTTAACACCGAGCAGGCTCATCGGTGTTTCATTCAGGATAAAACTATAAGGGTTATCATGCACAATAAGAATTTCATGTTGCCTGCCAAATGCCACGAGCTTTTCAAACAGGTTCAGATCGGGTCGGTGCCCCGTGGGCATATGGGGGTAATTGACAAACATCAATTTTATAGCCCTTTTCCCTCTCCTATTCTGTATCATCTGTTCAAGCCTTTCAAACTCGGGCTCATAGCCGTTCTTTGCCAGCAGTTTGTAATCCACGCATTTTCCTCCGGCCAGTTTTACAGCACTTCGATAAGTAGGATATCCCGGATCAGGAACCAGCACTTCATCACCCTTGTCGAGATAGGTCATACAGATATGCATGATCCCTTCTTTACTTCCTATTAAGGGGAGTATTTCGGAATCAGGATCCAGTTGACCCCGATACCACTTGTTATACCATTCGCTGATTGCATTTCGTAAAACTGGAGCACCTTTATAACCCTGGTACCCGTGCACAGCTTCCTTTGCGCTTTCATCCTGCAGCACTTTTATCACCTCGGGATGTGGCGGCAGGTCAGGGCTCCCGATGCCAAGATTTATGATCTTTTTCCCGGCCTTGTTTAGCTGGTCTATCTCTCTCAGTTTTTGAGAAAAATAATATTCGCTTATACCCTCGAGTCTTTTACTGGTTTGCATATTATTATTATCTACCAAAGAGGTTTTTAAAACGTAAAAATTTGTTCATATTGACGCTTTCCCACTTTTATAAATACCATACACTCGCAGTTCCTCGGTCAGGGGTTTTATTTCTTTCATGATCTCATCAAACTGATCGACCGAATCGAATTCCATGTCCGCATGAAAACTGTACCTGAAGTCGCTGCCGGGTATCGGGAAACTTTGCAATTTGCTGAGGTTAATACCACCGTTTGCAATCCGCGTTAGAACTTTGGCCAGGCTTCCCCGTGAATGGTCTGTATGAAAATTTACCGAAGCTTTATTAGCGCCTTCTACAGGTAAAGCCAGATCTTCCCGTTGTACTACCAGGAACCGCGTGTAATTGTTCTTAAGTGTATGGATATTTGGAGCGATCACTTCGAGGTCAAATAACTCAGCCGCGAGCCTGCTGGCAATGGCAGCAATATGTTTGCTCTTATGCTGGTAAATATGCTTTGCACTCAAGGCAGTATCGTCAGTCTCCACCAGTTTCCATTTATGCTTATCGAGAAAGTCGTAACACTGTTGCAGCGCCATGGTATGTGAATGTACTTCGCGAATGTCTTCGATTCTGACACCGCGGTTCACCAGTAAGTTTTGGCGGATATGCAGGTATACTTCCCCGGTGACCCTGAGATTACTTTTTTGCAGCAGGTTATAGTTTGGTAAAATGCTTCCGGCTATCGAGTTTTCAATAGCCATTATACCGCCCTCACTTTCTTTCCTGACGGAAGCGAGTTTGACCACATCACGAAAGGTAGCACATGGCAATACCTCTACATCCTTGCCAAAAAAATGGCGGGCTGCTACCTGGTGAAAACTTCCCTCATATCCCTGGATGGCAATCCTGCCCGGCCTGTGTGGCGAAACTAAGATGGCTGAATCAGGTTCTCCTGACGTAGTCACCGGTTTATTTCCTGCTTCTTTCATTTTACTTTTATTCATGTTCAAGCTCTATCATAGCTGATGAGAATCCTTTAAACGCTATAGCCGGCAAAAAAAAATCCCGGCTTTAAGCCGGGATTCTCTATGTTGATTTTAGTTGTCCTTCTATTTCAACAAAAGCATTCCCGGCTTCATTCTAAAGTAAAAGAAGCTAAAATAAAAACCGAAGAATGTGTTTGCCTTTGTCATACGTAATCAAATATACTTTCCCGCAGATTGCTGAACAATTATTTTTTTATTTTTTTGAAAATTTTCTGATGAACTGTATCATTGGACGCATCAACTGCGTTCCTTTTTCCTGCCACCGCCGGTGTTCGCATCATTCATCCTGATCTTTCGGCCACGATAGTTTTTACCATCGAGTGCCCTAATCATTTTTTTACCCGCAGATGGCTCAATCTCAATCCAGGACGTCATTTCCTTCATGTCGATACGGCCCAGTACATCCTTCTTCAGTTCACTCATATCCAGTATAAACTGAAGAAAGCTCGCTTTATAAAATCCATCTTTTGTTCCCAGGTTTACGAACAGTCGTTGATAGTTGCCGTTCGCACCGAACTTCCTGCCTCTTGTATCCACACCCCGATCGCGGGATGCAAGTTCTCCCCTTCGCTCCGTTCTTTTTTCCTCACGCAAATTGAGATCAGCGGCATTCTCATAATACTTAAGGAAACGATCAAACTCGAGCGCCGCAACTCTTTGGAGAATCTCCTCTTTATCGATATGCTCGAACTTTTCTTTTAATAAAGGAATATAGGTCTCATACTCGCCGTGACTAATATCCGCCTGCAGCATTTTATCGATGAAATGAAAAAATTGTTTCCTGCACACATCCTTTCCGCTCGGTATGTCCATTTTGTGCATCCGCGTATTTAAAAGGCGCTCAATCTGCCGGAGCCGGTAAATTTCTTTTGGAGTGACTATTGAAACGGAAATACCACTTTTACCTGCCCTGCCAGTTCTCCCGCTTCTATGCGTGTAAACTTCCACATCATCAGGCAGTTCATAATTGATAACATGCGTGATCCCTGTCACATCTATTCCACGAGCCGCTACATCGGTCGCGATCAACAACTGTATACTCTTGTCACGGAATAACCCCATCACCTTATCACGTTGCTGCTGGGAAAGATCACCGTGGATGGCATCGATATCATATCCTTCACGGGTCAGTCGTTCCGCGATATCCTGGGTATCGGCTTTAGTACGTGCAAATACAATCCCGTATAAGCCGGGGTTAAAGTCGATGATCCTTTTTAAAACTTCGTAGCGATTATGATGTTGTGTGGTATAGTATTGATGGTCGATATTGGCATTGCCTGCATTCACTTTCCCGATCGTGATCTCAAAGGGCTTGTCCATATATCGTTTACTAACCTGCCTGATCTCGGGTGGCATGGTAGCACTGAACAGCCAGGTGCTTTGCCGGTTGGGTGTATTCTTTAAAATAAACTCGATGTCTTCCTTAAAACCCATGTTAAGCATCTCATCAGCCTCGTCGAGCACCACGTAGTGTATTTGATCAAGATTGATGGCCTTTCTTTCGATCAGGTCGATCAGACGGCCCGGTGTGGCCACTACGATATGTGTACCTTTCTTCAGGTCACGGATCTGCATCGAAATAGAAGTACCACCGTACACGGCAGTGACAGAAATATGTCCGGCACTTTTCTTGAATGAAGTGAGGTCATTGGTAATCTGGAGACAGAGCTCGCGGGTGGGGCAAACGATCAGCGCCTGGGGGTATCGATCCTCTTTTCGGATCAATTGCAAAAGTGGTAGGCCGAATGCCGCCGTTTTGCCGGTGCCAGTCTGGGCAAGGCCTATAAAATCTTTTGTACCATGTAATAAAACCGGGATGGCTTTTTCCTGGATAGGAGTAGGCTGGGTAAATCCGAGGGCCTGGATAGAACGTAGTAATCCTTCCTCGATACCTAACGAATCAAATGTAATCACTGGCTAAATTTATTTAATATGATCTGGCGAACGCCACAAAGGTAAAGTATTCAAGCGGTAGCGGTCGTTTAACTGTACACCTGGATATCACATTTATACAAAATATGTGATAAAAAAACCGCCCCACCCTGGAGGGTGGGACGGTTACCTAACGATTTGCTTGCCGATAGGAATTTCTTACTTATTTTCCAGTTGTATCTGCAACTACAGTAGTGTCTGCAGGAGTAACAACTGCTGTATCAGGAGTTGCTTCAACAGGAGCTACAGTAGTATCTGCTGTTGTTTCTGTTTCTGCTTCATTGTTGCACGCAACAAAACCCAGGCTTGCTACTGCCAACACGATAAAAAGCTTTTTCATTGTGATGTTTTTGATTTTTTGTTTATGAAATATTTCAGGTCTTTATACCCATAATTGGAAAAGGTAACCCAACTGTTAAAAAAAATTTTCCCGGGCTGCTATAGGGTTACTATTTTTAAAAAAAAGTATTAAATAAAGGATAAGTGAACGTAGAGAATCACGAAAGGATCTTACTTCAAGGACTGGCCCGCAACGATAAAAAAGCCGTTGAGACGATCTACAAAGAAAATTTTGGAACTGTTCAGTCGTTGATTATCAACAACAACGGCACTTCGGATGATGCAAAGGACATATTCCAGGAAGCAATGATCGTGCTGTACGAGAAGGCGAGGTCCGGAAGTTTCGAATTGAATTGTTTGATAAAAACTTATGTGTATTCAGTATCCAGGCGATTGTGGCGCAAGCGATTACTGCAGGCCAACCGGTATTATGGAGAGGTGAGTGGTGCTGAAG
>JAEZRB010000186.1 GCA_023412975.1 Bacteroidota bacterium | reverse complement strand
TTTCGCATACTCGTTTACACCGGGAAAAAGTACGCGAAGTTAGGATGATCGCGGAAAAATGAAAAAGCCCGAAACTGGGGATACCGTAAGTGAAGCTATCGGAGTTTTAAAAATTGAAATTTTCTGTAAAGTTCACTACTGATAATTAGTGTGCGCAAAACATTTAGTGGGCAAAATCCATTTCGAAGCGGCCTTTGATACGTTCCATGGGAGGGTTAAAATACCCGTATTTAAGATCAGGAAACTCTTCTTTGATCAGTTCCTGTAGTTGTTTTACACCCATGCATTCACCTGTATCCGTAACGCCGATCTTGCCCAGGTACCAGTCAGGGTCGATATTAAAATTCCGCCATTGGATCATTTTCAAACCTGTTTCCATGATCAGGCGCCGGAGCGCCTCATATTCTTCTACACTATCCGTCATGCCAGGGAAAACAAAGTAATTGATCGAGGTCCAGCCACCGTAGGCATTTACGATCTTCAGGCTTTCGATGATATCCGAAAAATCATAATTGTTGGGCCGGTAATATGGCATATAAACTTCCCGGCGTGCCGAATTGGTACTAACGCGGATGGAGTCTAGTCCGGCTTCACATAATATTTTAACGGCATCGGGTCTTGAGCCG
This sequence comes from Bacteroidota bacterium, assembly GCA_023412975.1. Taxonomy (GTDB): domain Bacteria; phylum Bacteroidota; class Bacteroidia; order Chitinophagales; family Chitinophagaceae; genus Terrimonas_B. Next base: position 5,474 of record JAEZRB010000186.1, on the reverse strand, counting down.
TTTGTGTTGATATTGATACTGCCCTTATTGGTGTGTTTGCGAATCTCGATGATCGCATCCCGGATTGTTTCCCACATCAGGAGTGGCTCGCCTTCGCAACCCTGGCCAAAACTTACGATAGGATAGGGTGCTGTTTCCAGGTGCGGCACGGTATATTCTACGATTTCCTCCGGACTGGGTTTGAAACGTAGTCGATCCTGGGTAGATACAATGGTTTCTTCATCTGGCTGAAGTGAAATACAACCCACGCAGTTAGCATTGCAGGCAGGAGAGGCCGGTATCGGGCATTCCCAGCGTCCGAGAAAATAGTTACGGGCTGCGGGGCAATGATAGGTGAGTGCGCAATTTTTCGCCAGGTGTTCTACCAGCCTGTTATGCGGGTAAGCTTTTAATAATTTTTCAACGCCAAGCTCTACTTTTTGCTGATCGTATCCCGTGCAGTCCTGGCGTATGTCAGGTTCTATCCGGGTAGCAGGAACATAAAATTTATCATTGTACCATCCTGTCGCCGTATAGCAAAACAAAGGCAGGGTGGGCGCGCCGGGTTCAGCTTCATATGCTGCAAGGAAAAAACCGGTATGTGCGGGAGGAATGAAAGCCGCCACAGCCCAGCCTTTTTCACATAGACGCATTTCACCTGTCACAACATCAATACCGATACCTTTTCGCCCTGGCAATTCATAAAGAGAACCACCTTCCGGCAACTCGATCCATTCCTCAGCAGGAACAGGCAATGCATCCCATCCACTACGCCCGGTCACATACAGCGAAGTGTCTTCAAAAATATTGCCCTTCCCGTCGGAATAAAGTATATATGGTGATTGCGTCAGCGACATATCATTCATTATAAATCAAATCTCATTATCCAGCATCCAGCATCCAGCATCTAGTATCTAGTATCCAGCAAGCTTCTCCCTGCAAAACTCGTTAAATTCCCTCTCATCCACATCTGTTTTATTATTCTCACTGTTTACCATCACCTGCGCGATCCTGTTATTCTTAAAGTCCAATGTAAGCAGGCCGTCTTTTAATACCAGGTTGTTCAGTTCATCCCACTCAATTTTTCTTTTGGGAAAATTGGGATAAAGAATATTAGCGGGACTTACTTTTACTACCAGGGGTCTGATCGACACCAGGTGGAGCAGGGCCATCAGTATAATAATTCCAAGGGCCGCCCAATAACCAGCTTCGACGTAAAAATTCGCGATAAGCAACATCGCGATCAGGCTGCCAAAATTTTTCTTCATCATATGGAATATGACCAAAACTGCGATGACCAGTATAGTCGTCAGGATCGCTGAAACCCGGAGTGAGGGGTCAGTTATTCCCAGCCAAACAACGAAAACAATGTTTATGAAAATGACAAAAAGCGTAAGGGTTTTATAATGTCTCAGCTTTTCATTTTTCAGTACAAACTCAAATTTCTGCATCTCCACTACATTATTTATTCTAACTATTACTGGCTACCAGCAGGTTGCAGAGCTTAAACAGCACCCGTGCACCCACATTGGCGTTCCAGTCGTTATCGCTAATTCCCACTTCCACCAGGTCGAAGCCGATGAGTTTGCGGCCACTTTCAATCACCTTGCGGAAAAGATAAAAGACTTCTTCCGTTTCAAATCCACCGGGAACGGGCGTGCCTGTATGGGGGCAGAGCTTTCGGTCCAGCCCGTCAATATCAAAGCTTATATATACATGATGTGGCAATTTGCTAACGATCTCTTCAGCCACCTGTTTCCAGGTTTGACCTTCAAACTGGCGGGTTTTTATTTCTTTGTCGAAATAAGTAACCACCCTGTGGTTCGAGTTCCTGATATAATCCCATTCGTCGCTGCCATAGTCCCTGATCCCAACCTGTACCAGTCGTGATAATTGAGGTACTTCCTCCAGCGCGTTGTACATGATACTGGCATGCGAGTAATTAAATCCCTCGTAAGATTCACGCAGGTCGCAATGCGCATCAATCTGAAGAATTCCAAAGTCCGGATACTTTTCAGCGATCGCTTTATAAAATCCAAGTGGCGTGCTGTGATCACCGCCAAGCAGGCAAACCAGTTTGTTCTTTGCTAATAAGGCTTTGGTCTGGTCGTATACCCAGGTGTTCAGAAACTGGCTCCCTTCATTTACGTCCTTAAGGGTTCGCGTCATGAACTGGTTGGCGTTAACGTCGTCGCCTTTGGAGATATAGTCGATGTATAATTCGGCTTCCTTTCGCAGGTAATCACTTTTCATCAGGATCTTTCGATCGATAGGACGCATATAAAAGCCCTGTTTCCAACCATCAGGCACTTCGGGGTCAAACAGGTCAACCTGGAAACTGGCCTTTGAGATCGCTTCCGGTGCCCTTGCCGTGCCAGCCCCATAACTTACCGTTACTTCCCAGGGTACAGGCAGAATGATGAGGTTTGAATTTTCTTCGGTAGTGGGGAGACCAAAAATATTGTTGTTGGGATTTCCGACGCTGTTGGGGTCGAAATTGGAAACATCTAGCATTTAATATGAGATTGTAAAACGGTGCAAGTTAGTGATTCCTGAACAACGGGAAATAAGGTGCGCCTAACTAAACCAAACAGGGGATTTTTTACCGTTTACTCTTGTTGAACCGCGCATACAACAATTCTCCAGTTAAATTATCATAAACTTACATAACGTATTAACAATCAATTAATTTCAATAGTTAAATTGATGTAAGCTTAAGGTTAATGCAATCTCAAACGACCTGTCGGACTTAATAATACTTCAGGAGATTAATGCGCATGAGCATGCTGCCTTCCTTTGCCCATTTGTTTCAGGAATGCGATATGCGATGCCACGGCTGTACGCACCTTCTTATACTCGATATATTCGACACCATGTTCCTGGCAGGCTTTCTTGATGATCCTGCTGATCGCGGGATAGTGAATATGCGAGATTTTGGGGAATAAATGATGCTCTACCTGGAAATTGAGACCGCCTACTAACCAGCTGACAACCTTATTTTTTGTAGCGAAATTGGCCGTTGTTTTCAATTGGTGTAAAGCCCACTCGTCTTCCATTTTACCAGTTGCCTCGTTGGGCAGGGGGAAATGAGTATGCTCGACGGTATGGGCGAGCTGGAATACGATACTCAAAACAAATCCGGCTACAAGTCCCATACTTAGGAAACCAACCAGCCAGGGCAGAAATCCAACCATATAGATCGGGAGAATTACAAAGATGAAAGCGTGTGAAAACTTATAAAACCAGAAAAAGAAATGTTCTGAGAAACTTAATTTCCTGATCGGTGTATTGCCGATACGCAGGGTGAAATATTTCTTATAGTCGGTTACAAAAACCCAGTACAGATAAAGCAGGGAGTAAGCTGCCCAGAAATAAAAATGCTGGTATTTATGGATCTTGTAGTATTCCTGCTCATCGCAAAGACGCAACAGCGGACGGGCTTCAATATCATCATCCACACCATGAATGTTTGTATAAGTATGGTGTATCACATTGTGCTTTGTTTTCCACATCAGCTGGCTGGCGCCCAGGAAACTTGCGGCATTCGAAGCGATGCCGTTGATCCATTTGTATTTGCTGAAACTGCCGTGGGCACCATCATGCATTACATTAAATCCGATAGCTGCAATAAGACAACCCATCAAAACGCATTCTGCGATAGCCCAGGCGACAGGCGGTGTGAAGAACACAAGATGAGTGTAAACACCTATAAAACCAACCACAAGCAGGATTGCTTTAAAATATAATTTGAAGTTGCCGGTCGTAGCTTTTCCAGCTTGCTTGAAATAGTCGGCAATCCGCTTTTTTAATTCACCATGAAAAGAAACGGGTATTTTGGGAAACTTGGGGTTGGACATGTGTAGTAATCAATTTTTTTTTAAATGCAGCTGCAAAAGTAACTTAAGATAGTTATATAACGTTCATAAGGCCCCGGATTGTTCACAGCTGTGTGTAAATTATAACATTTTGAGTAAATGTTGCTCTAAATGCCGCTTTTTCGGGTATTAGGTTTCGTTTTGAATCAAAGCATCGAGGTTTTTTAGTCCAATCTTTTTTTCTGTGATAAAACCTTCGGCATATTTCACGCCAATTCGTTTACCCAGCATTCGTGCACGGGCGATCACACTATCCAAAAAATCGGGGGTAGAGATATAAGTCTGTGGGCCATCTTCGCTGTGCTGCCCGGTATGAAATTGTGTGCCATAAGCCTGGATGGCTTTCATGCGTTGTTCAAATACATCACTGATATCAATAAGCAGATCAGGCTCATGATACCAGTCCTGCATATACTGCAGAAAATACCGCGGTCTCCATTTCTCCTGGGTTTGTCCGTCTTCGCTTTTTGTTTCAATTTTCATGAGCCCTGAAAGAAAACAACTATCGCTGATCAGGTGCCCGGCCCGTCCGTGATCGGGGTGACGATCGTCGAGAATATTCCCGATTACGATCTGTGGCTGATACTTCCGGATCGTCTGTATCAGTTTCAACTGGTGCGCTTCATCATTCTTAAAAAAGCCATCGCGCATTTTCAGGTTTTCCCTAACCGATGCTCCAATGATCCTTGCTGCTTCTGCTGCTTCTTCATACCGTGTTTCGATAGTTCCACGGGTCCCAAGTTCGCCCTGCGTAAGATCGACAATGCCAACTTTCTTTCCATTCTTTATTTCATTGATCAAAGTTCCGGAACATCCCAATTCCACATCATCGGGGTGCACGCCAATCGCGAGTATATCCAGTTTCATACATGTAATTTACGAAGGTTAGGAGTTCCAAATATATGGCAGGATGTAAGTGATGTAGATTCTTTTCTTATCGATTTTTCCAAATGAAACCAAACCATACTCAGGAAATGTCTGCAATTTGTATTCACAGACCCGTCAAAATAACATACGGCTCAAATGGAAGTTCATGCCGCACCAAACTATTTTCTATATGGATTGCCGTACCAGGCGCCATCGATCTCATTGACGAAACTTTCGATCTGGCGGTCAGTTTTATCAGACAGGTCCCATTGCTGCCGAAGGTTGCTCCCAAAGAAAAACGCAACCGTCTGGTACAGCCGTGCATTCATTCCACCTTTGTATTCTTTGATGATCTCATAACAATTATTGCCGGTTTGGCGGTTAATAAGTTTCATCAGCACTTTGCCCTGGTAAACGGAAAGGTTGGATAACGGCTCCGCGAATGATTTGCGCAATTCTTTTTCCCTTGACTTGATATACTCCTTACGCTTTTTCTTCGACTGCACATTGGCCAGTTTGGCATTGATATCATTTATAGTATAGCCGGCAACCCGGGCATAAGGATAAGTAACGTAAACGGCATTGCGTAAGCGTGTCCATTCCGCCATGTATTTCTGAAGTTTGGCGGATGAAAGTTTTGACACCCAGACCATTTGTTCCTCCTTATATGACTGCATCTCGCGATTGTACCAGATCGCGTCAACGATAATGGTGTCGTTGGGCCCCCAATTTTTTGAACGCTCTTCATATGAT
>JAEZRB010000076.1 GCA_023412975.1 Bacteroidota bacterium | reverse complement strand
CTTCCCTTTTTTTAAAACTGGATTTGAATAATTTGGATACGGGTTGGCAAGCTCTTCCCGATATTCCTAAACCGGTGTCTCATACCGTCATGGTAGCACTGGAAGGAAAATCCGGAAACGTTTCGATATACATTGTCGGTGGGAGAAAAAGAAACAGTGATGGCATTAGCAAACTCGATAATACTGTTTTCGGTTTCGATACAAAAAAAGGAATATGGGAAGAAAGGCAAAGTCTTCCTTATGCGCTATCAGCAGGAACAGGTGTAGCACAGGGGCGGAAGAATATCCTGATCTTTGGTGGCGACAGGGGAGAAACATTTCATAAAACCGAGAAACTGATCGCAGCGATCAACGCTGAGACAGATGAGGCAAAAAAATCAGAACTGATCCGGCAGAAAAATGAGTTGCAATCATCTCATCCCGGTTTTAGTCATGATGTGCTCGTATATAATATTGAATCGAATGAGTGGAAAAAATTGGATGAGATCTCTTTTGATTCTCCAGTGACTACAACCGCAATAGTATGGAATAAAAAAGTATTGATTCCAAGCGGCGAAATAAAAGCCGGTGTTCGTACACCTCAAATACTAATGGCAAAATTGTCGGGGCGATAAGCGGGACTGGCCTCTGAAATCATGAAAAACACTAAAACATATCCATGGATTGTAGTCGGCTTGCTCTGGGTGGTGGCACTACTGAACTATATGGACAGGCAGATGCTCAGCACGATGAAGCCGACCATGATGATCGATATTGCCGAGCTACAGACTGCCACCAACTTTGGCAGACTGATGGCGATCTTTCTCTGGATCTATGGATTTATGAGCCCGGTCGCCGGAATGATCGCCGATCGCGTCAATCGCAAGTGGCTGATCATTGTCAGCCTCTTCGTCTGGAGTGGCGTCACACTGGCCATGGGATATGCCCAGAATTTTAACCAGCTATATTGGTTGCGAGCCGTGATGGGCGTAAGTGAAGCATTGTATATTCCTGCAGGACTTTCCCTGATCGCTGACTATCATACTTCAAAAACCCGGTCGCTCGCCGTTGGCATACATATGACCGGTTTGTATATGGGGCAGGCATTGGGTGGATTCGGTGCAACAATTGCTGACAGGTTTTCCTGGCAAACCGCTTTTCACTCCTTTGGTATTATAGGAATGGTGTATTCGGTTTTGCTGATCTTATTTTTAAGAGAGAAGAAACCCGTGTCTTCCATTGAGGCTCCAGCCAACTCAACCATCAAAAAATCTGGTGCGCCGCTATTTAAAGGACTTGCTCTACTCTTATCCAATATTTCCTTTTGGATCATCCTGTTCTTTTTTGCTGTGCCTAGTCTGCCGGGCTGGGGTATCAAGAACTGGCTTCCTACTTTATTCGCCGACAGCCTGGATATTGATATGGCGAAGGCGGGGCCACTTTCAACTATCACCATCGCCGCTTCGTCCTTTCTCGGTGTGATCTTCGGCGGTATCTTATCAGATCGATGGGTGCAAAAGAATTTGCGCGGAAGGATCTATACAAGCGCGATCGGACTCGGCCTCACCATACCCGCTCTATTACTGCTCGGTTTTGGTGATTCGCTGTTCAGCGTGATCGGCGCCGCTTTTTGTTTTGGTTTTGGTTTCGGTATGTTCGATGCCAACAATATGCCCATTCTTTGCCAATTCGTTTCTTCCAAATACCGGGCTACGGCTTATGGTTTGATGAATATGGTGGGAGTATTTGCAGGCGCTTTTATCACCGACTACCTCGGCCGGTCAACAGATGCGGGCAGTCTCGGTAAGAGTTTCGCGATGCTGTCGGCCATTGTAGCCCTGGCCCTGGTCATCCAGGTGTCATTTTTACGGCCAAAGACAAATGATTTTGTTGATGAATAAAAAACTCCTGAAATGATGAAGCGTAAAAATATTAGCAGTCTCATTTTTACTTTCCTGTTGATGCCTGCGCTGTCTTTTTCACAGTCAGCTGTAAAGACTGCTTCTGCAGCAGGTGAGCGGATCACCGTGACTTATTCAAAGTCACCGCTGTTAAAAAATATCGAGTTTAATCAATTGATGAAACTCACCGTCTATGTCCCACAGGGGAAAGACATCACGTATAAAAATTTTCAGTTACAGTTGAATCCAGCGGCCGTGCAGGCAATTGAAAAATTGGAGGTCATCGTTCGCGATGAGAGACAAAGATCTTTTTTGGCTGGCGCAACTTTTCATGGCAGCTCTCAACAAATTTCAGCTGTCACAAATATCCCTGTCAATATACCCCTGCACCAGGGATGGAATACGATCTGGTTTGGTACCAGCTTAAAATCTAAAGCCGATATCGATAAAAAAGTTTCTATCCTATTAAAAAGTATTACTACTGAAAAGGGCTATGTGCATAGTGTTTCACAAAGAACGGCTGGTGCAGCCATCAATTTCCAGGGTCAATACCGGCTTGGCATTGCCATTCGAAAAGCCTGGGATGATAGTGTACATACTTATCGCATACCCGGTATCACGACAACCGACAAAGGGACTTTGATAGCTGTGTATGATATCCGCTATAAGCATAGCGGCGATCTGCCCGCCAATATCGATGTGGGTATGAGTCGCAGTACTGACGGTGGCCGGAGCTGGGAACCCATGAAGATCATCATGGACATGGGCCCTCCACATGAAAACAATGGGATAGGTGATCCCGCCATATTATTCGATCCCATTACCAAAAAGATCTGGGTTGCTGCTCTATGGAGCAAAGGCAACCGTTCTATCGCCGGTTCTAAACCCGGACTTTCACCTGATACCACGGGGCAGTTTGTATTGGTAAGCAGCGATGACGACGGACTTAGCTGGAGCCAGCCTTATAATATTACTTCGCAGGTAAAAAACCCGGCCTGGCATTTATATTTTAATGGTCCGGGTAATGGCATCGCTATGAAGAATGGTACACTGGTCTTCCCTTCTCAATACTGGGATGAAACAACAAAGCCCGCATCAGTTGGTATTCCACACTCATCCATCATTTATAGTGATGATCATGGCAAAACCTGGAAAAGCGGTATCGGCGCCAAATCAAATACCACCGAAGCACAGGTGATTGAAACAACGCCCGGCACCCTGATGTTGAATATGCGCGATAATCGAGGTAAGTATAGGAGCGTAGCGACAACAACAGACATGGGTAAAACCTGGGTAGAACATCCAACCTCATATTCAGCATTACCCGATCCTGTTTGCATGGCAGGATTTACAAAAGCCAGTTTCAATATAAGAGGACAAAAAAAGGAGATAGTTTTTTTCAGTAATGTTGCGTCTCAAACCTCGCGGAACCATACCAGCATCAAGGCGAGTACTGACCTCGGCGAGACATGGCCGTCGAAATACCATTTGCTACTCGATGAAAGAAATGGCTACGGTTATTCTGCGATCATAAAAGTGGACGATAATACCCTTGGGATCATTTACGAAGGAGAAAGGGATTTGTATTTTATGCGCATACCGGTCAATGATATCATCAGGTAATCGTCACAGAAGCATTTTTACTTTTCACAGAAAAGTTCAGCTATGAAGAAATCAACATTGATACTCGCGGCATTTCTTTTTGTCGCCAGTGCGATAGCCCAGGATAAACATATACCCGTATTCGTTTCAGGAACGGAAGGTCATAAATCTTATCGCATCCCGGCTATCATTGATCTGCCCAATGGCGAACTGCTCGCTTTTGCCGAAGGCCGCGTTCATGGGGCCGGTGATTTTGGCGATATTAATATTGTGATGAAACGAAGCCGGGATAAAGGAAAGACCTGGAGCGCACTTCAGTATATCGCCGAGTTTGACACCTTGCAATGTGGCAATCCCGCGCCAGTAGTTGATCTAACCGATCCGCGTTACCCGAAGGGAAGAATTTTCCTTTTTTACAATACCGGCAACAACCACGAGGGCGAGGTCAGGAAAGGAAAAGGATACAAACAGGTCTGGTATAAAACTTCTACCGATGGCGGGCATACCTGGTCTGAAGCGGTAGACATCACCCTGCATGTGCATCGTCCCAAGCAACCACAAATAGATCCCCGTTTTAATTTCAATGAAGACTGGCGAACCTATGCCAACACGCCGGGTCATGCTATGCAGTTCCGGTCAGGAAAGTATAAGGGAAGAATTTATGTGGCAGCAAATCATTCAGCAGGTCCGCCACAAAGCAAGTCCACCGATTATGACGCACATGGATTTTATACTGATGACCACGGGGAGACATTTCATTTAGGCGCAAGTCTCGCATTGCCGGGCAGTAACGAATCAACTTCGGCAGAGATCAGCGGCGGCCGGCTGATGATCAATAGCCGTAACCAGAAAGGTGATATTCGTTCACGGATCGTCGGCATCAGCAGTGATGGCGGACAATCCTGGGATACGGTATATTTTGACCGCAACCTACCCGATCCCGTTTGCGAGGGAACGATTCTGACACTATCAAAAAGAAAGCCCAGTGAGAATATCATTGCTTTTTGCAATGCCGCCGATGAAAAAAACCGGGATCATCTCACACTTCGTATCAGTTATGATGATGGCCGAACCTGGAAGAAAAAAATTGAGATCTATTCAAATCCCTCGCGGCGTGATGCATCGGCATATTCTGATATTGTGCAACTCGATAAGAAACGTATCGGAGTGCTCTTTGAAAAAGACGGGTATTCGCAGATTGTTTTCACAACCGTAAAATGGAAATAGATCATGAAAAGTACCTGGCTGGCAGTTTTATTTCTATTTTCAATCATATCGAATGCCAGTTCACAGCCATCACAAGATCCCATTCGCGTAGCCTGTATCGGCAATTCAGTAACCTTTGGCGCGGGTTTGAAAGAACCTTCGCTTGAGTCATACCCGGCTCAGTTACAAAAACTATTAGGCGACAGGTTTATCGTTTCTAATTTCGGTGTAAGTGGTACCACATTACTCCAGCGCGGGCACAGGCCTTATATCATAACACAGGAATTTAAGGATGCGCTAGCCCTCAACGCGGATGTGGCCGTCATCCATCTCGGTCTCAACGACACCGATCCGCGCAACTGGCCCAACTATCGAAATGAGTTTGCTTCAGACTATGCCACACTAATCGATACTTTGAAAAAAACAAACCCCAAAATGCGGTTATACGTCTGCCTGCTTACACCTATTTTCAGTGGTCATCCTCGATTCAAATCCGGTACCCGCGACTGGTTCTGGCAGATCCAGAAACTCATCCCCGAGATCGCAAAGTCCAATGGTGCAGGCCTGATCGATCTGCATACACCGCTCTATAGCAGGCCCGACCTATTTGCCGACAACCTGCATCCCGATGCAGAAGGAGCCGGTATCATCGCGCAAACTGTTTTTAGTTTTATGACCGGAACCAGGCAGGGTGTGCAATTGCCTCCTGTTTTTACTGATGGCATGGTGATGCAGCGTGGAAAATCTGTTTCATTTTATGGGAAAGCCGATGCGGGCGGCCGGGTGGAAATAAAGTTTAACAATATCAGCAAGTATGAGATAGCAGATGCATATGGGGATTGGATAATTAACTTCCCAACACCACCCGTGGGTGGGCCCTATGAAGCGACCATCGTATGCCAGAATACAAAGATCAGCCTGAAAGATATCCTGATCGGTGATGTATGGCTTTGCTCGGGTCAGTCAAATATGGCTTTCCAGCTAAGACAATCAGAAGGAGCTGCTGAAGCGATTCGTGATGCTGCGAAGCATCCCAATTTGCGACTGTTTAACTACAAACCGATTGCGGAGACCTACGCGGTGGAATGGGATTCCATCACGATGGACAAGGTGAATAAGCTGCAATATTTTTCGGGTAGCTGGGAGACTTCCGATTCAATCTCTGCCGCGGATTTTTCTGCGATCGCATTTCACTTTGGCAAAAAGATCAATGCCGATCTCAATGTGCCCATTGGACTGGTACAGGTGGCGGTAGGTGGTGCGCCGATGGAATCCTGGGTGGACAGGTATAGCATGGAACACAATGAACAATTGGTAGATGTATTGTTGAACTGGCGCAAGTCAGATTTTATACAACAGTTTTGCCGTGACCGCGCAGATCTGAATTTAAAACGCGCCATCAAAACAACGCAGCGACATCCCTACGAACCCTGTTATAATTATGAAGCTGGTATTGCTGCGCTTACAAGTTTCCCGATCAAAGGAGTGCTCTGGTACCAGGGTGAAAGCAATACACACTACCCCGAACTGTATCGAACGATTTTTAAAACGATGGTAAACAGTTGGCGCAAACAATGGGGGTATGAGTTTCCATTTTATTTTGTGCAATTGTCTTCGATCGATCGCCCTTCATGGCCTTATTTCCGCGATGTACAACGAAAGCTACAAAAAGAGCTCCCTAATACTTATATGGCCGTTAGTTCCGACCTCGGTGATTCGCTGGATGTGCATCCCAAAAGAAAAAAAGAAATTGGTGAGAGGCTGGCACTGTTGGCAAAACGGTATACCTATCAGCAGCCCGTCATCGCCAACGGGCCGGAAATTCAATCTGTAATACAGGAAGGAAATAAACTTATCCTTGAATTTTCATTTGCAAAGAAACTTTTGGCCTCCAATAAACAGCCGTTGTATGGTTTTGAACTGGTGACGATGACAGGCAGGCATATCCCGGTAACAGCGCGTATCCAGGATAACACGAAGCTACTGTTAGACATTCCGAACGGAGAGAAAGTTAAAGCCGTCGCGTATGCATGGCGCCCGTTTAGCCGGGCCAACCTGGTGAATGAAGCAGGGCTTCCGGCATCTACATTTTATTTTACATTAAAGAAAGCACAACATGAGTTACAATAAGGCAGATCTTTCGCGTCTGCAGGAATTTTATGGAAGGCAATTGCTGAACGACACGGTCCCGTTTTGGTTTCCCCGTTCTTTTGATAAAGAACATGGCGGCTTTTTATTAATGCGTGATGCCGATGGTTCCCTGATCGATGATGACAAAGCCGTATGGATCCAGGGCAGGGCCACCTGGCTACTGGCTACCTTATATAATACGATCGAAGAAAGACAGGACCCTATTGCTGCCGAGTGGTTGGAAGGGGCAAAGCTCGGTTATGAGTTTTTGAACAAACATTGTTTCGATATCGATGGCCAGATGTTTTTTCATGTAACCAGGGACGGCAGACCAATACGCAAGAGAAGATATTTTTTTTCCGAAACATTTTATGTGATCGCCGCAGCCGCTTATGCCAAAGCAACCGGTGATGCCGAAGCTGCCGATAAAGCCCGGCGGGTTTTTGGCAAATGCCTGGAGTATGCCACTACACCAGGACTACTTAAGCCCAAGTTTACCGACACACGTCCGTCGAGGGGCATTGGTGTGCCGATGATCATGATGAATACAGCACAACAGCTGAGAGAAACCATTGGTGACCCGCGTTGCGATGAATGGATCGACAAATGGATCGCCGAGATCGAGACTTATTTTGTGAAGGACGATATCAGGTGCGTGATGGAACAGGTGGCGCCGGATGGGAGCATCATCGATCATATCGACGGGCGTACACTAAATCCCGGTCATGCCATCGAAGGTGCCTGGTTTATTCTGCATGAAGCAAGATACCGGAACAATGATCCGCACCTGATCAAACTGGGCTGCAAAATGCTCGATTATATGTGGGAGCGGGGATGGGATCACGAACATGGAGGTATCCTTTATTTCCGCGATGTGTACAACAAACCGGTACAGGAATACTGGCAGGATATGAAGTTCTGGTGGCCACACAATGAAACGATCATTGCCACGCTGCTGGCCTACCTGGTGACAGGCAATGAAAAATACGCGCAATGGCATCAGCAGGTGCATGATTATGCATACCAGCATTTTCACGATAAGAAACATGGCGAATGGTTCGGTTATCTCCACCGCGATGGGACGCTTGCGCAAACAGCCAAAGGGAATTTATTCAAAGGCCCGTTCCATTTGCCAAGACAGGAGTGGTATTGTCATAAGATATTAAGTGATTATTTGAAGACGTAGGAATAATCAACGTTGTCCCGAGATTCCTTTGCCTCTGATAAAAGTCGATATTAATTCGGAGTGACCAAGGTAAAACGGAACTCTGTTCCGTTCTTGCTGGCCGGAACAGGAGTTCCGGCATCCAACTCTTTTGAAAGTAGGGAATAGAATCAATCGGATACATTTCGCCGTGACCGCTGTGCTCGCCGTGGTTTTTATACCCCAAGAACCCATTTGAACCAACGCTGAACAGAAAAGCATATCAAAAAGAATTATGCATCTTAATTTCGCCGACCACGACAGCTCTTTGAGAGCAGTAATGGAAATTCTAAAATTTTGTCGATGCATGTAAACAGGAATTTGGCTTGGGTTATTGCGGGAACACTATTTGCCATTCTATGGGCTTCTGCTTCCACCGCCACCAAGATCGGTTTACAATCGGCACAACCCCTGGTCATCGCAGTCGTTCGTTTTGGTATGGCCGCCGTGATCATGCTGATCATTGCACACGGCATTCAAAAGAACAGGTTGCCGAACGGGGTAGAATGGAAACAACTCGCTATTTATGGTTTGCTCAACATTACCATCTATCTCGGGCTTTATGTAGTGGCCATGCAAAATATTACAGCCGGGGTGGGTGCATTAGCCGTTGCCACCAATCCCGTCATCATCAGTTTTCTTTCTGTGTTTTTTCTAAAGTCAAAGCTGAATGGTGCCATCATTCTTTCCCTTGTCATTTGTACCCTGGGTGTGATCTGTGCCTCCTGGCCACTTTTGGGCGGGGCCGAACTTACCTCGGCCGGACTGCTTACGCTTCTGCTAAGTATGGTTTCCTATTCGGTCGGCGCCATATATTTTTCCAGCAAAAAATGGAAAGGACTGTCCCTGTTCACCATCAATGGTTGGCAAACACTTTTAGGTGGTATCTTTTTGTTGCCATTCACTTTATTTTTTTTGCGCGATGATGCTAACTCCCTGGACCAGCGTTTCTGGCTATCGACAAGCTGGCTGGCCATCCCCGTCTCCATAGGAGCGGTACAACTTTGGCTCTGGCTCCTGCAGAGAGATACCGTCCGCGCCGGTTTCTGGCTTTTGCTATGCCCCGTTTTTGGTTTCGCTTTTGCTGCTTGGTGGATGTGTGATAAAATATCGATCTACACTGT
>JAEZRB010000099.1 GCA_023412975.1 Bacteroidota bacterium | reverse complement strand
GTATTCCATGGGGTAATCCCATTTTCTGGTTGTCATGCTTTTTATTTATTACAATAACAGGATTGCTTTCTGGTAGCTACCCCGCATTATACCTTTCTTCCTTCCAGCCCCTGAAAGTCTTGAAAGGTACTTTCCGCGTTGGCAAGTTCGCATCTGTTCCACGTAAGATTTTAGTCGTGACACAGTTTACCGTTTCAGTCATGTTAATCATCGGTACAATTATCGTGTACCAACAGATCCAGTATGCCAAGAACAGGCCCATTGGCTACACGCGGAATGGTTTGATTAACTTAAGTATGGAACCTGAGATCCAGGAACATTTCGAAGTGATAAGAAATGAGCTTAAGAACTCCGGAGCAGTGGAGGAAATGGCAGCATCAAATAGTCCCATGACGCAGGTCTGGAATTCAAATGGTGGTTTTGACTGGGAAGGTAAGGATCCGAATCTTGCCGTTGACTTTCCAAATAACATGGTAACTTATGAATTTGGTAAAACGGTGCAATGGAAGATCAAACAGGGCCGTGATTTCTCAAGGGAGTTTGCGACTGATTCAGCGGCTTTTATCATAAATGAGTCAGCTGCCAGGTTCCTGGGATTTGATGATCCGGTTGGTAAAATATTGAAATGGGATGACCAGCCTTTCACCATTATTGGGGTAATAAACGACGTAATGCAGGAGTCGCCTTTTTATCCCGTGCGTCCTACTCTTTATCATATTGGAAAGTATGACAACCTATTCAACCTCATTTTAAAACTAAGCGCACAGAATAATGCTGCAAAGTCGTTGAGTACGATAGAGCAGATATATAGGAAGTATATACCGGGCGCGCCATTTAGTTACACGTTTGTTGATGAGGCCTTCGGTAATAAATTCCAGGCTGAAGAACGTATCGGTAAACTTTCTTCTTATTTCGCCGTGCTCGCCATCTTTATCTCCTGCCTGGGATTATTTGGCATGGCAAGTTTTGTGGCTGAGCAAAGAACCAAGGAGATTGGCATTCGTAAGGTGCTTGGTGCCAGTGTAGTTAATCTTTGGCGATTGCTGTCGAAGGAATTTGTGTTATTGGTTATTATCTCCTGTATCATAGCAGCGCCCATTGCCTGGTATTACCTGCATGGCTGGTTGGCCAACTATGACTACAGGGTCAAGATCGGCTGGCCTGTATTTGTGTTGGCAGGTGCAGCGGCATTGATCATCACATTGCTGACGGTAAGCTTCCAGGCGGTAAAGGCGGCAGTGGCCAATCCGGTAAAATCATTACGTACCGAATAAAGTGAAAGCACTCTGGCTGCGAGCCGGCTCAGACTTTTTAATAGCGTAGGAACATGATCAAGAATTATTTTAAAATCGCGTTTCGGAATTTGCTCCGCAATAAGGCATTCTCCTTTATCAATATTTCAGGTCTTGCTATCGGGATGGCTAGTACCATCCTGATATTTTTGTGGATACAGAGTGAAGTCACCTACGACAGATTTCATGAAAAGGGGGATCGCATTTATGAAGCCTGGAACCGTACAGAGTTTAGCGGGAAATTACAGTGCTGGAATACCACCCCGAAGATTTTGGCCCGTACACTGGAAAAGGACCTGCCTGAAGTTGAACGGGCAGTACGGGTTAACTGGCAGCGGCAGTTTCTTTTTTCAGTAGGCGATAAGCGACTTACAGTTGGCGGGCATATGGTCGATACCGGTTTCCTCCAAATGTTCTCTTACCCGTTATTGAAAGGCAACCCGGAAACTGCCCTCAATGGCGGTTCATCGATTGTGCTCACAGAAAAACTGGCAAAAAGGATTTTCGGCGAAGAAGAAGCCATGGGCCAGGTGATCAAGATTGACAACAAAGACTTCTTCACCGTTACAGGGGTAATGAAAGACCTGCCAGACAATACGCGCTTCAAGTTTGAGTACCTCATGCCCTGGCAGTATGTAATACAACGAGGTGAAGATGACAGTGCCTGGGGGAATAACTCAACCCGCACCTATGTATTATTAAATGAAAATGCGAGTATCGCATCTGCTAATGCCAAGATAAAGGGTTTGAAGCCCCGTTACGACAAAAACGAAGACCCCAAATGGGAAATGTTCCTATATCCTATTGAGCGCTGGCGTTTATACTCAAGTTTTAAGAATGGTCATGAGGATGGCGGCCTGATAGATTTTGTCCGGATGTTCGGGATCATCGCAGCATTCATATTGCTGATTGCCTGTATAAATTTCATGAACTTAAGTACGGCCAGGAGTGAGAAACGAGCCAAGGAAGTCGGCATCCGAAAAGTAGTTGGTGCACAAAAGAAATCGCTGATAGGGCAATTTATTGGAGAATCGATATTGCTGGCTTTTATTGCAGGTGTCCTGGCTTTGCTAATAGTTGAGATTGCATTGCCAGCATTTGGTAAGCTCACGGATAAAAACCTGTTTATGTCATATGAGGACACGGGTTTCTGGATGAAGTTTTTCGGTTTTATAGTTCTGACAGGTGTAATTGCCGGCAGTTATCCCGCATTTTTTATGTCATCTTTTAGCCCGTCAAAAGTGCTGAAGGGGACGTATAAAGCGGCTAATGCATTGATCACTCCCCGGAAGCTGCTTGTTGTATTGCAATTCACGTTCGCCATTATCCTCATCATATGCACCAGTATTGTAAAACAGCAAATAGACCACGCGCAAAACAGGGAAACAGGGTATGAAAAAGATAATCTCGTCTATCATATGTTGACCGGCGATATTGAAAAGAATTTCCAATTGATAAAAAATGAGCTGCTTTCATCAGGCGTCGCCAGGTCTGTTACAAAAACCAGTGCACCACTTACGCAGGGATGGAGTGATAGCTGGGGATTTCAATGGGAAGGGAAGGAACCAAATGACAAAACGAGTTTTGACCGCTTCTGTGCCGATGAGGCACTGGCCACCACCGCGGGGATGAGTTTTTTAATGGGACGTGATTTCGATCTGCAAAAGTTTCCTACCGATTCCAATGCCATGATCATTAATGAGAGTGCATGGAAGACGATGAAGTTTAAAGATCCCATTGGACAAATAGTTTATGATGGGGATAATAAGTTTCATATCGTTGGTGTGATAAAAGACTTTATTCTGCAATCTCCTTATTATCCAACCAAACCCATGGTCATTGAAGGAGCCAATGGATGGTTTAATGTAATTCACTTTAAACTGAACGGTGAAAATACAACCACTGACAATATCAGAAAGGCAGAGGCCATCTTTAAGAAGTATAATCCCGAATATCCATTTGAGTATAAGTTTATCGATGAGGAATATTCCAGAAAGTTCAGGGAAGAACAGGCAACAGGTACGCTTGCCGCTTTATTTGCCGGACTTACCATATTTATTTCCTGCCTGGGCTTATTCGGGCTGGCTACTTATATGGCAGAGAACCGGATCAAGGAAATTGGTGTACGCAAGGTGCTGGGTGCTTCCGTCGCCAATATCACGACACTGCTTTCTATAGATTTTTTGAAACTCGTAATGATCTCGTTCCTGATTGCCTGCCCCGTGGCCTGGTGGATGATGGTGAAATGGCTACAGGAATATCCTTACCGGGTTTCGATCCAATGGCAGGTATTCGTTTTCGCGGGTTTTCTGTCGTTATTGATATCAATACTGACTGTTAGCTACCAGTCGATCAAGGCGGCGGTGACTAATCCGGTGAAATCTTTGAGAACGGAGTGAGATGGAGGTTGAGGTTGAGGTGGAGGTTGAGGTTAAGGTTGAGGTTAAGGTTAAGGTTGATTCAGCATTTATAGAAGGATATAACCGGCCGGCTGCGGTTTGCAGCGGCAGATTTGGAAGTATAGAACTAAATATAATCGAATTATGTTCCTGAAGAATTTTAAAGTTGCTTTTCGATCATTGAAGAAAAGCCCATTTTATGCAATCACCAATATAACGGGATTGGCTATTGGCATTACCTGTTGTTTGCTGATCCTCTCTTTCGTTAAGTTCGAGTTAAGTTTCGACCAGTTTCATACAAAAAAGGATCGCATTTATCGCGTCAATTACGACGTGCTGATGGGAGGTAGCCAGACGATTTCCCCGTCAGTACCGGTATTTGTATCACCGGAGTTAAAGAAGAGATTTCCGGAATTAGAAGATGCAACGAGGTTTTCTCCTGAGTGGTCATCGATCACGATAAGGCATGACAATGTATATTTTGACGAAAAAGGATTCTGTTATGCAGATCCCAATTTCTTTGAAGTATTCGACTTTAAAGTGGTGTCGGGCGATTTGCATAACGCGCTACGCAAACCCAACACCGTAGTGATTACAGACGATATAGCCCGGAAATATTTTGGAAAAAAAGATCCGATAGGTCAACATTTACTTTACAATAACAAAAAGGAGTTTATCGTCACCGCAGTCATAGAGAATATACCCGGGAACTCACATTTTAATTTTAATTTTCTCACGTCATTTTATAGCAACCCTGGCTTTGGTTCCCTGGAGACAGATATTACCTGGAACAATCCCAATTACGCTACGTATTTGCTCTTAAGACCTGGGGTTAGTTTGACCAGCCTTTCCGACAAAATTGAGGCATGGGTGAACCCGCCATCTGAGACAAAACGACCGAATGGCAGTAACGCAATACACCTGAAACTAGAGTCCCTGAATGACGTGCATTTCAATACAGGGGTATTTAATTATGATAACAGGCTGGTTATTACTGATAAAAGGTATATCCATATTTTTATTACCATTGCGTCACTTGTCTTATTGATCGCATGTGCCAACTACGTGAACCTATCCACTGCAAAAACCTCGGTGAGGGCAAAAGAAGTAGGGGTAAGAAAAACGATCGGTGCTGGTTACTGGCAGTTATTTGTTCAATTCATTGCTGAATCATTTTTACTGGTGGCAACGGCAGTCGCGATTTCTATTTTTGCGGTATACTTGTTGCTGCCCTACCTGAACAATCTGTTGGGGAAGACCATCCCTTTTTATCTTTTCGATCGTAATTTTTTCCCTGGCATCGTTGCAGGAACCATCTTAATTTCCTTGTTAGCCGGCTTCTATCCCTCGATGGTGCTTTCCCGTTTAAAGCCACTAAAAATTATTAATCCACTGTCTGCTACCATGGGCAGGCCAGTATATGCTTTGCGGAAAGGCCTGGTGGTATTTCAGTTTACCATATCTATTATTTTGATTTTGGGAGCAATCATTGTGAGGTCCCAGCTTCAGTTTATGCAATCGGGAAAGCTTGGATTGGACAAGGACCAGGTAATTCTGATTAAAGGTAATTCGGATATAAGGAGTAATCTTGGCGCTTTCAGCGGCGAGTTAAGAAAGATCAACGGCGTACAGGACTTGACATTAGCGTGGCGGTCGCCTTTTCAAACAGTTGCAGGAAATGGATTTTCAATCAATCCCAACCCCATTAATGCCGATGACTGGCATGTGGTAGGAGGTATTGCTGCTGATCAGAACTACCTGTCAACCCTGGGCATACCTCTGCTGGCGGGAAGGAATTTTGATGTGACAAAAATAAAAGGAGATAGTACAATAAATGAATTTATTGTAAACGAGGCTTTCCTGCGTCATTACAACCTGAAAGCAGATGATGTTATCGGTAGAAAGGTGATACTGGGTCTCACTGGTGATGGTACAATTACGGGGGTAATGAAAGACTTCCACATTAGCTCCATGCATAGCTCAATTGAGCCGGTAGTATTATTTAATAACCCAGGGTTTTTTGGTAGTATCTTATTGAAGGTGGATATGAACAGGCTTTCATCCGTTTTAGGAAACCTGGAGAAGGCATGGAAAGCTGCGGTGCCCAATCGTCCATTCAATTATTCTTTTCTCGATGAGGAGTATGATGCTATGTACCGTACGGAGCAGCGCCTGGGAACACTGATGTCATTGTTCAGTTCCCTGGCCATCATTATCACCTGTCTTGGTCTGACTGGTTTAATGACGTTTATGGTAGTACAGCGTACCAAGGAGATAGGGATCCGGAAAGTATTAGGGGCGTCCGTATCAAATGTCGCAGCAATGCTTTCTAAGGATTTCTTAAAGCTGGTAGTGATTGCCATTGTAATCGCTTTGCCGGTTGCTTATTGGGCTATGGACAAATGGCTACAGGATTTTGCTTATCGGATCAGTATGGAAGTATGGATGTTTGCCTTAGCTGGATCAGTAGCTGTTGTTGTAACATTATTGACGATTAGTTCTCAGTCCATCCGTGCTGCCAGTGCAAACCCGGTGAAATCGTTGAGGACGGAGTGAGATGGAGGTTGAGGTTGAGGTAGAGGTTGAGGTTGAGGTTGAGGTTGA
>JAEZRB010000092.1 GCA_023412975.1 Bacteroidota bacterium | reverse complement strand
GGTTTTTTTCCAGCAAATTGGCGCGGGACTCGCTATCCACAATATCCTGCACAGGGGTAAGGAGCGCCTTTCTCATAACCAGCACCATGATAGCTCGCAGGAGATAAATTTTGCCTGTAGCTGTGTCGATAATTTTTTAATGCCGCTGATTGAAACGGAGGAGCCTGTTTTTGAAGCTTTCCGTTTGTTTAATCCTGTTACCATCAGCACGGCGACTGAGAAAATATTCTTTACTTCCCCCTGCTTACCTGCACTTCGCGGTCCCCCGGTTTTCATAGGATAAATATTCCATGCTGGCTTACTGACCAGTTGTCCCTGTTTATTTACTTAAAAGGTTTCCTTTTTATTTATTCTATTATGAGAACACGACTTGTTTTTTTGTTGTTTCCAACGATATTATTTTTTCAATCGATACATGCACAAAATCGTTCTTCTTTATCCGGCCGTGTAACAGACGAGATTAGCGGTACCCCATTACCAGGTGCTACGATCATCATACACGATGTGAACCGTAACGCTGTCACGGATGAATCGGGCTACTATAAAACCTCAGCGATTCCTTCCGGCAATTACCTTGTTGAGGTATCATATATAGGTTATGGCAGTATTGTCGAACGAATTTTTGTTGACGGACATACCACGCGGGATTTTGTTTTGCGACCTGCTGTCGTTGAACAGGAAGGAGTAACGGTGACCGGTGTTTCCACCGCAACCCGGATCAAACAATCACCACAACCGGTGCAGCTAATCAAGCGAACAGAATTGATGAAGATCAGTTCCACCAACCTGATCAACACACTGGGAAATATCGCAGGTGTCAGCGCATCCACTACCGGCCCGGCGATATCAAAGCCGTTTATAAGAGGGTTGGGATACAACAGGGTATTAGTGGTGCATGACGGCACGCGCCAGGAAGGCCAGCAATGGGGAGATGAGCACGGCATTGAGATCGATGACTACAGTGCCCAGCGAGTAGAGGTTTTGAAGGGCCCGGCATCTTTGATCTATGGTTCGGACGGATTGGCGGGCGTGATCAACATTCAAACCCTGGCACCAGTGGCTGAAGGAAGGATCGTCGGTAATGTATTAGGTGAATACCAGACAAACAGCAGGCTGCGGGGTAGCTATGCATCCCTGGCAGGAACGAAGAATGGGTTTAGTTTCAACCTGTATGGTTCCTACAAAGGCGCGCAGGATTATCAAAATAAATACGATGGCTATGTCTTTAACTCCAAATTTTATAACCGCAATGCAGGTGCGCTGCTGGGATATGCGGGATCATGGGGCCATGCCAATTTCAGGATCAGCCATTTTGATCAGCAGTTAGGTATCATCGAGGGTGAAAGAAATATCATTAATGGCCGGTTTTTAAAATCGACTGCAAATGGTGAAGTGGATGCGGATGAACCTGATTTCAAAAGAATAGATCCACTAGTGCCCTTTCAGCATGTTCAACATTTTAAAATATCGTCTGACAATAGTTTTAAACTGGGTGAAAATAAGCTGGGTATTGGCATCGGTTTCCAGCGCAACCAGCGTAAAGAATTTGGCGACCCGACCGACATATTTACACCCGAAGCGTATTTTGATCTCCAAACCATTAATTACTCAGCGCGCCTGAATTTACCCTACCAGGGGAACTGGAAAACCAGTTTTGGGGTCTCCGGTATGG
The DNA here is from genome assembly GCA_023412975.1 of Bacteroidota bacterium. Taxonomy (GTDB): domain Bacteria; phylum Bacteroidota; class Bacteroidia; order Chitinophagales; family Chitinophagaceae; genus Terrimonas_B. Next base: position 13,962 of record JAEZRB010000092.1, on the reverse strand, counting down.
TGCAGCATAATCGCAACAAAGGTGAGGAAGCCATCATTCCTGATTATGATCTGTTTGATGCTGGCGGGTTTCTGTTTACACAGTATCACCGCGATAAACTTTCGCTGAGCGGAGGGCTTCGTTTTGATGGTCGTCATGTAAAAAGCAGGCAAATGATGGATGATGCTGACATTAAGTTTGAGGCCTTCACCCGAAATTTTTACAATGTGTCGGCCAGCGCGGGTATCAGCTATGAATTGAGCCCGGATCTCAACCTGAAGTTTAATCTGGCGAGGGGATTTCGTGCGCCTACCCTGGCTGAACTGGCCAGCAACGGCGCGCATGAAGGCACGAACCGTTTTGAAATGGGCCGGCGTGACCTTCGTTCGGAAACAAGCCTGCAATTGGATGCGGGAATAGATTTCAATAGCGAACATATCACCCTCGGTGCCGGGCTGTTTTATAACTCCGTCAACGACTTTATCTATTATCGCAAGATGTTAAATGACGCGGGTGGTGATTCCCTGGTCACCGATCCGGAGTCCGGTGATTTGCTAAATCTATTTGAGTTCGCACAGCAGGATGCTTATTTATATGGTGTGGAATTCAATATGGATATACACCCTCACCCGCTCGACTGGCTGCATTTTGAGAATACATTCTCCCTGACTAAAGCAAGATTTCGTAGTGCCATTGATGGAACCAGGAATGTACCAGCCATACCCGCAGCCAGGGTCTTGTCGCAATTAAAAGGTAATTTTCTGCCATCCGGCAAAAATGTGCGTAACCTGTACGCGAGCCTTGAAAGTGATTACACCTTCAGGCAGGGAGATGCTTTTACGGGCTATGATACTGAGACCGCAACACCTGCATATTGGCTGATCAATGCCTCCGTAGGTGCCGACTTTGTAAAAAAAGGACAGACCCTTTTTACTCTTAATTTTTCTGCAGGTAACCTGACCGATATCGCCTATCAAAACCATTTGAGCCGGTTGAAATACACTTCGGTAAATAATGTCACCGGCCGGCAGGGGGTGTTCAACACCGGGAGGAATTTTGCCATAAAGGTTAATGTGCCGCTGGGTTTTGAATGGAACTGAGTTTTTCTGGGGGTGTCTTATGATACGGTCCTGCGGTTTGAAAATACTGGCACTTTTAAGGTTATAACCTGATGACCTTTAACAGGTCTTGCCGATACGTAGTTACTATCACCCAGTATTTATCAAAAGCAAAAAACTCAGTCATGAACACCTCAACCTTTGCATGTCTATTTATCACTGCTGCTACGATGCTGGTCACAACCAGTTGTAATGGCCAGGCTACCAGTAAGAAAAATACCAGCGATGCTCAACAGCAAACCATGAAAAGCGCCGGCGGAAATTTTACAGCAGGAAAAGACTTTACCGAATTTACAAGAGCAAGGGTGATGGATAAAACGGGATTTTCTTTGCCGGTAGAAGCATTCAGTCTTTTAATACCGAAAGGCTGGACCTATGAGGGTGAAGTCACCTGGGTTCCTGCAGGAAGCAATTGCGCCGGGAACAATAAAAATTTTAAAGCCGTATCTCCTGATGGTAAATATAGTTTTGAGCTCCTGCCACATGCTATCTGGACATTCAACACCGACCCGATGGCCAGCCAGTTTGCTCAAATGAACACCGGCAATGGCTGCAGTTATGGTCAGCCGCTCGATGCAGAGAATTACCTGAAGCAGGTTTTTGTCCCCAATGAATTGAGAGGAGCGCAGATCGTTGAGATCAAACCCAATGAACCCGGCAGGCAGGAACTATTAAAATCTGCTGAAAAAGGTCGCCAGGAAATGATGAAATACGGAGCGGCGCAAATAGCCTATCATCCCAGCGCGCTAAACGCAAAAGTAAAATGGAATGATGGCACCGAAGGCCTGGTAATTTGTGGTGTGAATGTAACAGAGATCACGATGCAAAATATGTATGATGGAAGTCTAAGTAAGATTTACTCCAGTATTGCGGCGCAAAAAGTAGTGTTCCGTTACCCGGCGTCGGAAGCTGCACAGGCAGCCAGCATGCTTACAGTGATCATGGGAAGTATTCGCACTAACAATGCCTGGCAAAAAGAAGTTGATGCCTACTGGCTGGCAGTACGCCAAAAGAAGCACGTGGAACATATAGGCAGGATCCGGCTAATGGATGAACAAACCCGCAAGATGGGTGAGGAGATCGTCAGGAGAGGAAACCAGCGGCTAAGCGATATGGACAATAGCATGAGAAGTTGGGAAGAACGGCAGCAGTCGCAGGATCGCATGCATACCAATTTTATCAAGACCATTCGTGAAGTGGAAAATTATCGTGATGAAACAGGAAAAATAGAGCTGGCCGGTGGTTATAATCATGCCTGGAGTCGTAGTGATGGCAGTAGTTTTATCATGAGCAACAATCCCAACTTTGATCCTTCATCTGTATTCCAGGATTCAAGGTGGAAAGAGATGAAGAAAGTGGATTAAGCGGAGTATTAAAATTGTAATTGAAAAGAAGTGCCTTCGCCTTCTACAGAATGTACCTGGATATTACCCCTGTGAAGCATCATGATCTGTTTGCAAAGACTAAGGCCGATACCACTGCCACTTTTCTTGGTGCTGAAAAAAGGAATAAAGATTTTATCCAGCAACTCTTTGGCCATGCCGTGTCCATTATCTGATACCTTAATGACAGTTTTGCGATTGCCTGCAACAAACGCAGACAGGATGATACGCGGTTCGGATTTATCTTTTACGGCTTCGATCGCGTTTACCACAAGATTGATCATCACCTGTTCCAGCAGGTCAACATCAACTTCGAGGCTCAGGTCAGTATCTTTTAAAATGGTTTCGACTTCTATGTTTTTTTGTTCCAGGGTGGGCTGCATCAGTTGAAGCAGGTTTTCAAACAGGTCTCGCACATAAATCCTTTTCAGGTTAAGTGTGGTGATCTTATTAAGGTTGCGGTAGGTTTCCGCAAATTTCAGGAGGCCTTCACTTCTTCTTTTTATTGTTTCGATGCCGATCTCCAGGTCATCAACCGCACCCGAATCATTGTTGAGAACAGGCACTGATTTCTGAAGCCTGTGCTTAAGTGTTTCGGCCAGGGATGAAATAGGCGCTACAGAATTCATGATCTCATGAGTAAGCACGCTCAGAAGTTTTTGCCATGCTTTGGATTCGGTTTCATCCAGTGCTTCATTCACGTTCTGGAAGGCGATCAGTTTGTACACCTTACCTTCTGTTTGGAAGGCCGTGGCAGATAGAAGTATTTTAAATGAAGAACGTTCAGGATGCGCGGTCGCTACTTTATTTTCACCTGGTTTCAGTGAAATAATCGAATCGCAAAGATCCTGGTCACGCTTTCCAAGTGAATAGATTGTTTTTAGATAGGGGAGCTGCAACATTTTTTTCAACGATTCATTCATCCAGACCACTTCGCCGCTTTGCTCTTCGTAGGATAATATGCCCGTATCTACCAGTTCCAGTATTTTTTGGAGGTATTGGTACTGTGTTTCTTTTTCTTTGCTGATTACTTTGAAAGTGCTGTTGATTTCGTTGAAGCCTTTTCGCAACGGTTGAATATCGGCGGGGGCATGCTTTACATCAAAATACCGGGAGAAATCACGATAGTGAACGGCTTCTACGAACTGGTCCAGCTCACGGTGGGCTTTCTGGTGAAACCTGTAAAATTCAACCAATTCATAAATGATCACAGGCACCACGATCAACAGGTATACATAGTTACCCTTCATCACCAGGAAAGCAGCCAGGCAAAGTGTGACGAATAGTATCATCACCCTCACCAAAAGCCGCCACTCAATTTTTTTCATCATAAAATAAATATTACCATCCAGTATCCAGCGCCGGCCTCACCCCCAACCCCTCTCCCAAGGAGAGGGGAGCTAGAAACATCTAGTATCTAGTATCCAGTATCTAGTATCCAGCATCCAGCATCCAGCATCAAATATCATATTTACTCAACCTCCTATACAACGCCGTCCTCGTCAGTCCCAGTTCCTTTGCAGCACGGGTGATATTCCCATTGTGCTTTTCGATCACCCGTAGTATTGTGTTTTTTTCTACATCACTGAGTTTGGTAGCGCCTGATTCATCTTCAATCGCAGCGGAAGATTCGATGGGTGAAAACAACAGATCTTTTGCTTCAAGAATATCACCATCCGACATAATCACCGCCCTTTCGATGATATACTGCAGTTCACGCACATTGCCGGGGTAATGGTAGTTCAACAGTTTTTCCATGGCATAAGTATCCAGTTCAAGAGAAGGCTTCATGTATTTGCGGCTATACAGTTTGCTGAAATGCCTTGCCAGCAGGATAATATCGTTATCGCGCTTCCGCAGCGGAGGAACTGTAATTTCGACAGTATTGATACGATAGATCAGGTCTTTGCGGAACCTGGATTCATTAGCCAGTTCGCTAAGCGGTACATTAGTAGCACAGATCAGGCGGATATCGATAGGTGTGGCTTCATTACTTCCCAATCGCGTCACCTGTCGGTTTTGTAAAACGCTCAGCAGTTTCGCCTGCAGGTGCAGGGGGATATTGCCGATCTCATCCAGGAATAGAGTGCCATTGTTGGCTGCTTCAAACCTTCCCATGCGATCTTCTCGCGCATCCGTGAATGCGCCTTTTTTATGACCGAAAAGTTCGCTTTCAAAAAGTGTTTCGGTGAGGGCGCCTACATCCACTTTTACCAGTGGCTTCGAAGCACGCAGCGACTGCTGGTGAATCGCTTTTGCGATCAGGTCTTTGCCGGTACCATTCTCACCCAGGATCAGGATATTGGCATCGGTGGGCGCGATCTTTTCAATTTTTAAAAAGATCTGTTGCATTGCTTCTGACTCACCCAACAACTCTTTCCCGATAATCGAATCGACATTGGAGAGTGCATAGGCACCTGACTTCGTACTTTTTCTTTTTAACAGATCCCTGATCGTCATCATCAGCTTTTCGTTGTGCCAGGGTTTTACAACAAAATCGGATGCACCTTCTTTTAAAGATCTGACTGCAAGGTCAATATCACCATATGCCGTGATCATAATCACAGTAGCTTCAGGTCGCATCTTCCTGATCTCTTTCAGCCAAAAAAGTCCTTCGTTGCCGGTATTGATGGAACTGGTAAAATTCATGTCCAGCAATATCACGTCGTAATCATCTTTCGACAGGTGCCAGCGTATGTTTTCAGGATTTTTTTCCGTTACTACTGTTTTTGCTTCTGTTTTAAGCAATAGTCGAACGGCAGTGAGCACATCTGGATCATCATCTATTATTAAAATCGAAGCGTTCTTAATGTTCATTTTTGTATGGTTATTCAGCCGTATTAATTTAATTCCTAATTACAGGGTGTTGTTTCAAATTGTATCGCAACCCTTTAATCTTCAACTCTCCCTGCTGCAAGTATACCATAATTACAAAGTGCTGGCAACTAAATTTTTAACAATAAACGCCCGTAAGTCGCTGTATCAAAAGCGTACACCATGTGTATCATTAACGAACGGCTTCGTAGATTTATAAAAATGTAAAAGCTTGTAAGTCAAAACCTAATGGCATTGGCATATTTATCACTTTACTGCACATGCAGCAGGAGAAATTTGTGAACGATTGTAACCTAATCAATCGGAGGCCGTTTAAGAAAATATGTTTTACCAGTCACTAAAGACATTTTAAAAGTGGATAGAGTAATTGCTAAAAAGAAATGGAGTAAAAAAAGGATCCTGACAATTGTCGGCATTTTTGGTATTGTAAGTCTTGCCGCGGCGAGCTATTATTTCACGTCCGGTAAAAGCCGGCTGAATGTAGATGTAGAGCGGATCACCATAAGCGAAGTGAAATCGGGTCCCTTCCAGGAAACCATCCCGGTAAATGGCGTGGTGCTTCCCATCACTTCTATCTATTTAGATGCCGTGGAAGGTGGACGGGTGGAGGAAAAATATGTGGATGATGGTGTGATCATGAAAAAGGGCCAGCCTATTCTTCGGTTGTCTAATACAGATCTTGAGCTGAGCCTGGTAAACCAGGAAACTTCGGTTTATAACCTGCTCACCCAAATGCAGATCTCACAGAATGCCGCCCGCCAGAATACCATTGGCAAACTCAACCAGGGTACTGATGTGGAGAACCAGTTAAAGGAGGCAGAAAGGATATACCAGCTTAATAAAAAATTGTATGCAGAGAAAGTGATCGGTCTGCAGGAGTTCAGGCAGTCGGAAAACAATTATAATTACCAGTTGGAAAAGAAAAAACTGGCCGACCAGGTTTTAAAACAGGATTCATTTTCAGTTAGGCAGGAGTTGGAACAAGCCCGCCAGTCATATGCCCGCACCCAGAATGCTTTGGAAGTGATGCGTAAGAAGGTCGGCGACCTGGTGGTAAGAGCGCCTGTTGATGGTCAGCTAACATCACTGGATGCAGAGATCGGTCAGTCAAAAAGCAAGGGTGAAAGGTTGGGCCAGATCGATGTACTGAGTGGGTTTAAAGTTAGGGTGGATGTGGACGAACATTATATCTCCCGCATCTATACTGGCTTGATGGGCGGGTTTACACTGGCTGGTAAAGATTACAAACTAAAGATCACAAAAGTTTATACCCAGGTCACCAATGGCCGGTTCCAGGTTGATATGGAATTTGATGGTGAAGTACCGCAGGGAATCCGTCGCGGGCAGACGCTCCAGATACGCCTGGCATTTAGCGATGAAGTGCAGGCAGTGCAGGTGGCTAAGGGCGGATTTTATCAGCAGACAGGTGGTAACTGGATATTTAAAGTGAGTGATGACGGTAAAACAGCTTACAAAGTGGATTTACGGCTGGGTCGCCACAACCCTGACTACTACGAAGTGCTGGAGGGTTTGAAACCGGGTGATAAGGTGGTGACATCAAGTTATGAGAACTATGGGAATATGCAGGAACTGGTATTAAAAAAATAACGACGCCCAGAGTCAAAAACCATAAACCAAATTGCCATGAAACAGAAAATTATTTACATGTTGCTGATCGCCTGCTGCGTCGGTACCATTACTTCCGCCAAGCAGGTCTACAAAGGCGATTCGGTAAAATGCGCCGCAACAAAGGAAGAAAAGAAAAAGAAGTGCACAAAAGCTAAGAAAGATCGCGTTGCAACGATCCGTCCTTTTAATTTTTACCTCGTCAGCATTTAACAAGTACACCTTTTATCTAAATAAAATACCATGATTAATATTTCTAACCTGGAAAAGATCTATCGCACAGAGGAAGTAGAAACAGTTGCCCTCAACAAGTTGTCTTTCGAAGTAAAAGAAGGCGAATTCGTTGCAGTAATGGGCCCATCCGGCTGTGGCAAATCAACTCTGCTCAATATCGTTGGCTTACTGGACGATCCCGATTCGGGAAGCTTTCTTTTCAATGGAATTGAAGTTTCGAAATTCAACGAACGCAAACGCGCCGACCTGCGTAAAAGAAATATAGGATTTGTGTTCCAGAGCTTCAACCTGATCGATGAGTTAACGGTTTTTGAAAATGTGGAGCTGCCACTTATTTATACTGGTGTAAAATCTGGTGATCGCAAAAAAAGGGTGGAAGAGGTATTGGATAAAATGCAGATCATGCACCGCCGCAATCACTATCCGCAACAACTTTCCGGTGGTCAACAACAAAGGGTTGCCGTAGCCCGTGCAGTGGTGAACAGACCTAAACTGATCCTCGCAGATGAGCCTACGGGTAACCTTGACTCCTCAAATGGAAACGAGGTGATGCAATTACTCACGGATCTTAACGAACAGGGCACCACTGTGATCATGGTCACACACTCCGAACACGACGCACGTTATAGCCATCGCATCGTACGCATGCTCGATGGCCAGGCAGTACTTGAGAATATAATGGTATAAGTAGCAGTCATGATTTCTAATTATTTGAAAACCGCCAGTCGCAGCCTGGTACGACATAAGGGGTACACGCTGATCAATATTACAGGCCTCGCTATTGGAATCGCGGCCTGCCTCGTATTATTCCTCGTAGTGAGATATGAACTAAGCTATGATAAATTTCAGCCATCCTATTCGCGTATCGGGCGGGTGATAACACAGGATAAATTTTCTGACGGTATCACTTATAACTCGGGTGTACCTGTTCCGGCGCTGGAGGTATTGCGTACACAGATGCCTGATATCAGTTTTGGAAGCCTGCTTTCTTCATTCGGAAGCCAGGTCACGGTATTGACGGATGACAAGGCTTCTGCTCAAAAAATGTTTATCGAGGAAACAGGTGTTTTCTTCTCCGATGCGCAATTTTTCAATGTGTTTTCTTATAAATGGCTGAGCGGTGAGCCAGGCGTTCTTGGCAAACCCAATACAATTGTGCTCACAAAAAAAATGGCGGAAAAATATTTCGGCCATTGGGAAAATGCACCGGGAAAGCTTTTAAAGCTGGACAATATATTGACTTTCGAAGTGGCAGGTGTTCTCGAGGATGTACCAGGTAATACTGATTTCCCCCTCGCCGTTATGGCGTCCATCGAAACACTCCGGAATAATTCCTATAATTATAACTACTATCCAACCTGGAACAGTACCTCCAGCAATTACCAGGTTTATGCGCTACTACCCGAAGGAAAATCCATTGAGACGGTCAACGCACAGCTTGCAAAGTTTTCTCAGGAGAATTACAAAGGGCGCGGAAATTCTGAAAAATTAAATTTTCTGCAGCCACTCTCGGACCTCCATTTTGATCGCAGGTTTGAAATATTTGGCGACCATGTAACCGATCGTTCTTCTTTAAAGGTTTTGACCCTTATCGGGATGTTCATCATTGTGATGGCCTGTATCAACTTTATAAACCTTTCTACAGCGCAGGCTGTTGGTCGTTCAAAGGAAGTGGGTGTAAGAAAAGTATTGGGCGGCAACCGAAAGCAACTATTTGCGCAGGTCATGGGTGAAACGGCTTTGCTGGTGTTGATGGCGGGTGTAGTTGCGGTGGGCATTGCAACATTGTGCCTGCCTTCCGTTAAGCATATTGCATTCATACAGGAAGAATTAAGTTTGTTTGATCCGCAATTATTCTTGTTTCTGCTGGGATTACTAGTCCTGGTCACTGTATTATCAGGTCTTTACCCAGCGCTGATCGTTTCAGGTTTCAAACCGGTACTGGCTTTAAAGAATAAACTCCAGTCAGCAACTGTCGCTGGCGTTTCCTTACGCAGGGGATTAGTCGTACTGCAGTTCGCCATATCACAGGTATTGATCATTGGTACCATCATAGCTGTAACCCAGATGAATTTTATTAAAAATGCCGACCTGGGCTTTAATAAGGAAGCAGTACTCGTGATTTTAGGCAATAATGATAGTACGAGCTTACGCAAATTATCATCCTTCAAGCAAAGCCTGTTGCAAATACCGGATGTACAATCCGTCAGTTTTAGTAATGATGCACCCTCTTCAGATAATACCTGGAGCAGCAATTTCGCTTTTAATCACAAAGCCGATGAGCCGTTCATGGTGACAATGAAATTTGCTGACGAGGATTATTTCGACACGTATGACCTGCAACTGGTGGCCGGCAGGAAGTATGAGAAAAGTGATACCATGAAAGAAGTGGTGATCAACGAAACCCTGCTGCAGAAACTAGGACTTAAAGACCCTGAAGAGGCGGTGGGAAAGGATATTCGTATCGGCGGCGGAAACTGGAAGCCCGTAGTGGGGGTGGTCAGGGATTTCAAGACAAATTCCCTGAGGGAGACCGTCAAACCTCTGCTGATCGGTCCGCTCGACCAGTACTATGTCGTGAACTCGGTCAGGCTACGTAGTTCGAATATTCCAAAAGCACAGGAGGCTATTCAATCGGTATGGAACCTGCATTTCCCCGAATATGCCTACTCAGCATCATTTATGGAAGACAATATCAATCGGTTTTACAGGCAGGAAAATCAACTGTCATTGTTATATAAAATATTCGCAGCCCTGGCTATTCTTATTTCCAGCCTGGGCTTGTATGGTCTCGTTTCCTTTATGGCTGTTCAAAAAGTAAAGGAAGTGGGCATCCGAAAAGTACTGGGTGCGTCTGCGATGAATATAGTGTACCTGTTCTCCAAAGAATTTTCATTGCTTATCGCGATATCCTTCCTGATCGCAGCGCCTCTGGCTTACTGGATGATGACAAACTGGTTGCAGGATTTTGCTTACCGTATAGAGCCGGGTGTATGGGTATTTGTACTAGCCATCATTATTTCGATGTTGATCGCATGGATAACGGTTGGATATAAGGCGATACGTGCGGCAGTGGCCGACCCGGTAAAAAGTCTTAGGTCTGAATAAATTTTTGTGTATGCTTAAAAGCAATTTAACGATCGCCTGGAGAAACCTGCTTAGGAATAAAGCATTTTCCCTGATCAATATAGCTGGGCTTGCCATTGGGCTGGGTAGTTTTATTTTGATCGTCTTATTTGTAACGGATGAGCTGAGTTTTGATAAGTATAATGAAAAGGCCGACCGTATTTATCGGGTCGATTCCGATATAAGTTTTGGGGGTTCGGACCTGAAACTTGCGGTAAATAGTGATATGATGGGCGCCACGCTGAAAAAAGATTACCCGCAGGTGGAGCAGTTTGTGCGGTTTTACAACTCCAGCGGATCCAAAATGGTGAAGAAAGGAAACGAGTTCATCAATGAATCAAAGGTCTGTCATGCAGATTCCACCCTGTTTGAAGTATTTACGCTTCCGGCATTGTACGGTGATACAAAAAATGCGCTAAATGAGCCAAACACTGTTGTCATTACTGCATCAACTGCCAAAAAATATTTTGGGTCCACTGATGTTATTGGTAAGACGATTGAAACAAATGAGAATAGCAGCACGCTCTATAAAGTCACTGCCGTTATAAAAGACATTCCGCGCAATTCTCATTTTAATTTCAATTTTTTCTTTTCGATGGATAATGTGGAATATGGCTGGGGAAATTTCCTAAGCCATAATTTCCAAACTTATATTTTGCTCAAACCGGGAACCGATCCCCGCGAGTTTGAAAAGAATTTTTCCCAGGTTATTGACAAATACATTCTTCCGCAGGCAAAGCAGTTCATACAGGTTAACTCTATGGAGGATTTTAAAAAGAGTGGCAACCGGCTGGATTATTCCCTCATGCCGCTCAAAGATATACACCTCCGTTCAGACAGGTTCCCTGAATTAGGTGTCAATAGCAGTATCCAGTATGTGTACATATTTTCCGCGGTGGCCATTTTTATCCTTTTGATAGCCTGCATCAATTTTATGAACCTGTCGACAGCCCGTTCGGCTAACAGGGCCAAGGAAGTTGGCATCCGCAAAGTGCTGGGTACTGAGAAAGTTTCTCTGATCAGGCAGTTTTTGACAGAATCAATCCTGATGGCTTTTATCGCGATGATCCTGGCATTGATACTGGTTGCTTTAGCGATTAACTATTTCAACAGCATTTCAGGCAAAGAACTTGCAGCAACAGACCTTTTATCACCGAAATTTCTGATCTTTCTTTTATTGACACCTTTTGTGGTGGGCATCCTTGCCGGTACATATCCCGCATTCTTCTTATCCGCTTTCAGGCCCATTAGTGTATTGAAGGGAAAAATTAACCAGGGATTCAGGAAAAGTTACCTGCGCAGCGGCCTGGTCGTGTTCCAGTTTTTTACATCGATTGTCCTGATAGTTGGCACCATCGTCGTATTCCGGCAATTAAGGTTTATACAAAATAAAAAGATCGGGTTCAACAAAGACCAGGTTTTGGTGATCAACGGTACGGGGGCACTCGGAAATAATGCAGATGCCTTTAAAAATGAAATAGCAGCCATGAATGGCGTCACGGCTGCTTCTTTTGGCGGGTTTCTTCCTGTTAGCAATTCATCGCGTAATGACAATACACTTTCTACCGATGCGGTGATGACTGAAAAGACGGGATTTAGCACGCAGGTTTGGAGTATTGACTACGACTATATATCCACCCTCGGAATGGAAATGGCTGAAGGACGGAATTTTTCACGCGAGTTTGGCAGCGACTCCACCTCCATCATCATCAACGAGTCCGCGGTAAAAATTGCGGGGCTTGTTGATCCAATCGGTAAAAAATTATACCAGCCAGATGGGAATGGATCAAATTTAAGAGAGTATACGATTGTGGGTGTGGTTAAGAATTTCAACTTTGAATCTCTGCGCCAGAATATCGGGCCATTAGTTTTTGTATTGGGCTATAATAAATGGGTGACCACATTCAAAGTGTCTCCGGATAATGTACAATCCCTTTTGAAAGATATTGAGAGCAAATGGAAATCGATGGCGCCTGGTATGCCATTTAGGTACCAGTTTCTCGATGAATCCTTTGATAATATGTACCGGGCTGAACAGCGGATCGGAAAAGTGGCAATCTCCTTTGCCGTGTTAGCGGTTTTTATTGCCTGCCTGGGCTTGTTTGGTCTTGCCACTTATATGGCCGAACAGCGAACGAAAGAAATCGGGGTTCGCAAAGTTTTGGGTGCTTCGGTGGCAAATGTGGCGGTGATGCTTTCGAAGGATTTTATAAAACTTGTACTGGTTGCCTCGCTTATAGCATTCCCCGTTGCCTGGTGGGCCATGAATAAATGGTTGCAGGATTTTGCTTACCGGGTCGATATCGGCTGGTGGGTATTTGTAGTAGCAGGTTTGTTGGCGGTGCTCATTGCTGTCATTACGGTGAGTTACCAGGCTATCAAAGCAGCCCTTGCCAACCCGGTAGAATCATTACGGTCGGAGTAGGATCGTGAGTGGTGAGTCGGGAGTTAATAGTTCAAAGTTAGATGTTCGTAGGCGCGATTCACGAGGGGGGAAGTGGATTTCATATAAAAAAACAAAAGCTGATGATAAAGAATTATTTCAAGATCGCCTGGCGCAACCTCATTAAGAGCAAGGGTTATAGTGCTATTAACATCGGTGGCCTTGCGGTGGGTATGGCGGTAGCCATGCTGATCGGTTTGTGGGTGTATAATGAACTCACATTTAATAAACATCATCAGAACTATGACCGTATCGCACAGGTTATGCAACATGCAAACTTCAATGGCGAAGTTAGCACGCAAACTGCCAATCCCGCCCTGATGGGTCCGGAGCTAAGGGAAAAATACGGCAGTGATTTTGAATATATTGTTCAATCGTCCTGGTCAGGGAAGCATTTACTATCGGTAGGCGACAAACATATTTCCGCTAATGGCAATTTCTTTGATGTGGAAGCACCTGATATGCTTACCCTTGATATGGTCAAAGGCAGCCGTGCCGGATTAAAAGATCCTTATTCCATTATGTTGTCCAGTTCAGTTGCGGAATCGATCTTTGGCAAGGAAGATCCGATGAACAAGACGATCAAGATCGACCGGAGTTATGATGTAAAAGTGACCGGTGTTTATGAAGACCTTCCGTTTAACTCTTCGTTCAGAGATATTAAGATCATCCTGCCCTGGGAGCTTTGGCTGATACAAAATCCCTGGGCTAAAAAGATGAAAGAGCCATGGGGGAGTAATTTCTCTCAAACTTTCGTACAGATAGCTGATTTCGCCGATATGGAAAAAGTGTCGGCCAAGATCAAGAACACCAAACTGGATAATGTTGGTGCGGAAGAAAAAAAATACAATTGGGTAGTCTTTTTACATCCAATGAAAAAATGGAACCTGTACAACCAGTTCAAGAACGGTGTGAATACGGGTGGGAATATTCAATATGTCTGGTTATTTGGCATCATTGGCATATTTGTGCTCGTACTGGCCTGTATCAATTTTATGAATCTGGCTACGGCCAGGAGTGAAAAGAGGGCACGTGAGGTTGGTATCCGCAAAGCTATCGGTTCGATGCGGGTACAGATCATCAAGCAGTTCTTCGCAGAGTCATACCTGGTGGTCTTGATTGCTTTTGTCATTTCGTTTGCCCTGGTAGTTTTGCTGCTTCCTCTATTTAATGAAGTAGCTGGCAAGAAGATCGGTATTCCATGGGGTAATCCCATTTT
>JAEZRB010000046.1 GCA_023412975.1 Bacteroidota bacterium | reverse complement strand
AGGTTGAGGTTGAGGTTGAGGTTGAGTCGGCATTTATACGAATTGTGTTCCTGTGGAATAATGACGTTTATGGTTGTAAAGTGCACCGGGAGATAGGGATCCGGGACGGAGTAGCGAAGGACAGGAGATTGTTAAAAGTGAACTTGGGTACAATCGATTTGCGGCTACTGTTAATCCGGTAAAGTCATTGCGAGCAGATAATTAAATATCTAATCGAACTGAATTAGTAATGATCATCAATCATCTTAAAGTTGCTGCAAGGAATATTGGAAAGAATAAAGTGTTCTCGCTGATCAACATTGCAGGGCTTGCCGTGGGAATGGGTGTCTTTATCCTAATAATGTTGTGGGTAGGGAATGAGAAGAGCTATAATCGCTTCCATGCCGAAAGTGAGCGCATTGCCATGATAATGGTTAATAAGGCTACTTCGGCTGATAATATTTCCAGTTTTCCAGCCTGCCCTCCGCCGCTGGCAAGGGCACTCAAAAACGAAATTCCCGAAATCGCCTACGCTTCACGTTGTAGCTGGGGCGATGTGAGATTGATCGCCCAGGGTGGAAAAAGCTTTTCACCAACTGGTTTCTATGTAGATCCGGACTTCCTCAACATATTTACTTTTCCTCTGGTCAACGGAAATTCCAGCCAGGTGCTCCGGGAGCCAAATACCATTTTGATCACAGAAACGATAGCACGTAAATATTTTGGTGATGAAGATCCGATTGGGAAAGTAATGACCGTTGAGCAAAGTTTACAATACAAAGTGCAGGGAGTGATCCGCGATCTGCCCGCTAATTCAACGATCAAATTTGATTTCCTAATGCCCATGCAGGATTATATCAGGCAGGCTATGCAGAGTAACGATAGTTGGACAACCAATAATGTCAGAACGTATGTCAAGTTGAACGCAGGCGTTGATCATAGCCGGGTGAATGCCTCGCTGAAGGATTTCATGCAGCATTATACCGATCAGCAGAAGAACACATCGCTTTTTTTATTCGGGTTACCGGACTGGTATCTGAGGAACGATTTTAAAAACGGTGTGTACGCCGGGGGTGGCAGGATCACCTATGTTAATCTCTTTGTAATCATCGCCACTTTTATTTTGTTGTTGGCCTGCATCAATTTCATGAACCTGTCTACAGCCCGGGCTACCTACAGGGCCAGGGAAGTGGGTGTAAGAAAGGCGATCGGTGCCGATAGAAAGTCGCTGGTAGCACAGTTTATAACAGAATCTGTTTTCCTGTCACTGATGGGTGGTATCATTGCGATGGTTCTCGCTATTTTGGCCCTGCCAGCTTTGAATGCATTCCTGCGGAAAGAAATCAGTATCGACTTTAGTAACTATTTATACCTAATATATTTTGTTGCACTGATTGTTGTCACCGGCCTGATAGCAGGCAGCTACCCTGCCCTGGTACTTTCGGCTTTTAAACCGGTAAAAGTTTTGAAAACGGGAACTACCAAAACTTCCGGCAGTGTGGCCTGGATCAGGAAAGCATTGGTAGTGGCGCAATTCGTGGTGTCTGTGATGCTGATTACAGGCACCATCGTAGTGTACAAGCAGATCAATTATGTGAAGAATAAAAACCTGGGTTATGACCGAGACAATTTGATATGGTTTCCCAACAGTATCGATCCTCTGAAGACGGACCTGGCTATCAATGAATTTAAAAAAGTTCCCGGCGTAATCGAGGTTAGCAGAGCCAGCACTACTTTTACAAGTAGTAACAACAGGGGGGAAGGTGTAAGCTGGCCCGGCAAACAACCCGGCGAGGAGATTTTCTTCAGTTTCATCGCAGGGGATCATTCCATTATTCAGGCAATGGAAATAAGCATGAAAGAGGGGCGTGCGTTTTCAACCAGTTTTGCGACGGATACCACAGCGTTTATTTTAAACGAAGAAGCTGTCAGACGTATGGGTTTGAAGGATCCGGTTGGACAGATCATTGAAACTTATGGTGGCAGGGGCGAGGTAGTTGGTGTGGCGAAGGATTTTCATATTGAGTCGCTTCATAGCCCTGTAACACCCGTTATCATCGAATGCCGGCCCGATTGGACCTGGTTGTTTTTTGTCAGGATAGACGGGCGCAATATCAGGGAAACACTGAGTGGGTTGGATAGGGTATATAAGACGATGGCTCCCGGTTATAGTTTCGATTACACATTCCAGGACAATGAATACGAAAGGTTGTATCGCAGCGAGCAGCAAATAGGCACGCTTGTTAACTGGTTTGCTTTCTTTGCCATATTCATTTCCTGTCTCGGGCTTCTCGGTCTGACAACTTTTACCATCGAACGAAGGACCAGGGAGATCGGCATCCGGAAAGTTTTGGGAGCAAATACAGGAAGCCTGGTAAGACTTTTATCTAAAGATTTTATTGTGCTGGTGATGATTGCCCAACTGGTTGCATTTCCTGTGGTCTGGTGGACACTGAATAAATGGTTGCAGGATTTTGCTTACCATATAACCATAGAGTGGTGGGTTTTTGTTGTGGCAGCTGGAGCGGCCCTGACGATTGCCTTGCTAACTGTCAGTTTTCAGGCCATCAGAGCGGCAACAACCAATCCTGTTAAGTCGCTGCGAGTGGAATAGTGAGGTTTTGTTGTAGAACCGAAAAAAGAATTGCTCGTGAATTTTATTAAAACTGCATTCCGGCATATCTGGCGTAACAAGCTTTACTCCTCTATCAATATTATAGGGTTGTCTATATCTATCTGCTGCGTATTGCTTGCTGTTTGGTATATGAAGGATGAAAGGAGCTTTGATGATTTTCATGAGAAACAAAAGCATTTATACCGGGTTGTCACGTCAAGCTCCGATGAAAACGGGAATCGTACCAGGGTTGCTGCCACGGGTCAGCCGCAGGGACCTGCGTTTCATGCCGCAGTACCGGAAGTTCAGAATTATGTACGGGTAATGGGGGGCGACATCAAAAGCGATGTTATCGCCAACGATAAAACACTAAATATTCAAATGCTGTTTGTGGATGAAAACTTTTTCGAAGTTTTCAGTTTCCCGCTATTAAGAGGTGATAAAACAACTGCGCTGAACGATATTTCCTCTGCTGTGATTACCGAGTCTGTTGCCAGGAGATTTTTTAATAATATCGATGTTATTGGTAAGACGATCACCCCCGATAGTGACCCCTCTGCTGATAAATTGGGAAGACCCCTGGTTATTGCAGGTGTCGCAAAAGATCCGCCAAAGAATTCATCTATTCGTTTTGATATAGTCCTGCCACTGCGTTACCTGCAACTTTCATTTACAGATCATGCCTGGCTCAACCAATACCTGGGGACATTCGTACAACTTCGTCCCGGTGCAAACACGGATGAGGTTGCCAGGAAATTTGATGCTGTTTTCGCCATTCACGCTGGAAAACAGGTCAGCGAAAGCAGGCGGTTGTATAACCACGATCCAAAGATCAGTTACGGGCTGCAACGTATCCGCGATATGCACCTGGAGCCATTGGCAGCCGGAGGCGGTGGACGAGAAGGAGGGATCGTCAATGAAAGCAATCCTGTTTTCTCATGGCTATTCCTTGGAATATCTCTTTTCATCCTTTTTATGGCGGCAGTGAATGTTGTCAATATCAGTATCGCCGGATCATTAAAGAGAGCTAAGGAAGTAGGTGTTAGAAAAATCACGGGAGGTGCAAGATGGCAGATCCTTCTCCAGTTTCTTTTTGAATCGGGTATTGTTTGTGTCATTGCTTTTCTAGCCGCTCTTTTTTTGGTACAGGTCTCGTTGCCATTGTTCAACCAGCTTTCGGGTAAGCAACTTGTGTTTGAAGAATCATTAACCTTTGAAATGATCGGCTGGCTGGTCATTTTACTCTTGGGTATCGTTTTGCTTACAGGTTTTTACCCGGCTTATGTCTTATCAGCTTTTCGGCCAAAAGAAGTATTGTACAACAGGCTACATCTCTCAGGACGTAATTTATTTGGCCGGTCACTGGTGGTGGTGCAGTTTTCACTAGCTGTATTTTTTATTATCGCCACGATCATTTATTACCAGCAAATGGAATTTATCCGTACCAGGGATCTGGGTTATGATCCTTACCAGGTAGTTAGAACACATATCAGGGGCAACAGGGATTACAAGGTAGTGAGGGAAGTATTCAGACACGAACTTCTGAAGGAACCCGCTGTTCAGCACGTTTCCTTTGGCGCCGACGGTCAGTTATATGATGTAAAGTTGGGAGACAAGACCATCGCAGCCCTTCATGAGATTATAGATGAACAAAGGCTGCCGGCTATGCAACTAAAATTAAAGGCAGGTCGTAATATTTCCTCAGCCATTCCCTCCGACAGGCAGCACGCTGTAATCGTGAATGAAGATTTTGTAAGCGCTGCGGGTCTTGATGCGCCTATCGGCACACAGTTTTATACCAACGATCGCTTTGATAAAGAACTAAAGACAATTGTGGGTGTTGTCGAAGATTTTCATAGTGGCTCCCTGCATGAGCCTATTAAACCGATGGTAATGTTTGAATGCGACTGGATATCCGGTGGTATATGGGTGAAAATAGAAAAACAGAATCAGGCTCGGGCGCTGAAAGCCATTGAGGCAGCCTATAAAGTAGCGATGCCCTCGGCCTTGTTTGAGTTCCAGTTTTTAGATGAATTGAATGCGAAAGCGTATGAGCAGGAACAACGCTGGCAGAAAATTATAAGCGTCGCGACAATTTTTTCTATTATTATCTGTTGCCTGGGATTGTTTGGCCTGGCACATCTTGCAGCCCATCGACGTACCAGGGAAATCGGAATTAGAAAAGTACTGGGTGCTTCTGTTACGGGTATCGCATCTCTGTTGACAAAAGATTTCCTCCGTCTTGTTGTTGTTTCACTTGCTATAGCATCACCACTGGCCTGGTGGGTTATGAATAATTGGTTGCAGGAGTTTGCCTATCGCATACAAATGGGGTGGTGGATGTTTATTGCGGCGGGTATAACTGCAATTGTCGTTGCCATAGCGGCGGTTAGTTTCCATGCTATCAGTGCAGCCCTGGCAAATCCCGTTAAGTCATTAAGAACAGAATAAATCGATACGATCATGTTTAGAAATTATTTAAAGACCGCTTTTCGAAACCTTCGCAAGAATAAACTCTATTCCGTCATTAATATCGTAGGCCTGATGTCGGGACTGACAGCCTGCCTGCTGATTGGGATCTATATAACACATGAATTGAGTTATGATAAGTTTCATGAAAAACGTGATCGCATCGTGCGAATGACAATGGAATACAATGTGGCGGGAACCGGCTCATCCGTAGTCTCGACGGGCACGAAGCCGGGCCCACAGTTTGCACGAACATTTCCGGCAGTGGAAGAATATGTTCGTACCTATCTTGGCAGCCGGGTGGTTCAACGCGAGGAAAAGGTTTTTGAAGAAAATCGTTTCCTGTACGCTGACGAAGCGTTTTTTAAGGTTTTTTCTTTTCCGTTGTTAAAAGGTAATGCAGCAGACGCACTCAATGATCCTACCAAGATTGTCATCACCGAAGCTACCGCGGCCAGATATTTTGGATCAGGGGATGCCCTGAACAAAACGCTTAGGATCGGGAACAGGGATTATACTGTTTCTGGTGTTTGTGAAAACTCCCCTCAAAATTCGCAAATCAAGTTCGATTTTGTCACTCAGTTTCTTAACCTGGGCAACCAGGTTAAAGAAGAACAATGGTGGACAGCCAACTGGATCACCTATTTATTATTGAAAGACCATAAAAGTATAGCGGGGCTGCAACAGCAGATCAACGCGTTTATGGATCGCCCGGAAACCAAAAAGGAAGCCAGGCTTGAGGGTTCGGCATACCTGCATTACAACTTAGAACCGCTTACTACCGTTCACCTGCAATCATCCCTCGCAGGGTTTGAGCCAAATGGCAGCATGACCTATATTTATATGTTTGCTGTCGTCGCTTTATTGATCCTGGTTATCGCCTGCGCCAACTATACCAACCTTGCAACGGCACAGGCTTCAGGCAGAACCGGTGAAATAGGTATGCGTAAGGTTATGGGAGCATCCCGGCGGCAGGTATTTACGCAATTCATTGCTGAGTCAACTGCTATTACGCTGATCGCGGCGACTCTGGCCCTGGTCCTTGCTATTTTGCTGGTACCTTATTTTAATTCGATCACCGGGAAACAATTCACAACATCAGAGCTGTTGCAACCCAAGCCCATTCTTTTGCTCATATTATTTACCGTAACGGTTAGCTTCCTGGCAGGCATGTATCCCGCACTGGTTTTATCAGGCACACGGATCATGGGTATTCTCAAGTCGGGCTTCAATTTTACAGGAACAAATAATTTTTTACGCAGGTCATTGATCGTCGTTCAATTTGGTATCTCGGTATTCCTGATTATCTATACCACCATCATTTTGCAACAGATGAAATTTATGCAGCAGAAGAACCTCGGCTATGATAAAGACCATGTACTGGTATTGCCCATCGATAATAAAATGGCGCCAGGATATGAAAATTTAAAACAGGCTATCGCCGAGGTGTCGGGTGTGGAAGGAGTTACTGCGGCGTACGAGACGCCGGAGTTTGTAGAATGGGGTGATGGCATACGGGCAGTTGATGAAAAGGGTCAACATGATATATCAGTCGATGCCATGCCTGTAGAC
>JAEZRB010000276.1 GCA_023412975.1 Bacteroidota bacterium | reverse complement strand
TAACCTGGTTCTTCCCTGCTGGATGAAACCTTTGCTTCCGGGAATAATTGTTTCAGGCTTTCGTAAGCCACATAAGTGCCATAAGGGATCTTGTCCCGCTTCAGGAAGGTGACCCGGTCGTTAAACTGCCGGTTTTTGCCAACCGTATTGCCAAGCAATAGTGTAAGCATACCGAGTACCACGACTCCAATCAGGATATGAGGAATATATCTTTTCACCTGTTTAGTCTCTGTCTGAAATTTTCAAAATCATTTGCTATGTGGCCATATTTTTCAGTGTCAATTGCGAACTGACCATACCAACTGTATTCATAGTGACGTGTCAGTCGTGAGAAATCACCGTACATGTTGGTTCCGTGCAATTGCATCATATAGTCGAAATTGGTACCATCCTGGCGGTATTGGATCTTACCGGTATCAGAAAGTTCCCGAAGCAGGCGGAGGAACATCAGCCTCACCGCAAACCGGTAATTGCCGGCGGCAGCGGCTTTGTTGATCTCGGCCTGGTAGTTAATACTAAATATGTCACTTGTTGCCGGGTTTATTTCTTCATCAGTGATCTTGCTTGATTTCCTGAATAACCTGGTATTACTGTTACTGAGAAAGATCACCAGGAATGTCACAAAGCCAACGATAATCACCAGCCAGATGATGGGTTTCATAATCGGCGCCCAGCGAAAGCCGCTATCATTTCCTTCTTTTCGTTTTATGAATACACCATCCGCATACCAGAAATCGTCATCATTTTTTAATGCCTTTACTATATTCTCAGGAATCTTGCGAATGTTAAGCGTATCTGGAAATCCTTGTGTAAATTCTTTATCCAGGAAATAGTCATCCCGCAGACTGTCTTCATTATACTCCTCTTCGTATGATGTGTCGGGTTCAGCCACCTCAACGGTATCGATTATGCTGGTATCGATCTGGTATTTCAGTTCAGTAACACTATCGGACCAATTGGGCGACTGGCCAAATGATTGAAAACTGGCCAGCACGAAAACAAGCACCAGTCCTTTCTGCAGGAGTTGCCATTTAAAATGATATTTATCACGCCGTCTTTGCACTAGACTTCCTCCTCCACAGGTTCCATGGATTTTCGCCTGCCAAGCTGGATGGGATAAATGATAAAATACCACACGACAAATAGCACTGACAGGGATGTAATGATGGTTGTTAGTATTGAAATATCGTTGTAGAGCCTGGTGATGAACCCTTCAAAAAATGCCGCCAGTCCAAACACAGGCATCAGGCCGATCATGATCTTGACACCGTCTTTCGCACCTTGTTTAAGCGCATCAATTCTCCGGATCGTGCCAGGGAATAAAAAACTTTTACCCATGATAACACCTGCAGCGCCGGAGATGATAAGGGCAGTCAGCTCAAGTGTTCCATGTACAAATACGACCAGGAAAAATTGCAGCCCCAGTCCTTTAGCGGCAAAGAACTGGTCGAATATTCCCACCATCGCCGCGTTCTGAGCGAGAAGGTAGAGGCTGGGTATCCCGGCAAATATGCCCGACGCAAACATCAGCAGCGATACCCTGATATTATGTATCATCAGGTGAAGCCAGCTCAAAATCGGATTGCCCGATTCATAAATTCCAAATGGATTTCCATTCTCAATATTATCCAGCGTCTGATCCACGTAGCCATCTCCAAAAAAACCGCGGGCTACAGTTTCATCCTGCCGCGACACAAAAAAGCCGATACTAAAGAAAATAAGAAACACCAGGAATGTAAATAAAATAACCCTGTGATGCTTGCGAATGGTTAGGGGGAGATCATTTTTCCAGAAGTCGACCAGGCGATTCGATTCCTCTTTCCGGTTTTTATATATATTGAGATAGATCTTCGATGCCTCGCTGTTGATATAGTGCGTTACTTTGCTGCCTGGGTAAAAAGTTTTGGCATAAGCCAGGTCATCTACCAGTTGTGTGAAGTCCCGGGCCATCTCATCAGCATCGTCGGATGGCATATGCTGGTTCTTGAGCCAACGGTCACGGTTCTTTTTTATGAAAAGGGCCTCTCGCAAATACGTTATTTGCTTGTAAAATACTGCTTTTTATATAAGATAGAAATGACGAGCGCAAAATTAAGATAGTATGTTAGGTGGACCGAGAAATGATCAAAAGCCGGATTAAATATTATAATTATTTAGTTATTGATACCATATATGTAGCAACAATAACTGACACTTAATCAAATTCGATGAAAATACAGTTCTGGAGTATTGGTAAAAATAACGAACCTTATGTTAAAGCCGGCGTCGAAGACTTTACAAAGAGAATCTCCCGGTATTTCAAGGTAGATTGGCAAATCATACCTGTTCCAAAAAATACCGGTATGCTGAGCGAAACGGATCTGAAAAAAAACGAAGCTCAGTTAATTCTCGACTGGCTCGACCGGGATGATTACCTGGTTTTACTGGATGAAAAAGGCCGGCAATTGAGTTCAGAGGGTCTGGCAACCTTTCTCCAGGACAGGGCCAACGAGTCTACCAAAAAACTTGTATTCCTGATTGGCGGTGCATTTGGTGTGGATGATACAGTATTTAAAAGGGCAAACTTTACCTGGAGCCTGTCAAGCCTGGTTTTTCCTCATCAGCTTGTCAGGCTAATACTGGCAGAACAGGTTTACCGGGCCTGCACCATCCTGAAGAACGAGAAATATCACCACAAGTGAATCCGGTTATTTTTCCCCCAGGGTCCCGCGGAAAAATTTCAAATGGGTGCAATCCAAATTTTCGCTTTAACTGGTGAAATGATTTTTAATCAACTTGGATGAAAACCTTATTATCTTAGTAACCTAAATGAACAACAGAAAATAACCTTATTCCCTTATTTTTCAGTGGGATAAGGGAATAAGGTTGGGTATTGTTAAAAATGACTTTTTACTAAGGTAATAAGGTTAACCAGAGGTTATTAATAGTTACCTGGATAAATTGATCTAGCGAAAATTTTAGATGCACCCTTTTCAAATTCCCAAACTTTCAAATTCTTTACATTTATCAAATGGAATTGTCAATCACGATCATTATAGTCATCATCACGGTACTGGTATCTATCGGCGCATTTAATAACCAGAAGATCATGGAGGATCTTATTTTTTACCCGCCGGCAGTCAGCCAACGCAATCAATGGTATCGATTTTTTAGTTGTGGTCTTATTCATGCGGATTGGGCGCACCTGATCTTCAATATGCTCGCCCTTTACCTGTTTGGTCGTACGGTTGAAGTCCAGTTCGCGGAAATTTTCCAGGAAAAAGGGAAATTCTTATACCTGCTAATGTATGTAGCGGCCCTGGCTGTTTCCATATTACCCACGTATTTTAAGAACAGGAACAACTATCACTATCGGAGTCTTGGCGCTTCGGGTGCGGTAAGTGCTGTCATTTTCGCGGGCCTGCTGATCGCGCCCTACCTCGAGGTATTTATATTCTTTATCCCGATTCCGATTCCTGGGTTTGTTTTTGCACCATTGTATTTGATCATTTCAGCTATCCTTGATAAAAAAGGTAGTTCCAATATAAATCACTCCGCGCATATCTGGGGAGCCCTGTTTGGACTTGCCTTCGTTATTATTTTGGGTAAACTTGTTGCGGACTTTGACGCGATTTCCTATTGTATCGAAGGGATTAAAATGTATTTACAGGCGAAGGGCTGGACCTAATCACTAAGACCTTTTTAGTTTTATCGGTGACCTTAAACCGGTCGTCAATACGGTGTCCTACCACCCAGATGATCTTTTTGTCAGATTCAAGCACCCAGGTGTTTTCTTTTTCCGTTTTCGAAAGTTTTTGATCGATAAAAAAGCGGGACAACTTTTTCTTTTTCTGCATACCCAGCGGGTAGAAATAATCGCCTTGTTTCCACCTGCGTAGCAGAAGCGGGAATTTGATCGCATGCGCGTCGAGGCAGGCGTCCCGGTTGGATGTAGGGATCCTGGTTTTATCCGCGTCTTCCATGGACAATTGAAATCTGATCATTGCGCATTGAACAGTTGCCTGCCCTTCCTCGATTGTGACTGTTTCCGCCATCTCAGGTTGTAAAGGTGCAATGACCAGCCATTTCCTGTTCCTGATAACCTGGTGTGAGGAGGATTTTACATATTTTCCGGAATCGCTATCAAGCAAAGAGATCACATCCTGTGTTTGGGCGGAACTAAAGCCATAATCCCTGATGATCTCATAGACAATGGTCAGAAGCGGTTCCCGTTGCTTCAATTTCAAAACAGGGATATGAATTTCATTTCCCTTTCTTTCCATCAGTTGCTTTTTATGGGTTTCCAAAGCCTGCTGGTAAAGCTGTTCGATCTCCCTGAATCGATCGATATTGGTCAGCAC
>JAEZRB010000269.1 GCA_023412975.1 Bacteroidota bacterium | reverse complement strand
GGTTCGAATCCCTCTCTCTCCGCTGGAACACTATTCAAAAAGTATTAAATCCTTGCAAACTCAATGTTTGCAAGGATTTTTTATTTTAAGTGCTGTACGATCTGCCATGATGTAGGGAATAAAACCCGGACTGAAAGAGAAAATTCTTCAAGGGCATGAAATACAGGCAATCGCCGATAAAGTTTTTGATACATCAAGATTATAGCAAGTAAGGGATATAATTCTTTCTATTGCTTTACCGGCTTTGCTTACAGCGACGAAAAGAAATTTACCATCCCTAATTATAAGGTTCACTTTTTTGCATTCACCAAATTGCCACTGATAGAGCCATCATAAACGGCTGTTATTACGTATTTTGCAAGAAGGTTATTTCAATTTTGGGAAACCCTATCAACCAGGACTAAAGAATGGCAATCAAAAAATCAGAACTATACAGTTCCTTGTGGGCTGGCTGCGATGAATTAAGGGGCAGCATGGATGCAAGCCAATACAAAGACTATGTATTGGTTTTATTGTTTATGAAATATGTATCGGATAAGGGCGGGGCATTAGTGGACATTCCCCCCGGCGGCAGCTTCAAGGATATGGCCAAACTAAAAGGCCAGGCCGATATAGGCGATAAAATAAACAAAATTATCGGGGAGCTGGCCAAAGCCAACGACCTTACCGGTGTTATCACTGTGGCCGACTTCAATGATGATGAAAAGCTGGGCAAGGGCAAGGATAAGGTTGACAAACTGAGCAATCTCATCGAGATTTTTGAAAAGCCCGAACTTGATTTCAGCAGCAACCGGGCAGAGGGCGACGACATTTTGGGGGATGCTTACGAATACCTAATGCGCAATTTTGCTACCGAAAGCGGCAAAAGCAAGGGCCAGTTCTATACGCCTGCCGAGGTTTCCCGTATTATGGCAAAAGTCATTGGCATCAACAAATCGAGAAGCCAGAGCGAAACGGTATATGACCCCACCTGTGGCTCCGGCTCCCTGCTATTGAAGGCCGCTGCCGAAGCCCCGCATGGCATTACCATATACGGGCAGGAAAACGACAATGCCACCCGTGCCCTTGCCGTAATGAATATGTGGCTGCATGGCAACCCCGCTTCCGAAATTGTGCAAGGCAATACCCTGGCAGCGCCGGAGTTCAAAGATGAAACCACCGGCAAACTCAAAACCTTCGACTTTGCGGTAGCAAATCCGCCCTTCAGCAATAAGAACTGGATGAATGGCTTTTTGCCTGCGGCAGATATTTACGAACGTTTTGAAGGGTATGATAACCTGCCTCCTAAAAAGAATGGTGATTACGCCTTCCTGCTGCATTTGATCAAATCGCTCAAATCAAAAGGCAAGGGAGCCATTGTTATGCCGCTGGGAGTGTTGTTCAGAGGTAATGCCGAGGCGGATATAAGAAAGAAACTTATTAAGAAGGGATATATAAAGGGCATTATTGGCCTGCCGCCCAACCTGTTTTACGGTACGGGCATTGCCGCCTGTATCATTGTGATTGATAAAGAAGATGCCGCCCACCGCAAGGGCATTTTTATGATTGATGCAGGCAAGGGTTTTATCAAAGACGGCAATAAGAACCGCCTGCGGGAGCAGGACCTGCACCGCATTGTTGACACTTTCAATAACCAGTTGGAAATTCACAAATACTCCCGGATGATTCCCCTGTCTGAAATCTCCGATGAAAAGAACGATTATAACCTGAATATTCCCCGCTACATTGATAGCCAGGAGCCCGAGGACATGCAGGACATTGCAGCCCACCTGTTGGGCGGTTTGCCCAACCGGGATATTGACGAATTGGAGCAATTCTGGAAAGTATATCCAACACTTAAAACCTGTCTGTTTACCCCAAGTAAGCGACCGGGCTATTCGGAACTATGCGTGGCTAAGGATGAAATAAAGAGCTGCATTTTCAACCACCCGGAGTTTACCGCCTTTAGCCAAAAAATGGACAAGGTATTTAACCAATGGAAAAAGCAAACCACTCAATACGCAAAAGCATTGGACAAAGGGTTGCACCCCAAGCAGGAATTACATACCATTGCTGAAAGCCTGCTCGCCCAATACAGCGATAAACCGCTTACCGATAAATATGCCATGTACCAGCACATGATGGATTATTGGGAAGAAACCATGCAGGATGATATGTACGATCTGGCAGCAGACGGCTGGAAGGCCGGCAATGAAGTAAAACGCATGGAGAAGAAGACTAAAAAAGGCGATAAGGAAATTGTAAAAGAAGTGGCCGGTATTGAAGGGCTGGAAGGGCGACTAATACCACCCACATTGATGATACAGGAATACTTTGCAAAGGAACAACAGGCCATTACCGACATGGAAGCCGAAGCCGAAACCCTGATTGCACATATGGAAGAACTGCGGGAAGAACACGGCGGCGAAGATGGATTGCTGAACAATGCCATAGACAATGGAAAAGTAAGTAAGGGCAACCTGGCCAAAGCTATTAAGGATGCCAAAGAAGCTCTAAAGGAACTAAAGAAAGAACAAAAGCAAATGAATATCGCTGCGGAACCTTCAGTTTCGTATGGTAAAGAGGATGAAGACAGCACCCTACTTTTAGAATTAGATATGTTGGAGCAATACAAAAGCCTGATGGAACAAGAGGCGGAATTACAAAGCAACATTAAAACCGCTTTAAAAGAATTGGAAATAGCGGTAATAAAACAATACCCCTTGCTGAGCATTGATGAAATAAAAACCGTAGTGGTCGATAAGAAATGGATGGCTAACCTGGAACAACGCATAAAAACCGAAATGGACAATATCAGCCACCGGTTGACACAACGCATTAAAGAACTGGCCGAACGTTACGAAACAGCATTGCCATTACTCTCACAGGAAGTCGAGAAACTAACTGGTAAGGTTGAGACACATTTGAAGCAAATGAATTTTACATGGTAGAGGATGTTCAAATACAAGGCGCTTTCAAAGAGTCAGAATTGGGAATGATTCCCGATGATTGGGATGTAAAGTCATTAGAAAATGAAGTTGATTTATTGACAGGATTCCCTTTCCCCAGTAACAAATATTCAGAAACTGGTATTAGGCTATTAAGAGGATCAAACGTAAAACGTGGGGTAACTGAGTGGGCTGAAGACAATACTAAATATTGGAAAGAAGTAACGCCCGAACTGAAAGAGTATGTTTTAAAGGATGGAGATATTGTTATTGCAATGGATGGCTCTTTAGTGGGAAAAAGTTTTGCAAGATTATCCTCCAGTGATTTGCCTGCATTGCTGCTACAACGTATAGCAAGAGTTCGTTCTTCAAAAATTGATATGGGCTATTTGAAAGAGTTCATATGTAGCGACTATTTCACTAAATATTGTGATTCGGTCAAAACAGCATCGGCAATTCCACATATTAGTCCTAAAGACATCAGGAACTTTAAGATCCCCCTTCCCCCAACCAAAGAAGAACAAGATGCCATCGCCACAGCCTTAAACGATACCGATAAACTGATTTCCCAATTAGAAAAACTCATTGCCAAAAAGAAATTGATAAAGCAAGGGGCTCTGCAGGAGTTGTTGAGGCCGAAGGAAGGGTGGGAAATGGTTGAACTTGGTAAATTATTTGAAATCACGTCAAGTAAGAGAGTATTTCAAAGTGAATGGAAATCAAAAGGGATACCTTTTTACAGGGCCAGAGAGCTTGCTGTTTTAGCAGAAAAAGGGGAAGTGGATAATCAGCTTTTTATAACACAAGAAATGTATGAATCATTTAAAAGGAAGCATGGTGTTCCACAGGTGGGAGATATTTTAGTAACAGGTGTAGGTACATTAGGGAAAGTATACTTAGTAAAAGATAGCAAGCCTTTTTATTTTAAGGATGGAAATATTATTTGGTTTAAGATCAATAGGAGTGTGGATTCTGAATATCTAAAACAGCTTTACTTTACAAAATTTATTGAAAAGCAAATTGATGATGCATCAGGAAAAACTACTGTGGGAACTTACACAATCTCTGGGGCAAAAAAAACGATTATTCCAATACCACCCCATAAATCTGAACAAATACAAATCGGCAAAATTCTTTCTGATATAGATAATGAAATTCATGTACTGGAGAAGAAACTGAATAAATACAAAATGATTAAACAAGGCATGATGCAAAATCTGTTAACCGGTAAAATACGATTGGTATAAATACGGACCAATGGCAACAAAATTAATTACAGAAAAAGTTTGGGCTGAACTTACTGCTGCTGTTAAAAAAAGTAGGACTAGGTCATTTGTTGCCGTAGCCTATTATGGAAAAGGTGCAGCAAACCTATTGCCTGTTAAAAGTGGAAGCATCCTGGTTGTTGATGCCTCTGAAAAAAGCGTTAAATGCGGGCAAACCTGCCCTGCTGAACTAATTAAACTCTATAAGCAAGGAGTTCGAATATTTTCATACGAGAACCTGCACGCCAAACTTTTTATCGTTAATAACTCATTATTCATTGGCTCTACCAATGTTTCCGGCAGTTCGTCTGAAAGATTAAAAGAGGTACTGTTGAAATCTACAGATAAAAAGACGATAGCTGATGCAAAAAACTTTATCGAGTCGTTATGTTCAGTTGAATTAGGAGCTGAATTATTAAGCAAGCTGGACAAAATTTACCGGCCACCCAAAATAGCAGGCTTAAAGGGGCCAAGAACTAAAAAAGCAAAACCTGGGCAAATCAACGAGGCAGAATTTTACATCACAAAATTGCGATTAACTGATTGGGATGATTATGAAACTGAGCAGGCCGATATTGGAGAACAGGAAGCAAAGAAAAAGAGAGTCAACAAATCATTTCACAAGGTTGAATCGTTTATCTGGACGGGGAAGCCTGCTGCAAAAGAAGGTGATATAGTAATGCAGGTGCTTAAAGCCGGGAATGTGGAATATGTGTATCCTCCGGGCATTGTAATACATACAAGGAAACTCAAGAGTAAAAACAGGCCGAAAGGTATCTATTATGTTGAAGTGCCAGATAAGAATCGTAAAAAATTAGAAACAATTTGTAAAGCACTATCGCCGGAGGAAAGCAAGCTGATAAAACGGAGTGGGAGAAGGTCAAATCAATTTGCCAACGCAATGTTTGCTTATTGGAATAGGTAATTAGGTCAATTTCATTTTAAAAATTCAAATGAATAATGTACTAAGCATAAAATCAATTGGTGAGATATTGAATTATCATTTCAATATTCCTGCATACCAAAGAGGCTATCGCTGGCAAACCAAATACCAGGTAAAGCCTTTGCTGGAAGATATTTGGACTTATGAAATAGACTATGCCAATCCGGAAGCCTTTTACTGTTTACAGCCTGTAGTAGTGAAAAGCACAGCCGATAATGAATATGAATTGATCGACGGCCAGCAACGGTTAACTACCATTCTGCTAATATTACACTATTTCAACCAGACAGAATTTAAAACAGCCAAGAGGCATTACTCAATGGCTTTTGAAACCAGGCTGAAACAGGATAACTTTTTGGATATTGTAGAAGACGAACAACAAACCGCTGAAAATATCGACCTGTTCCATCTGCATAAAGCATACAATTTTATTTCAGATTGGTTTACTGAAAAAGAAGAAGCAAACCCTGCCATCAAATCTAATTTTTACGATAAACTGATAAACAGAACAAAAGTAATCTGGTATGAGATCAATGACCAGTCCAGTGTGATAGACATTTTTACCCGGCTAAACATTGGTAAAATACCTTTAACCAATGCAGAGCTTGTAAAGGCATTGTTTCTTAGCAAATCCAATGCAAAGGCGGATAAGGAAGCAAAAGCATTAAAGCAGCTTAGTATTGCATCTGAATGGGATAGGATTGAACAGACTTTACAGGGTGCAGAGTTTTGGTATTTCATTTGCCCGGTTCCGGATAAGTACGATACAAGGATTGAATACATTTTCGACCTGATGAAAGACAAGCCTGCTGATGCCGAGAATTATTATACCTTTTACAAATTCCTGGAAGAGTTTGAAAAGGAAAAGGCGAATCCAAGAGCAATTGATAATATATGGTTGAGCATTAAGGAATATTTTCTCGCATTCGAGGAATGGTTCCACGACAGGGAATTATACCATCTTATCGGTTATCTTATTTCTGTAGGTAAAAATATTGATGCCCTGAAGAAAATAGCACAGCACTCTACCAAAACAAAATTTAAGGAGAAGCTAAAGTCCATCGCAAAAAATACCGTCTCAAAAAACATAGATGAACTGAACTTTGATGATAACAAAAGAGAGATCAGAAACACATTATTGCTCTTTAATGTTATGACCATTATCAATAATGAAAAATGCAGTGTCCGATTTCCTTTCAATCATTACCACAAACAACATTGGGATTTAGAGCATATCCGCTCACAAACCAGTAAAGATATTTCCGGGAAAGACAAATTAAACTGGGCTAATACAGCTTTGCAATACTTTACAGGTATTGCCTTTGATGAATCAAATGAAGAAGGTATTCAGGATAAGCTGAATAACATTTCACCTGAGGAAAAAGAATATTGTGAAAGGTTGCTGTTGATACTTACAAAACAGGATGAGGATAATGTAATTTTCAGTGGTCTCTATGACGAGTTGATGATCTATTTTAAAGAGAATGATGAATTGGACGATTCCGCTAGCCTGTGTAATCTTACTCTTTTAGATGAGACCACCAACCGAATGTATAAAAATGCTTTTTTCCCTGTTAAGCGAAACTTTATTATTCAGCAGGAAAAACAGGGAATTTTCATCCCGCTTTGCACCAAGAATGTTTTCCTTAAAGCATATAGTAAAAAATTAGGCGAAGTGATGTATTGGAATAACAATGATGCAAACGATTATTTAACTGAAATTGAAAACACTTTGCAATAAATGAGTGAACAGTTAACTTTTTATAAGTTGTTTGCCGAAAAGCATTATAATATTGAAATTCCAATAATACAGAGAGATTATGCCCAGGGTCGCCAATCTGCTTCTGAAGTCCGCAACGTATTCTTAGATGCCCTTTATAGTTATTTGGCGGAAGGTATCCCTTTCAGAGATCTTGATTTTATTTATGGTGACATTGATGCAAATAACAATTTTGTGCCATTAGACGGGCAACAACGGTTAACAACACTGTTTTTATTGCATTGGTATTTAGCAACCAAAGAAGGCAAGAAAAATGATTTTGTCGGTGTTCTTGTTAAAGATGGGTTTTCCCGTTTTACTTATAAAACCCGTCAATCTGCGGCTGACTTTTGTAATGCTATTTTAAAATATTCAGTTACTCTTGAAGAACTTCTTCCTGCCGATGAAGAAAAGGAGAATACCTTGTCTAAAACAATAGCAGACAGTTCATGGTATTTTTTACCCTGGGATAATGATCCTACTATTCAGTCAATGCTTTGTATGCTGGATGCCATTCACATGAAGTTTAAAGACACAAACGGATTCTATGATTTACTGACGAATACGGAAAATCCGATAATTACTTTTCAATTTCTTCCATTACAGGATTATGGACTTACTGATGACCTGTATATAAAGATGAACTCCAGGGGTAAACCCCTTACTAAGTTTGAAAATTTCAAAGCAAAATTTGAACAGCATTTGGGCCAGCACAATGGAAAATTGAATTACCAGCCAACTTTGAAGCAATACTTTTCTCACAGGATAGATACAAAATGGGCAGATCTTTTCTGGACTTTCAGGGACATTAATGAAAACGTATTTGATAAGCAACTTATGAATTTTATAAGTACGGTTGCTATTAATCACTATGCTTTACGTCTAAATGATCCTAAGAGTTTAATAGATAAACAGGATAACCTGCCGCTTGGTTTTTATTTGAAGCAAAACGATATTTTTATAACTGCCCTGGTTGATACACTTGATATTTTAAGCGAAAACTCAAAGTATCACCAGAGTTTGCCTGATTTTTATTACTACAAGGAAATTGAAACATTTCAAAACATTATAGACAATCGCTTTAAGGATGCCGGGTATGTTGAACGGATTAAATTCTTTGCTTATTACTCTTTTCTTTCGAAATGGAAAACTAATGAGGGATTGTCTGACTGGATGAGAGTAGTTGTTAATCTTACAGAAAACACTACTCCGTATAATAGCGAAACTGAGTTTATTAATTCATTGAGGTCAATTCAAAGATTATTACCGCACAGTAACCAGGTCATTGAATATCTTGCCAAAGGTGAAAGTATAACCGGGTTTAATCCTGCCCAGGTAAAAGAAGAACAAATAAAGGCACACCTTATTTTAAAAAATGGCGATTGGTCTGGTAAATTTTATGAAGCGGAAAGACAATCTTATTTTAAAGGACAGCTCACCTTTGCTTTAGCATTTTCAGGAGTTGAGGATTACTATGACAGGAATCAGAATTGTAATTGGGACGATGCTGCTGATGCAAAATACTTTGATTCGTTTTGTGAATATTTAAGACTTGTATTTTCACTGTTTGATGATAATGGTTTGAAACCTGAAGCCAAAGAAAATCATAGACTGCACAGAGCCTTGTTATCAAAAGGTGATTATCTCATCTATGCCAAATCAAATCGTAGTTTTTTAAATGACAGTGACAGGGATGTAAGCTGGAAAAGATTTTTGCAGGGAGATGGAGAGCGGAAAGCTAAAAGAGAGTTTTTCAAAATGCTGATTGATGATCCAGCATTTGATACAGCAGAATTAAATAGTCTTGATATTATTTGTACAGCCGCAATTGATAATTTAATCGGATGGAGAAGGAAATTTGTTGAAATTCCAAAATTATTGAGCTACCTGGGCAACTATAAATATATAAGATATGAAAACGAAGATTCTATTTATTTGCTATCAGGCGTTAAAATGAATGGAGAGCATTCAGAACTCTTTACCCATGCAATGTATTTGCAGTTGAATGAAAACATAGATATATCACCATTCAAACATATGCCTTACTACAAGGTCAATACCGATAAAGACGAACCCTGCTTTTATCTATATGGTTATAAATACAAGGTAAATGAACCTGAATTTGATATTTACTACGCTTGCAATGGAACATATCGGTTAAAAATGTTTGACAGGAATAAAATTGCATTTGAAAATGATCTTTTGGGATTATTGCTTAAACTTGGTTTCGTAGAAAATCAAACTCATTTAGAAATTGTAATTCCTGAAAGCGAAGTGAAGAATAAAATAGAGTCTGTAAATTTTGCTTTATTGCAACTTAACCCAGCGAATATTCAATGAGCAACATCGCCAAAAAAGAACGGGAAACACAGGACAGGGTTATAGCCCTGATGACTAAAGAACTGGGCTGCCGCTATCTCGGTAATTGGGAAGACCGTGACGGTAACAGCAATGTGGAAGAGGAATTACTCACTACATGGCTGGTCGATAAAAGAGGGATTGAAAAAAACCTTGCAGCCAAAGCCATTTTCGAGTTCAATAAAGTAGTGAACGACCAGGGTAAGTCTTTATATGACATCAACAAGGAAGTTTATTCCTTGCTTCGCTATGGTGTACCGGTTAGGCCGGAGATTGGTATGAATAAGGTTTCGGTATTTCTGGTAGATTGGGCACATCCATTGGAGAACGATTTTGCCATTGCTGAAGAAGTAACCATAAAAAGTAAACATGATAAGCGACCTGATATTGTTTTGTATATAAATGGAATCGCCTTAGGAGTTTTAGAATTAAAACGCAGTATTGTTAGCAATACAGAAGGCATACGTCAAAACCTCGATAACCAGAAAGAGATTTTCATAAAACGTTTTTTTGCAACCGTACAATATGTAATGGCCGGCCACGATATTGAAGGCATTGCTTACGGAGCTATCGAAACAAGGGAAAAGTATTACCTGAAATGGAAGGAAGTAAGTGAAGAAATCAATAAGCAGGATGTACACCTGTTAAAGATCACCAAACCAATAAGAGATAAAGCTGCAAAGTACCGCTTGCCCTTAGACAAGAATATCATTGAACTGTTGAACAAAGAACGGTTCATTGAATTGCTGCATGATTTTATTGTTTTTGACAGGGGCATTAAAAAACTATGCCGCCACAACCAGTATTTTGGTGTGAAAGCCGCACAGGAACATCTTCGTAAAAGAGAAGGCGGCATCATCTGGCATACCCAGGGAAGCGGAAAAAGCCTCACGATGGTTTGGCTTACCAAATGGATAAGGGAATACAATCCACAAGGCCGGGTATTAATAATCACCGACCGGGAAGAACTAGACGATCAGATAGAGAAAGTGTACAATGGCGTGCAGGAAAAGATATATCGCACTACCAGTGGCAAGGATTTACTAAGCAAACTCAATGATACCTCTCCCTGGCTTATGTGTTCACTGGTACACAAATTTAAAGGCAAAGAGGAAGGAGATGTGGAGGGATTTTTAAATGAATTAAAAAGCGGTATTCCAACAGATTTCAGGGCAAAAGGAGATGTGTATGTATTTGTTGATGAGTGCCACCGCACACAATCCGGTAAGCTGCATGATGCAATGAAGACATTTTTGCCGGAAGGCCTCTTTATTGGTTTTACCGGTACACCCTTATTAAAAAGCGATAAACAAACCAGCCTGGAAATTTTTGGCAAATACATTCATACATACAAATTTGATGAAGCGGTAAAAGACAAAGTGGTTTTGGATTTACGATATGAAGCAAGGGATATAGAACAGAAAATCTCTTCACACGATAAAATAGATGAATGGTTTGAACTGAAAACGGAGGGCCTTACTGATTTTGCCAAAACCGAACTCAAACAGAAGTGGGGTACTTTGAAAAAAGTATTCAGTTCCCGTAGCCGGTTGGAGAAGATTGTGATTGACATGATGATGGACATGGCTAAAAAGCCCCGGTTGCAAAACGGCCGGGGAAATGCGATACTTGTATCGGATAGTATCTACAATGCCTGCCGTTATTACGAGCTCTTTCAGAAAGCCGGGTTAAAGAACTGTGCTATCGTTACTTCATTTGTACCCAATCACAACGATATAAAAGGCGAAGAGTCCGGTGAAGGCTACACCGAAAAACTAAAACGGTTTGAAATTTACCAGAACATGCTGGCAAGCTATTTCAACCTGCCGTATGATGAAGCTGTTAAAAAAGTTGACCAGTTTGAAACTGAAGTAAAGGCAAAGTTTGTTGATGAGCCAGCACAAATGAAATTGCTGATTGTGGTTAATAAACTACTAACAGGTTTTGATGCCCCTTCAGCCACCTATCTGTATATTGATAAGAAACTCCACGATCACGGCTTATTTCAGGCAGTATGCCGGGTGAACCGTTTGGATGGTGAAGACAAGGATTATGGGTACATCATTGATTATATGGACTTGTTTGACAGCCTGGAAAACGCCTATACGGATTATACCTCCGGTGCTTTGGATGCGTATGAGAAAAAAGATGTGGAGGGCTTATTGAAAGACCGGCTGAAAAAAGGAAAGGAAGATCTGGAAGAAGCACTTGAAGCAATTAAAGCATTGGTTGAACCAGTTGAAGAACCCAAAGACGACCTTGCACATATCCATTATTTCTGCGGAGGAAACACACAAGAACCAGATTTATTAAAAGACTCCGAACCGAGAAGGGTTGCATTATATAAACTCACTATTGCCCTGATCCGGGCTTATGCAAATATTGCAGATGAAATGCTCAAAGCCGGATATTCAGAAAGAGAAACAAAAGAAATACAGGCTGATGTAAAGCATTTTGAAACTTTACGCAAACTCATTCAGATTAACAGCGGAGACTATATTGATTTGAAAAAGTATGAGCCTGCCATGCGCCACCTGATCGACAGTTATATTGGTGCAGAAGAAAGCAGGGTGCTGGGAAATTTTGAAGATATGAGCCTGGTTGAGTTGCTGGTTGAGAAAGGAGAAAAAGGATTGGATAGCCTGCCCGGCAGCATCCGCAACAACAAAGAGGCAATGGCAGAAACCATTGAGAACAATTTACGGAAGCTTATTATCGAAGAAAGGCCAACAAATCCATTATACTACGAAAAAATGAGTGAGTTGTTGGATGAACTGATACAACAAAGAAAGTTGCAGACAGAGGAATATGAAAGATACTTACAGAAGATTATTGACCTTTCCCGTAAAGTAAAAAAGCCGGAGGACAATCCGGATTATCCTCATTCCATCAACACAAAAGCGAAACAGGCTTTGTATGATAACCTGGAAAAGGATGAAGAGCTGAGCATTATGATGGATGAAGGTATTAGAACAACTAAGAAAGATGCCTGGAGGGATAACAAGATCAAGCAAAAAGAAGTACGGCTTGTAATTGAGAAAATTCTAAAAGAAAAAGGCATTGTAACACCAGACGAAATTGACAGAATTTATGAACTGGTAAGAAACCAACCCGATTATTAGGATGAGTTATATAACTGTAAGCAATATTAAGATTGAGGTGGTGAGGAAGGACATAAAGAACCTTCACCTTGGGGTATATCCTCCGGCCGGAAGGGTTCGTATAGCTGCGCCATTGAACGTTAAGGATGATACTGTACGATTATTTGCTGTTACCAAATTAGGCTGGATAAAGAAGAACCAACGGAAATTTGAAGGACAAGACCGTTTGCCAGAAAGGGAATATAAAAACAGGGAGAGCCACTATTATGAAGGCAGAAGATACTTATTAAACATCATTGAAACCGAAGATCCCCCGAAAGTTGTGATCAGGAATAAAAGAAGGATAGACTTATATGTAAGGCCCGGGGCAACCATAACAAAATGCCACCAGGTAATGAATCAATGGTACAGGCAGCAAATTAAGTTGCAAATACCGGCCATTATCAGGAAGTGGGAAAAGAAAATGGGAATATCAGTTAATGATTGGCAGGTAAAGCAAATGAAAACCAAGTGGGGATCATGCAATATTGAAGCAAAACGAATCTGGCTAAACCTGGAACTTGCCAAAAAGCCATTGCATTGCCTGGAGTATATCATTGTACATGAAATGGTTCACCTGCTGGAACGGCATCACAACGAAAGATTTATTGCCTATATGGATAAGTTTTTACCCAACTGGCGATATTTAAAAACAGAATTGAATAAGCTGCCGGTGAGTCATGGAGAGTGGGAATATTGAGCAGGTATATGCATAATCACTTCTAAAATATAAATTAGAGAATGATTAAGATTGATCATAGAACAAATATTCAATCACTTGAGCAGGTATACAATGAATTGTCAAAAAACAATTCAACTGATATTATTGTTTCAAAAGGTTTGTCTGCATCAGATTTTGGTCTTGTTCCAGCAAAGAATCCGCCATCCGGGATAGAATGACGCATCAGGCTGGAGAGTAAGATCTTCATGACCAGGCGATAGCATTCAGAAGGCTTGTCCAGCCTTTTTGAAAATGGCGGAAAGTTTCTTCCGTTCGCGTTCACGCAATTAAACTTTAACAACGATATATTGCGGTAATTGTTGGACGAGCCTCCTGTGGGGAATTCCTTTTGGGCCGACAGCACCTGGTTAATAAAAAATAGCTGGCGCCTGATGTTGCTTTTGAGGCCCAGGTGCCAGCTATTTTAATGATGCTGTGTTAATGATGAATGATCATCTTTTTCACAGCCGAATAATTCTCTCCCTGTAGTTTATAAAAATATACACCAGCAGCAAGCTCCGTAGCACTGAGCACCGCGGTATGTTCGCCCGCATCTTTCTGCCCGTTTATTATTGTCTTCAATAGCTTGCCGTTCATGTCGTATAGCGAGAGGGTTATTCTTCCTGTCTTTGCCAGCCGGTAAGTTATAACAGTAGCATCGCTGAAAGGATTTGGATAGTTCTGCTTTAGTTCATTGATGTTTTCTTCTTCCTTTATATTAATCACCGGTGCTGCATTAACCGCTATATCGTTCGATGCGGTCGATGACGAGCGTTGCTGGGTGCAGGATTGCGAGGATACGGTTAATGTATGCAATGATCCCGTTGCTTTACAGCCATTCTTGTCGGTTATACTGGTTAAATTGAACACCGTGGAGTTGCTTTTTGAAAACACAACATCCACCCAGTAGTTGGTTGCCAGGTAAGTACTGGTGGGAAAGCCCGATCCGTTGTATTTGTAAACGCCATTTCCTCCCTTGGTGCTGTTGCCCAGCGCGGTCAAAGATTTTCCGTTATTCACGGCGTATTTCAATCCATTTGCGGTTGATCCGTAGACGCCTGCCGTCGTATAGTAGGATGCGACATAAATAGTACCCGCAGTAACGGCGACCGGTTGAGAGAACAGTACTTCCTGCCAACCGTTCCGGGTGACATTGGAAAATCTTGCGCTGGCTAGCAGGGTTCCACTATTTGACCACAAGTTGCCGGTATATGTTCCTGAAACAGAATTGGGACTATAAAACCGGATGCCTCGTATATAACCATTTTCGGAGCTTGAAAATTTAACTCCCAGTTCAACGGCCCTGTCGATATGGGTAACAAATGAAGGTTTGCCAGACCAAATGGTTTCGGTACCGAGTGAGGTAAAAGACGTACCGATCGAAACATTATTGTATGTAGTCCCGTTTACGACAATACTAAATGGTCCCTGGCCGGTGGCAGAAGACAGGAACACGTTAACCGGCTGACCATTACACCCTCCTGTACTGCCGAGGGTGGCTTTAATAGCAGGACAGCTTCCCGTTGGTGGAGGAGGCGTTGGAGCAGGTGCCGGCGTGGTTGGAGTCCCATTGCCTGAGGCAACGGTAATATTTTTCAAAGTATAGCTTCCATCACTATTTCGTCCGCGTATAGCCAATGGCAATGGGGCCCGGTACCCTGTTGGATCCTGAATGACCAGGCTGAGGCTGTAATCGCCTTGTGAGATATTCGAAGGTAATCTAAAAACATCTGTTACCTGCGTAGCCTGTGAGGATGGTAATAACGATGGAGTTCCTCCTTTCCGGCCCGGACTGAACGAGGATGTATTTGACCATACTACCTTACTGTCTTTATCCTTTAATTCAAATACTACGTTCCATTCTTCGTAGGTAGGTGCTATGCCGATATTCTTCCAGTTCAGCGTGATGTTAAGGTCGCTACCCGCCCTGACGTTGCTGGTCATGCTTCCACTTTCAAGAATGATACGGTAGCCGGTGGCTTTGAACGCAGACCTTATGCTTTCTTTAGCGCAATAGGGCAGGTTGGTACTTCCATAATTACCGTTGCCCAGAGAGGAGGCATGATATTCCCGAAGCTGCCGTTCCAGATCATCAAAAATGCAAATGCCTAATAATGAGGAAGCCCAGCCCGGTGGTTCTCCTGTTATG
>JAEZRB010000253.1 GCA_023412975.1 Bacteroidota bacterium | reverse complement strand
GTGTAGGTCTGCTCGTAGGTGCCTTAATGAGCATTATCACGGAATATTATACTGCCATGGGCAAACGACCGGTACTGTCGATCATTCGCCAGTCTTCAACCGGTCATGCTACCAATGTCATTGGTGGATTGGCGATCGGTATGGAATCAACTTTCCTTCCGATCCTGGTACTGGCTGGTGGTATTTGGGGTTCTTATGAGTGTGCAGGTTTGTATGGTGTGGCGATCGCCGCTGCAGGGATGATGGCAACAACTGCGATGCAGCTTGCTATCGACGCTTTTGGCCCGATTGCCGACAATGCAGGTGGTATTGCTGAAATGAGTGAACTTCCTTCAGATGTAAGGGAAAAAACAGACGTACTGGATGCTGTTGGCAACACTACGGCTGCCACCGGTAAAGGATTCGCGATCGCTTCTGCAGCACTCACCGCGCTTGCTTTATTTGCAGCATTCGTTGGTGTGGCCGGCATTACCGGTATAGATATTTATAAGGCAAATGTTCTCGCCTGTCTTTTTGTAGGCGCCATGATACCATTTATCTTTTCTTCTCTCGCTATTCGTGCAGTAGGCCAGGCGGCCATGGCCATGGTGGAAGAAGTTCGTCGCCAGTTTAAGTCGATTCCCGGAATTATGGAAGGAACCGGTAAACCTGAATATGATAAATGCGTGGCGATCTCTACTACTGCATCGATTAGAAAAATGATGCTACCCGGAGCAATTGCGATCATCTCCCCGCTTATTATTGGTTTCGCTCCCGGCCTGGGTGCCGAGGCGTTGGGTGGATTCCTGGCAGGAGCTACCGTGAGTGGTGTACTGATGGGCATGTTCCAGAACAACGCTGGTGGAGCCTGGGATAACGCCAAAAAATCTTTCGATAAAGGTGTTGAGATCTATGGCGAAATGTATTACAAAAAGTCTGACCCGCACAAGGCATCCGTGACCGGTGATACAGTGGGTGACCCCTTTAAAGACACATCTGGACCTTCGATGAACATCCTGATCAAATTAATGTCTATCGTTTCCCTGGTTATCGCGCCCACCTTGGCGCAAATGAGCGGTAACGATGAAACGGCAGCCAATAGTAAAGAAAAAGAACAGCCGGTTGAGACAGTAATCAAAGCCCAGCCAAAGGCAACCCTGGCAAAAAATAATACGGTTCAATATAAATAGTATATTTAAGAGCTTAATCAGAACCATTATCACATAGTCCCGCTGTTTCTACAGGGGGGCTATTTTTTTTGTAACCTTTTTGGGGCCACAATCGTATCATACACTGGAAGCCCTGAAACGACCTGGATTCCAATAGACGCTCTTTTCTAACGGGTTAATCAACGTTAAAAAAAACTAAATATCGTTAGAGGGTTTGGTCTATACGAAATTAGTCGTATATTCGATTCGCAAAACTTAACACCCATGTCAACCATTAGAAGTATAAGACCCACTGAAAGTGAATTGGAAATTCTGCAGATCCTTTGGACAAAAGGACTTGCCACGGTCAGGGAAGTACACGAAAGTTTGGCAGCAACAAAAGATGTGGGCTATACCACTACGCTCAAGCTAATGCAGATCATGAATGAGAAAGGGTTGGTGAAAAGAGATGATTCTATGCGTACCCATGTGTACCAGGCCGCCGTGAACAAGGAGAAAACACAAAAACATTTACTGGGAAAAATGATCGACAGCCTGTTTGGCGGATCCCCTACCCAACTTGTGATCCAGGCACTCGGCGAGCATAAAGCAAGCCCGGCTGAACTGGAACGGATACAGGCGCTATTAGATGATCTGAAAAAACACTAACGCATGTTTGCTATAGGGCAATCAAATTTTCTGCAGGCATTGGGATGGGCTGTATTAAACAGCCTGTGGCAGATGGCTTTGTTGTGGGTGGTCTACCAGTTAATCATTTCAAGTTTTAAAAATACAAGCTCTTCCAAAAAGAGCTTACTGGCAACCTCGATGCTTTTTACCGGGTTTGCCTGGTTTCTTCTTACATTACTTATTACTTTATCTGATGCCGCAGCTGTGCAGCAGAGTTACCACGCATTTGTATCCGTAACGGGCAATGAAGTGGTAAACGCGGGCTTACATAAATTCCTGCCCTTTGCATCCCTGGTATACCTGTTATTATTGATAGCTCCTATCCTGAATTTTATCAGGAATTACCGCTATGTACAGGTGATCCGCAGCCAGGGGCTGAGGAAAGCAAATGTGGAGTGGCGAATCTTTGTGCAAAATATGGCAGCACATATGGGCATCAAAAAGCCCGTACATGTCTGGCTTTCCGAATTGGTGAACTCACCTGTAACGATCGGTTATTTCAAGCCCATCATCCTGCTTCCCGTGGCTGCCGTCAATCATCTTAGCCCGCAACAGGTGGAAGCGGTACTACTGCATGAGTTATCACATATCAGGCGTTTTGATTTTCTGATCAACCTGATCTCAAAAGCAATACAATCCCTGCTTTACTTCAACCCATTTGTAAAAGCTTTTGCCAGGATCATAGAGTCAGAACGGGAAAAGAATTGTGATGAGCTGGTATTACAGTTCCAGTATGAACCGCATGGTTATGCCAGCGCCCTGCTCACACTTGAAAAAGCGGCTCATCCTGTACAAACCCTGGCAGTAGCGGCTTCCATGGGATCAAAGAAAGACCTGTTGTCAAGGATCGAATCAATATTAGGTATCCGCAAACAACAAACATTTTCTTTTCAGCGGTTGGCTGGCATCGCCGCAGCCCTTCTATGTTTTGTTGGTATCAACGCGTTGCTATTATTGAGCAAACCCGGTGAATCTAACCTAAG
Organism: Bacteroidota bacterium; assembly: GCA_023412975.1. Taxonomy (GTDB): domain Bacteria; phylum Bacteroidota; class Bacteroidia; order Chitinophagales; family Chitinophagaceae; genus Terrimonas_B. Next base: position 2,062 of record JAEZRB010000253.1, on the reverse strand, counting down.
ACCGGGATTACTGACCGACCTGAGCGTACCATTTCACCTGTTCTCACCAACTGGCGATCAAAGAATGGTGAGGGGAACTGAGAAACCGGAAGCAAATGATGAAATATTGGTTCAAACCGAAATAAAAACTATCACTAACAATCCTGGTGACACGAAGCCCGTAGCTGATTTTCCTAAAGCTGGCCTGGCAAAGCAATCGGCGAAACATGATGCCCCGGATGAAGTCAGTTTGCCAACACCTCCCGCCCCTCCTGCCCCTGTACCAGCATGGACATATAATTATGTAACTGCGGCCGAAAAAATAATTCCTGAATTGGAACCCGAACAGGAAAAACAAGTTCAGGAAGCGCTGAAAGCTTCGCAAAAAGTAATGGCGGAAGATCATTGGAAACTGATGGAGAAAAATATCGCCGATGCGATGACCTCAGTTGAAAAGGAGAAACTCAAAGCCGAGTACAACGCGCAAATGTCGAAAATGGATTGGGAAAAACTGGAAGACCAGTTGAAACTGACTTACGAAAAGATTAACTGGAACCAGGTCAATTCTCAATTGAACAGCGCCATGGCTGAAATAAAGCTTGACAGCCTGCAAAAAGTTTATTCATTAGCTGTAGCTGAACTGGCAAATCTTGAGAAGGAACTTAAGGAAAACAAACAGCCAGGCATTCCTGATACTGATATAACTTTAAAAACACTGGCAGAACAGCGTCACCAGGCGCAGAAGGTGATCAACACGATCAAGGCCGCTCGCAGTCGTAAGATCGTACACCTGTAATTTGAATATTAGAGGTCAACAATTGAGGATCATTTAGAAATTTACCGCAGCGTTTAAATCAGGCTATTTAATACTGAAAGTATATTTCCGTAGCTCCCCATCCAAATTGCGGATGGTACTGGTTGACGAAGGATTTCACTTCTCTTCGATGGCGCAACAGATCATGTATTTCATCCCGCAATTTTCCCGTTCCCAACCCATGTACAACGATCAGCGAAGGTTGCATATGCGCCAGGGCAAGGTCATAATACTTTTCAAATGTCTTTATCTGTAGACCCAGTATCTCGTAATTGCTCATAGAAGCCCAGTTATCCGTCAGTTTTTCAATATGGAGATCGATCACACTTCGCGGTGACTCCAGGTGCTGACGGGTTTCTTTAGCGTTATATATTTTATAACCCCGTGCTGCGAGTTTGCCTAATTCCAGTTTATCCTCTACAGGTTTATCGGGATATTCGTCGAATAGCTTGTACCTGAAAGTAGCCAGGTTGTTTTGCTTTACTTCTTCGATCTTCGCGAATAGTTGTTTTGCTTTTAATTTTAGAGAAGCTTCATAATATTCCGCTTTCCCTTTTTCCGGTTGCAATAACGAGAATTCAAATTCAAACGAGGGATTGTCGTTCATGTCCGCAAAAGGTATATCATGTAGGTAAAAATCCTCAAAGGGATTGATCCGGTTCTTTAGTTCGAACTCTGTTCCTCCAAAAAATATTTGCCGGTATTTAAATTGGTAACCTCTTTCTGTATGATTGACCAGGTGCAGTTTTAACTCCTCAACTACCAGGTCGCCGAACTCATCTGTGTCCATCACGGGCAGGAAAGTAAGCCAAACACCATCCACTATTTTCTCAACGGGAGTTGGTTTCTCTTTTTTTAGGTTGTCAACATATTTTTTTGACCGGTTGGCCGGAACAGGCTTTTTTTCTGTAAATCGTTTGAAATAGGGAAAATCGATCTGATCCAAATAAACGGGAAACCGCACGCCTTTCACCTCAACCATCGCCATTTTATCGTTGATAAAATCCACGATCTGGCCCTCCTCTTCCGAATGTAAAATGATCACGGTATCACCTACCTGGTACTTCATACAGCAAAGATAACAAGTCGCCCCGGCGCCTAATTACAAATTCCCAATTCCTAATCATTATTGTCCGGGGAACTCTGGAGTACTATAAACCACGGCGGGCACGGTGAGCACAGCGAAAGCCGTTTTCGTGATAAAATCTGCTACGTAGAACAGGACCTGATGCGAATACTTAGCTGTGTTCGCAGTGTGCGCTGTGGTAT
>JAEZRB010000223.1 GCA_023412975.1 Bacteroidota bacterium | reverse complement strand
CCCCTGTACAAATACCCCCTGCCATTACCCCCCGGTCTGAATTTGAAACAAATTGTATCAAAAATCGTTTCGTCCGCCCAAATTGTCTGAGAAAAGCCGAGTCTTGATTTTGAACAGGAGGATGTGGAAAGCCGGGCGATTTACCACTGAGGATTTTAATAGCACTGCTAAATTTTATGAGTTGTGATTGGAGATTACCAGGGTTTGTAAGTTATCTTTGTATCGCTATCGCATAAGGGTAGTTGTGAAGTCGCTGGTGAACCAGTTGGTGACCTACAGATTTCCAGGGTTGATATAAAGTTGAATTTAAAATATTTAGGCGAATACGGACGGACCCGTCCGGTCCGCAGAGTTAACACACAAACACTTTCAAAAGCCTGTAAAATATAGATTTTACGGGCTTTTTTGCTTTAATTCCCGATTCACTTTGTTTGATTTTGATAGTCCTCCGACCAATGATGAACACTATCACAGTAGTACTCAACTTATCCAAAACAGAGTAATTTTTGGGTATTTCCGGGTAAATATTTGGGTGCGAAATACCATTAAAAAACACCTTGAAGCACTGGTCGATGACAAACATCTGCAGATGCATGGTGTAGGAAAAGGTACCTGGTATTCTGTCAGCTAATCTGCAAATACTATTTGCTATATAGGATAATCTAATGGCACTTCCTAACCAGCAACCTCATTTATCCACCAAACCTCCCCGCATTCAAAAACCCAATTGGCAATGCAGTGCCTCCCTTCACAGCCAGGTCTGCCATAATTTCCCCGATCACACTGGCGAATTTAAAGCCATGACCACTGAAGCCTGCTGCAATGACCACGTCTTTATCATAACCTTCCAGGTAGTCAAGTATAAAGTTGCCATCAGGAGTATTAGTGTACATACATGTTTTCATGTGAAGCGTTTCTGAATACCCGCCATGAAAAAATTTCTTAAGTGCAGTTGTCAAAATTTTCTCATCTTTATTATTCGGATTCCTGTCAATCGTACCAGGATCTGTAGTATAGCCCATTGGAGCATGCATCGCCAGTTTTAACCCGGGAGGGCCGCCTAATTTTTCCGCTGGCAAAATGGGGAAGCCATAATATGAATTGTCTCCGTCGCCAATAAACCAACAAGGGAAATTGCCTAACATAAAATAGTCCCATTCTTCCGGCTTCACCCACGCTACCACCTGGCGCGTTACTTTTAGTTTGGAAGCAAGTCCAGGTATCATCTTCCCAGCCCATGGCCCGGCTGTGATGACCAGTTTTTTCGCAGTATAGACCCCTTTGCCTGTTTTTACCCGTATCACTCCATTCTCTCTTTTCCATTCGATGACTTTTTCGTTGGTGCGTATCACTGCTCCATGTCGCAAAGCCTGCTCTGTAAAAAGAAGAATGCTTCGCTCGGGTGTAACAAATCCGGCATCGGGCTCTTCTAAGCATCTATAGCCGCCAGGCATATTAAACTGGGGATATTTTTTCGAGATCTGTGCCTTTGAAAGCGAATTCACCTGGATGCTATATTTTTCAGAGGAAGTAAGAACCCCTTTTAAGAATTCATTAGAATCCGTACCGAAATAAAGAAGTCCAGTCTTAAAGTAAACCTGTACCCCGGTATCTGCTTCCAGGGTTTTCCAGTTTTGGTAGGCCCGTTCAAGGAGTGGTACATAGTCGGGATGCTCAGCATAGGCCTTTCGGATGAGACGGCTTTGGCCTGCATGCGAGCCCAGTTCATGTGGAATATCGAATTGTTCAAGGCCTAAAACCTTAAACCCCTGCCTGGCAAGTTGGTAACAGGTAGCGGAACCCATACTTCCAACACCCAGTACAATTACATCGAAATTTATATTATCGTTGACGGATCTTTCGATTTTCGGTTTGACGCTTAAAGACAGTTCCGACAATGAGGGTGTAGTCTCTATCATTGCCGTACCAGGCGTTTGCGCGATAATATCTATACCTTTCATATCACTCTGACTTATTTATTTACACATAAAATAGTCTAAAAGGAACGGCCAAGAAATTTAGATAGTTTAAGTGCCATTTTATTCTTTCAAGGCAGCGATTAAGATTTTCTCTTTTAGCCCCCCTCAGCTTTGTCTTCTATTTTGCCCTACCTTTATAAGGTACGATTTCTCCGAATATTTAGCCACCCCCTTTTATTTCCGTTTTAACTGAAACTATGCCTTCATGAAAAATGCAGGGGCAAAGCCGCGGATAAAAAACCAATCACCTCAAAAAACCGGGGAGGATAACCCATTTCTATTTCTCCAGGAGCAGGTTGAGCATTACAAAAAGGAAAGCGAGATCCTGCTCGCCTTAAGTAATGATATCACGAAGGTTCGTGATAAGAACGACCTGATCATCCTTTTCAAACAGCGTATCAAAGGACTTTTTCATATCACGCATTCCATTGTTACGCTTATTAATGATGAGAAACAGACCTACTATCCTTTTCTCCTTGACAATACGGGATCACCCATCCGTTCGCATGACCGGTATAAGGAAATGGTACTATCTAATTTCTCGCTGAACGAGCCATTTATCCAGGCTGTTTTACAGGCAGACGACCCGGTTTCTTTTGTGCTGGAAGATGTAATGGACCTCCCGGGAAGACCGGCTTTTTTACGGGTGAACTATGAAAAGGGCGTAAGGGAAATTTTGATGACCAAACTGATGAAGGAAGGAAGACCGATGGGATTCATCCACACCTACACCGATCAACCGGGTGGTTTCAGCCAGGACTTCAGGGACCTGATGAAAGGTATAGCGCCGCAGCTGTCCAGCGCCGTATCCAATATTATTAAAAACGAAGAGATCGCAGAACGAGAAACGGAAAAATCCCTATTGCTTTCTCTAAGTTCAGAAATTGCAAAGCTAAGAACCAAGGATGATCTGCAACAGATGGTCAATACAAAGATCAAAGATCTGTTCTCCATACATGATTTTGGTTTTTTACAGGTCAATGATGATGAAACTTATAGCGCTTTTATGCTGGACCTGGGGAATCATGTTACGGGCCATGCAGATTTTGAAAGAGTGACCAGGACCCGACATTCCATTCATGATACCGTTTTTCAGCAGATGGCAAATTCAGAAGGGGCTATTTTATTCGATGTAAACAAGTTGGCCGAAGAAGAAAATATTCCCGTTTATGTAGACTTTTGGAAGAAAATAGGTTTGCAAAAAGTAATTGGTTCGGCATTACGCGTTGCCGGGAAAAATATCGGATGCGCATTCCTGCATATCAATCCCGAAAAAACGGGAATCATAAAAATAAACTTGTTAAATGCCGTTTGTGCCCAGATTTCAGTGGCCATCTCGAATATCAGGGCCAATGGGGAAATTGCACAACGCGAGGAAGAAAAATCATTCCTGCTTGATTTCAGCAGTAATATTGCGACAGTCAGAACAAAAGAAGAACTGGCCAATGCCGTCAGTATTGCCATAAATAAGCTCAACCGGAGAAAAGGCTTTGTTATTCGGAGGATCAATGAAGATGGCACCACGATGAGTCCTTATCTATTTGACCTGGGGGATAGAGAAACTGATTCAAAGATCATAAGTGCGATGGTCAGATCCAGTTACCCCATTAATGATGGCATACAAAATCGTGTAATGAACAGTGCCACCCCGGTACTTCTTAACACCAAAAAGGAAATCCAACGCGGTAATAAAGCCGAGTACCTGGAATACTGGATGAAAATGGGTTTTGAAAATTTTGTGGCGGTGAGGCTTCGCAATGGGAAGACAAATTTAGGAATGCTGTTACTGGATATCGATGAGATCAATGTTCCCCTCATGCAGGGCATGTGTGCACAGATATCCATCGCTATGGCCAATATCATCGCCAATGACCAGATCACAAAAAAGCAGGCCGAACAAACCTTCCTGATAGGTTTCAGTCATGATATCACAAGGGTGAAAACAAAACAGGATCTGCAGGAAGCGATCTCCACGGTGTTGAATAAAACCATGAATACCCAGTTTGTGATGATAAGGGTGATTGAGGAAGATGGGAAACACCTGGTGCCTTTTATGTTTGACAAGTCTTTGTTTGAAAAGGCTAATCTAAATGTCGACTTTGATAAAATGGCTTCGGATCGTATAACGGTCTCAGAAAAATATACCGCCCAGGTACTTGCCAGCCAGGACGGCGTCGTATTTAATGTGGACGAAGAATTGAAAAGCGGCAACCCTTATGCAAAATTGTGGAAGGCCGCGGGTCTCAGGAATATGTATGGCTTGCCCCTTCGAATGGGAAACAAAAACATCGGTACCATCTGGATGCTGGCCGACAGGCTGAGCAGCCTGCTTCTCAATGGCATTTGTGCGCAGATATCGATCGCTATCGACAATATACAAGCCAACGAAAAACTACTGGCCTATAAAAAAAGGCTGGAAGTTGAGAACGACTACCTCAAGGAACAAATCAAGACAATCTATTTTTCAGACATCATCGGGAATGCCGATGAAATGCACAAAGTGTACCGCCTGATGTCACTTGTAGCTGAATCTACGACCACGGTATTGGTCACCGGCGAGACGGGTACGGGTAAAGAACTTATTGCGAGGGCCATTCACAGTACGTCACCACGCCGGGATAAACTAATGGTTAAGGTCAACTGCGCGGCATTGCCGGCAAGTCTGATCGAAAGTGAACTGTTTGGTCACGAGAGAGGAGCTTTTACCGGGGCTATCGATCGCAGGATCGGAAAATTTGAACTGGCGAATAACAGCACCCTGTTCCTGGATGAGATCGGTGAGCTTCCGCTCGAGGCACAATCAAAATTACTAAGGGTAATACAGGAACGTGAACTGGAAAGACTGGGCGGGAAACAAATCATCAAATTAGACGTAAGATTGATTGCTGCCACCAATCGCAATCTTGAAGAGGAAGTAAAGGCCGGCCGGTTCCGGGCCGATCTCTATTTCCGGTTAAATGTATTTCCTATTGAACTTCCACCTTTGCGGAATCGCGCTGACGATATCGAACCACTTACTCATTTCTTTATAACAAAGTATAGCAGGAATACCGGGCGCAGGATCAGGAAGGTTTCCCCGAAAGTATTACAGCAATTACGCAGCTATACCTGGCCTGGCAATGTGCGGGAACTGGAGCATTTGATTGAACGTAGCATCCTGCTGACAACAGATGGTGAATTGAATGATGTCTATATACCGGAAAGCAGTAATGTCGATAAAACCAGTGAAGCCTACCGTTTGAACCGTTCGCTGGAAGAAGTCGAACGCCATCATATTGTCGAAACGCTGAAACGCTGTTCCGGTAAGGTTTCCGGGATAGGAGGCGCTGCCGATGTTTTAAAGATCCCCGGTAATACGCTGCACTCGAAAATGAAAAAACTGGGCATCCAGAAAGCAGAATACTTTACTCCCTAAGCATTGTTATCACTCCCCCTATTTCTCCCTAAATAAAGTGAAAAGCTTCGTGCTTTCACTAAATACCGTGAAAAATTTTAATGCCGATTTCATTCATTTCGCTGGCATTCAACATTTTGATTTTTTGGCACCGGGTTGGCCTTTATCCTACCAAACAATCAAAAATTAAAATTATGAAGATCGTAGTCATCGGAGGCACCGGCCTCATCGGAAGCAAAGTGGTTAGCCAGCTTCGTCAAAAAGAATATGAAGTGATTGCCGCTTCGCCCAACACAGGTATCAATACCATCACCGGGGAAGGACTTGCCGAAGCATTAAAAGGCGCTGACATTGTTATCGACCTGGCCAACTCTCCTTCGTTTGAAGAAAAAGCAGTCATGGAGTTTTTTGAAACTGCCGGCCGCAACCTGTTAGGCGCTGAGATCACCGGTGGCGTTAAGCATCATGTAGCGCTTTCAATTGTGGGCGTAGACATTATGCAAAACATCCCCTACATGCGGGCGAAACTGGCGCAGGAAAGCCTGGTACGGCAATCGGGTGTGCCCTATACTATCATCAGGAGTACACAATTTTTCGAATTCATGGGGGGTATTGCAAACGAAGCAACTTCTGACAATGAAGTACACCTCTCTGATGTAAAATTTCAACCCATCGCAGCCAATGATGTAGCATCCTTTGTTGTGCAGTATGCCCTGGGCAAGCCCATCAATGGCAAAGTTGAGATAGCAGGACCAGAGCGGTTTGAAATGTATGAGATAGTCGAACGCTTTCTCCGGAATACAGGCGATCCCCGCAAAGTAGTGTCAAATGGAAGGCCGGTTTATTACGGCGGTGAGATAACCAATGCCGCACTTGTTCCAGCCGGCCCGGCTGATCTGGGCAAGATCAGCTTTGAAAAATGGTGGAACACCCAACTGCAAAAGTCTTAACAAATGATCTGCCACCTGTTGAAACGAAGATGACGGGTGACAGTTTGCCGAGGCGGTTGTAACGGGAATGCACTTTCCATCCGTTCGTGCACCAGGATATCCCTACGCCGGCGTATTCATCCTTACGAAAACCGGTCAACAACACGGCAAGTCAACAGGCAGCAGATCAGAAAGCTTCAAATTCTTTTTTTGAAAGTTAGGTTTAACGATCCTGGCAAGGGAGCGTAAAAAAGTTTTGTCCTAATAAACTCATGAATTCACCATCAAATCAAAGGCTATGAAATTTTTCTTATTTGACCTGTTTGAAAAAAAACAAAAGCAACTGCAGACAGAACCGGTCGAAATAAACCTGCAGGAGTCACTTCACCATATAACCGACGGCGGTGAATTTCTCGACGACGCCATCAGGATGCAGGACCTGCCCTATAATGATATGCATACCGAAATAAGCATCGCGCCGGGAAACGCCAGTGACCTTTGGTAATAACCATTAAAACTAAACCGATGATAGTCCAGGACAGACATTCAACGTCAATAATGCAAAGGCTGGATGGACTTAAAGGCCAGGGTTTCCAGCTTTCATTCAGGAGAGATGCCACCTGCATCTATAGTACCGGGTCAAACGAACCGCTATACCCCGATGAATTTTCAATTGAAGAAACATACTACCTGGAAGATGTGGCAAACCCTGATGCCGAACGGATCATTTATGCAATATCCCTGCTGGATGGCCGACGGGGTTACCTGGTAGACCCCTGCAATGTTTACTCCGACAATATTAGTTATGAGATGGAGCAAAAACTTCAGTGGCAGTATCCAATAATACTATAGCTATTAACAACAAAAATAAATCAAGATGAAAAACTATAAAACACTGGAAGGCGCCCTTTGCGATCTCCGCGAAAGAGGTTATGACGCTGATTTTACAGTTGACAAGTTTTGCCTGTACTGTGGTGACCTGGATATGCGGCTGGATCCCGAACAATTTAATGTCGACGAGGAATATCTCTTTAAAAGTGATGTTTCCGAAGAGGAAGACGCGGTGCTGATTGCCATTACTTCATCCGCCGGGATCAAGGGCATCGTACTGGATTCGCATGATTCTTATGCTGAAGGTATCAGCACGAAGATCATAAGTCAAAGCTGCCAGTGTGAAACTTCAATACTATCACGCGAATAAAAGCAGTCATTAACAAATCATACCGTAATACCGTAAACAAACATTTTGAAAACATAAAAACTTTGAACATGTCACAAACTAACAATTTGCAAAAAGCAGAAAACGATCCTAAGATCTTCAGGGAAGTGCGGTCATTTTTAAAAGCACTTAACGCCGGGTCGGGTAATCCAATCGAACAGCTCAGCGTCGGCGACGCACGGCAGGTCTTAATCAATGCGCAAAGATCTGTAGCGGTTGATACATCTGGTATAGAAGAGGAAGAAAGGATCATTGACCTGGATATGGACCCTGTAAAAATTCATATCACCAGGCCCAAAAATGCAAAACCAGGCGCTCCCGTTTTCATCTTCATACATGGCGGAGGCTGGGTGCTGGGAGATTATCCAACGCACAGAAGACTGGTGAGAGACCTGGTCGTACAGAGTGGCGCCGTAGCCGTATTCCCTGATTATACGCCTTCACCCGAAGCGCAGTATCCTGTTGCCATCAGGCAGATCTATGCCACCACAAAATGGGTAGCAGAGAATGGCGACCTGATCGGAGTTGATGGAAAAAACCTGGCTATCGTGGGGAATAGTGTTGGCGGAAATATGACAGCTGCCGTGGCATTGATGGCGAAGGATAAAGGTGGCCCGGATATAAAGTTGCAGGTTTTACTCTGGCCGGTTACAAATGCCGATTTTGACACAAACTCCTATAAAGAGCTGGGTGAAGAAAGATTTCTGTCAAGAAATATGATGATATGGTTCTGGGATAACTATCTGCCCGACAGAAATGCGCGCAGGGAAATTTATGCCTCCCCGTTGCAGGCCAGCGTGGAACAACTTCGGGGATTACCGCCGGCCCTGGTTCAAACAGCCGAAAATGATGTACTAAGGGACGAGGGCGAGGCTTATGCAAGAAAGCTGAATGAAGCGGGTGTCAAAGTAACCCTGACACGATATGCAGGGTTGATCCATGATTACGGATTACTGAATCCACTGGCTGAGGTCCCGGCAGTTAAAACCGCATTGGCCCAGGCCGCAGTAGTGATCAAAGACGCTTTAAAAGAACCGCGCCAAACAAAGACCCGGCAGCTTTCAACTCTTGAAAAATAATTATTCATTATACGGAAGATTGCTATAAAGGGAAATTCAAACAATCCATGCCCCCATTCGTGTAATTCGTGCCATTCGTGGCCCTCCCCCTGCCGCAGGCAGCCATAATCCGTGCAATCCGTGTAATCCGTGGCTCCCTCCTGCCGCAGGCAGCCATAATCCGTGCAATCCGTGTAATCCGTGGCCCCCTCCCTGCCGAAGGCAGCCAAAACCCGTGTAATCCGTGGCCCCCTCCCTGCCGAAGGCAGTTGCTCACATCAAACCAATTCATATTAATAATTAAAACCAAAAATCATGTTTACAATCAGACAATTCCTCTCAGCCGCATTCACAACCGCGGTTGCAGGTTCCCTGACATCGGAAGCAATATCTCAACCCAGCATTAAAGGCGTTAGAGATGTCGTCTTAGTTCACGGCGCCTTTGCTGATGGCAGCAGCTGGTCCAAAGTAGTTACCAAACTCCAGGCAAAGGGCTATAATGTCATTGCCGTTCAAAATCCGCTTACTTCTTTTGAAGATGACGTAGCAGCAGCTAAACGTGCCATTGCACAACTGGACGGGCCTGTACTCCTGGTTGGACATTCCTATGGTGGAATGGTAATCTCCGAGGCAGGAAAAGATCCCAAGGT
>JAEZRB010000179.1 GCA_023412975.1 Bacteroidota bacterium | reverse complement strand
CTATAGTAGTTGATATTGAAAAATCACCTGCACCTACAGCGGTGGATTCTGCCGGAAAGAAGAAAGCAAGGGGCGTTACCGGCATTTCACCGGATGATTATAAGATCGTACCTAAAAAAGATAGTCTATAATACAGGAGTTAACATTTTAGAAAGAAAATTAAAGCAACGGTAGGTTAACAAGCATTGTCAGAGGTGAAAATCAAATACAATGAAACCTCTTATTATCCTTTTCTCCATCCTTGTCCTCACTGCCGGCTCCTGTTCTAAAGAAAAAAAATCATACCGCTATTTTGAAGTAGGTTTTAATGGCGATGCTGCCGACTGGCGTGATAGTTCTTTTGTTGTTGCTACCGCGGATCGGTTTCTTATTAATAAGATCATGGATGAGTTCAAAAAGCCAGTTGCCGAAAGAAAGATACTTATGGGAAAGATCATTTCGGGAAATGGCGGTTATAATATCAATGCGTCCCACAATTTTAGCTGGCGCTACCAGGAAGATGAATGGGAACTGGTAAACTTAAGTGCCGAGATCTATGATGGCCGTCCTTATAGCGATCTCGATCTAAATCCCGATTACTGGCTTAATACGATGAAGCGTTTCTCGCCTTGGGGTTCCTATATTAAGAGAGAGATTATAAAAGAATAAGAGCCAGGCATTTTCCTGTAAGCAGCGTTGTCGCGAATATCAACTTCATTTACCGTTCATCACAGCGATTCAGGATACTAGTATTTTGATGCAGCTTACTCATTTAAGGTGCAGGTGACTGAGTGCTGCTAGGATGCGAAAGATATCCGCCCTAGTTTTGCGCCTCAGAGATCATTAATCATTAAACCAAATCAAAAAGAAAATGAAAAAGTTTTTTTTACTCGCCATTCTGTTTGCAGCAGCATTTGCTGGCGAAGCCCAGGTACGTTTCGGTGCTAAAGCAGGTATCAACATTGCCAACATTACCGGTAAAGATGTGGAAGGTTACCGTTCCAAAACCGGTTTGCATTTTGGCGCTCTTGCCAATCTTTCTCTCACTTCCCAGCTCAGTGTACAGGGTGAACTGCTGTATTCAGCGCAGGGAGCTCGTTGGGACGACGACAATGAAAAGACAACATTGAATTATTTCCAGATCCCGCTGTTGGTGAAGTATAATATTGCCCGCGGTTTTTATGCGGAAGCAGGCCCTCAGATAGGTTTTCTGTTGAAAGCGGAGGACGATAATGAAGGTGATGTAACAGACATCAAGGAATACCTGGAAACTACTGATGTCTCACTGGCTATTGGCGCAGGTTACCAGTTCAATTCAAACATTGGTGTGTATGCGAGATACAATGCAGGACTGACCAAGTTTTACGAGACAGAGAAGAATAGTGTGTTCCAGCTTGGATTGAGCTACACATTTGGAAAAGACAGGAAGTAACAGATATTATTTAGACCGGAATTGCAGGAAGGGGATGCTGATCAATCGACGGCAACCCCTTCCTGATTTTTTGATAGTTAGGTTGCTTATTTTGACTGGAGCAGATATTTTTTCAGCAAATCAATACCCTTCTTTATTTCCTCACGTCCGCTTGATTCGATACCATACCAACCCCTGTAGCCGGAATCCCTGCTAAGCTGGATCATCTTTGCAGTTAATGCTTCGGTTGGCTGATTACGATAGGACATGCCTTTGGCATAAGCCAATGTTTTTTGCAGGTACATATAATTATCAAAATCCGGCATCGGGCTGCGCCAGTCGGGGTAAGTGCCAAACAAAGGATCATTTACTTCTTTCATCAGCGAAACCATCCAGTCTGGATCATTGGATACCCCGCCATGATTTTCAATGACAATTTGAATTCCGGATGGCCTGGCATAGTTCAACAACATCTGGTAAGATTCGGTGGCCCATTTCAAAGCTTCTTTTTTATCAGCATTTTTAGGTCCACGACAGTTGGTGCGTACAGCGCGACAGCCGAGATAATGCGCAATGTCCACCCATTTGCGATGATTGATCTCAAACTGCTTCCTGCCCTGGCTGGTAGATTCCGCACCGTCGCCTTCATCATCGACCATGATCAGTACCATCGTCACACCATGTGTGGCAGCGTTTTGTTTTAATTTTTTCAAATACCCTTCAGTTGGTACTTCAAAAAGTGTATTTACAAATTCGATCCCGTTTAGGCCAAAATCCTCACGTGCCACTTTTGGGAAATCAAGATTTTTCCATTTTCCGGCGCGTATTTCATCAACCAGGGCCCATTGAGCCAAGGAAATATCATCCTTTGTTTGAGTAGCTGTCATCATTGTATTTGATTGATAAATTAATCCGGGAGCTACGACACCTGCGGCACCTAATACTCCCGCATTTTCTAAAAATTTTCTGCGATTCATGTTTTTAGTTTTCGGTTTCAAGTAACTACATTTCCCATCCTTTCCTGTATTCCCTGAATAAATACTTATTAGCTTCCGGCAGGTTGGTGATCTTCATGTTTTGCGAATCGTACTGGATACGTTTTTTTGCACGGAGAGCTACCGCCCCAAGTAAAATCGTTTCAGTAACAGCCTGTGCGTTCAAAAAGCTCCCGGGCGATTGTGTATTATTTTTGAAAGCATCGATCCAGGCTTTCTCTCCCTGAATGATTGTTTCCTTGTAGCCGGGTTGGTCATTTTCTGTTACACCTAAAAGCCGTGGGTTTTCATTGCGGAATCCTCCTAAGATCTTTCCTTTATCGCCTACAAACATCATCCCTTCAGAGGGCAGGGACTTGTCGCCCAATTCATCAGGTGCGTTAGGTCTCATGCCACCATCATACCAGTAAAGATCGAAAGCAGGTAACTGTTCCTGTTTGGGAAATTTAAAGCGGATGATACAGGAATAAGGAAATGCGACATCATTGTTTACCGAACGACTCACGTTGTTTTCAACGATGCGCGTGGTAGTACCATAGGCTTCGGCAGAATAAGGCGCTGTATTGATACCGAGTTCGAGGAACATAGGCCATAAACTATAATGTCCCATATCGGCTATACTGCCGCCTCCGAAATCGTACCATCCGCGGAATACATTATGGGTATAATTAGGGTGATATGGACGATCCGGTACAGGCCCAAGCCAAAGATCCCAGTCGAAACCCGCAGGTACCGGAACAGTTTCGGTGGGATTGGCCGTCCATTGTGGCCACACGGGGCGGTATGACCAGTTATGAATCTCGCGTAATTTACCGATCCGGCCTTCATTGATCCATTGCTTCACACGATCATTACCAGTTCTTTTACTCCAGGCCAGCAGGTGAGTGCTGACGCCTGTTTGCCTCGCGGTATCCAACACCTGGCGAGCTTCATACATCCGGTTGGCAATAGGTTTATGGATCACCACATGTTTTCCTTTTTTCATCGCTGTTACAGAAATATATCCATGCAGGTGATCGGGCGTCATCACTTTTACCGCATCAATATTTTTTTCTTTTTCAAGCAATTCGCGGAAATCTGCGTATGCATTGCAGCCTTTAAAAGTTTTGCCATCACGCTTACTGTAATATTTCTCGACGAGTTCTTTACCAATGTCGCGGCCACCTGGAATCCCCTGGTATGAAGCGCCCCAGTTATCATCACCCAGTGTTTTCCGGATACCATCTCGTATTCCATTAGGTGACCAGTCGATATAATTAGTGCTTAGTTTGTTCGGATCACAAACCGCAGTGATGCGAATATCCGGGCTCGTGATCAGCTCGCACATTTCACGCAATCCCTGTGTGCCGCAGCCGATATATGCCAGGTTGACCTGGTCACTCGGTGCTGTAAAACCACGCCCCCCCAATACATGACGGGGAAGGATGGTAAAGCCCAGCGAAGCTGTGGCTGCGGTGCTAATGAATTTTCGTCGATTGATAGGTGATCCTGGTTTCATTGCCTTGTGATTTGCCTTGTGATAGAAAAAGGTGTTGTATAAATTTAAGGCGAATATTTATCCAAAAATTTAATGGCTGTAGAAAGCTATTCCTCAAAGCGTGTCCTGATCTTTTCTATGAGTGAACCAACCACTATATTTAGATTATTATCGGGGATATTCGGAAGATGATATTCAAATTGCTCAGCTTTATCAAGGGCTTCAGGCAAACTGAATTCATGTTGATCTATACAAACCGCGAACTTTTTTTCCTGCAGGTGACGTCCCAGGTATTGCTGTTCGGTTTGTCCGGGTGTTGGGATAAGGATGGATTTTTTTTGTAAAACGGCGAGGTCCATTATGGTAGAGTAACCACTGCGGCAAATGACCCATTCGGCTTTTTCCATTTCAGCATTGTATTCAAAAGCTTCGAGATGATTGTAGAAGATGATGTCGTTGGTGGAAGGAATAATGTTTTGTTCACCAGGCAGCCCCCTGGCAATTACAGCAGTTCCATGATAATGACCGATATCACGTATTACAATTTCTTCGAGAAGGCTTCTTTGCGGTTCGGGTCCTGATAAGGAAATAAAAAGATGCCCCTTTTTTATCGCGGCACCAGTCCGCTTTAATCGTGATAAAATACCTGCATAATGAACGGGAACCCCGGGTAAAATTGCTGGATGCGAAAGCGAACCCGCCAGGCCCGTTTCATCACTATTATCGGGAACCCAGCATTCACTAAAACGACGGATATAATGATAGTTTCTTTTCTGTAGCAGATCTTCTGAGGCCTTGCCAAATGGCGATCTGATACGTAACTGGTGGGTTATAAAGATCGAAATGATTTCCGGGTGCCATAACCCAAAACGATTGTCTGAAATAACGGCATTAAACCCGTGCCTGTCGACCATTTCCTTCAGCCATTGGTGTTCTTTGCGGATAGTTTTAAGGATGGCGGGGACCTGGCGCAAAATTGAAAAGAAAAGGCCCCAACGGGTCCGGCTATATCTGATATTATATCCCACTAGCGGCAGGTACCCGAGCTGGGGAAATTCTTTTTTAAGTAAATCTACCTGTCTGCCCTCTCCGGCTATCCAGACCTCGGCCCCCTGCCGGATCAATTCATAAATCACAGGTATACAACGGGTAGTGTGACCCAGCCCCCAATCGAGCGGCGCAACCAGCACACGACAAACGTTTGCGTTTTTTACGTTTGGGTCCAAACTCATGTTAATATTTCTGCGTTTTCAGGGAAAAGCATACTATTTTGTTTCTAAAATAGTTTTAATTTAGAAATCCAAATTATGAAGAACATTAATAAGATAACACTGTTACTTTTGCTCTCGGGAATGATCATACTTTCCGCCTGCAATCGTAACTATTATTCCGGTACTGGCAAGGGCAGTAATTGCGGTTGTCCCAGTCACAAAGGAATGTCGGGTTATTAAAAAATGCTTGTGCGATGAAAATGCCAAACAGGGATCTGTTAGTACTCTTAAAAAGTGAGTTCATGAGCCAGCAGGCAATTGAGCAGGAAGTAGAATGTTTGAACGATATGCTGCGCAGAACGGAATCGGATGATCAGTTTTGTATTGCTCATGAATTAGTCGATCGCAACCGGATCACTTCCAACCCCAGGAGAATATTAAAGGCGATCCGATTTACAGAGCTAAAACAATTCCGGTTTCTCATCAATAAAAATTAAGCTGAAACTTCTTAAAATAAGAAAAGGAAGAATCTGATTCTTCCTTTTCTTATTTATGCATTCGCCGATTTAAACTTTAGGCAGGAACAATTTTTTTCAACGCGCTTCTTAATGCTGCAATCATCTCATCGATCTCATCTTTCTTACAGGTACCCACACTCAGCCTGTACCATGCAGAATCTTTGCTTGCACCAAATGCATAAAAAGGCACTACGGCAAGTCTTGCTTCCGAAAGAATGTAAGAAGTGACATCATTCTGATTGCTTAGCACTTTGCCATCACTTGTTTTTTGTCCAGCGAGATCTATTTTGATAGTAAGATAAATAGCTGCTTCCGGTGCAATGGCATCGACTGGCAGACCTTCATTTTTCAATTCCATGAATGCGTTATAAATCCGTCGTAACCGCTCCTCGATCTCGGCTTTAAAATGTTTAAGATATCTCTTTATCGCATCGGTGTCCCGGAGATAACTGGCTACTGCTTTTTGCTCTGCCATAGGCGCCCACGCTCCAATATGAGTGAGAATTGCTTTCATTTTGCTCAGGATCGTAGCAGGTCCGAGGCTCCATCCCACACGCACACCGGTGGCTGCAAACACCTTGCTGATCGCATCGATATAGATCGTGTATTGCTGCATTGCCGGGCGAAGGGAAACTGGGTCAACATGACTGATGTTTCCATAGGTTAGGTGCCAGTACATCTGGTCATACATCAGGTATAATTTCTTTTCATGCTCACCCCTTCGTTGGTTTTCTTCCAGCACCAGGTCACAGATGGTTTCAAGGCCTTCTTTTTTGAAAGTAGTACCTGTTGGGTTTTGTGGTGAACATAGCGCGATCAGTGACGCCCCGCTTATATGAGGTTTTATGTCATTAGCGGATGGCATGAAGTTATTCTCGGGCTTTGCTTCCACCACCACATGTTCTCCGCCTACGAAATGGGTATAGTGATTATTATTCCAGCTCGGAACCGCGTAGATCACTTTATCACCTTTATCACATATAGCGCGAAATACAGCATAGATCAGTGGACGGCCACCCGAGGCAACCAATACTTCATCAAGTCCATATTCCAGGCCTTCAGTTTCTTTTATAAATGAAAGTATCGCTTCCCTCAGGTCATTATTACCCTCTGCAGCAGGATAATTGGTGAAATGCTGGCGGTATGCATCTACGATAGCATTTTCAAGTTCCTGTGGAATCGGAAAGATCGAAGGATCAAAATCTCCAACCGTAAAATTATAGATGCGTTCACCCTGGCGTATTTTTTCCCTGATCTCACCACCCAGCTTTACAATTTCGGAGCCGATTAGTGTTTCGGATAGATGCGACAATTTCATAACGCAAAAGTAAGCGCTACGGGATGAATAAAAGAAACCGCCTATAATGAATCACGGTATTCAGGGCTTGTCATTGTACTTTTTCTCGGCTTCTTTTGCTTTTTCAAAGTCAAGCACAACGCCGTTGATACAATACCGCAAGCCGGTAGGAGGTGGACCGTCGTCGAATACGTGTCCAAGATGTGATTTACAGCGGCCACACTGCACTTCGGTTCTCACCATGCCATGCGAGTTATCCGGTGTGTAGATGATACTGCCTTTTTTGATAGGTTCATAAAAACTTGGCCAGCCGCAGCCGCTTTCAAATTTGGTGTCGCTTCTGAACAAAGCATTACCACATACCGCGCAATAATAAGTGCCCTTATCGGTCAAAGTTTCATAAGGGCTGGTCCAGGGACGTTCAGTACCTTTTTCCCTCGCGATATAATATACATCACTCGGCAAAACGGCCTGCCATTCTTTGTCACTGATATCTATTTTGGATGTATCCGTTCTTGAATACAGCGGATGTTTTTTTGTAGAGCTGTCCATAGTTTCTGTTTTTGATTGTGGGCTGTTCGACTGTGAGAAACCGCAATGTTGGAACAACGTAGCGATCAGTAAGACCAGTATCGCGTGGAATTTTGTCATACCTTAAGTATAACAAAGTTACGATAAGCTTGTTTGTTTGAGGCCGTTTAGGAGGCAACTGCAGGACTTAACAAAACATTATCCTCAGGCGATAATGGCCCCTTCCGGCAAGGATAATTAGCCACACTACATTATATTTGCCCCTCATCGAAATTAAATAGCGATAATGTTTAATTTAATCCTGTTTGGCCCTCCCGGTAGCGGTAAAGGCACACAATCGGAAAAATTGATTGAAAAATACGGGTTGGTCCATCTGGCTACAGGTGATTTGTTGCGGAGAGAACGTAAGCTGAAAACTCCGCTCGGTGTTGAAGCCCAACAATTTATAGATCGTGGCCAACTCGTCCCCGACGAGGTGGTCATTGGTATGATCAGTTCGGCGCTTGATGAAAATGCCAATGCCAAGGGCTTTCTGTTCGACGGATTTCCCCGGACTGTTGCCCAGGCCGAAGCCCTTGATAAACTGCTCGACCTAAAAAAATCTGAAATCGCCCTGGTCCTTTTTCTCGAAGTAAATGAAGAGGAGCTGATTAAAAGACTGATCCACCGCGGCAAGACCTCCGGTCGCTCAGATGATGCTGACGAAAGTATTCAGCGTAAAAGACAGGAAGTGTATAAAAACGAAACCCTCCCGGTAGCCGGGTATTATGCAAAAGCCAAAAAGGTCGTTAATATAGACGGGATCGGTGATATAGATGAGATTTTTAAGAGGCTTTGCGCCCAGATAGATAAAAAGTTGAAGTGATAGCATTTTTATCAGGGTTATAATCCTGGCTGGCGTACTTGCTTCCATTTTTTACTGCAGCACTGTTGCCATATGAGTTTTGAAAAGGAAAATTTTCTACGAACAAAACTGGTCCGTTACCTCCAACAGCTGGATCCGGCTACCGCTCCACGCTGGGGGAAAATGAATGTGCAGCAAATGATAGAACACCTGACGGTCGAAGGAGTAATGGTCGCAAATGGTCAGCGGGTATACGAAACTATTAACACTCCCCCGGAGAAATTGCAACGTGTACGCGAGTTCCTGATGAGCGACCGGCCAATTAGAGAAAATACAAGACACCCCCTATTACCCGAAGAGCCTTTACCACTGCGATATAAAACGGTACAAGCAGCTATTGGGTCTTTGCACGAAGAATTGATAAGGTTTTTTGAAGTGTTTGAAAAAGATCATCGGCTAACGACACGTCACCCCGTTTTTGGCGATCTTGACTTCGAACAAAATGTACAACTCCTGCACAAACATGCCCTACATCATCTTCGACAATTTGGTGTGATGCCGCTTGATGCTTAGAATTTATCTTTCAAAACGGAATCTGCTTTTTCCAGGCCATTCAGGATCGATTCTTTCACTTTCGACACCTTTATTTTTTCGGACTTCAGGTATTCGACCCTTTGATCGAGCTGATTTAGGGCGGAATCAATATTAAATTCTTCCATCCATTTGTTCATCGCGAATTCCGCATAGCTGAGATCTTTTTGCAGGCTGTCCAATTTTATACGCAATGGTTCTGCCGCCTGTTGCGCTTTAGCGGGTAGATTTTTAATGGAATCAAGCAGGCGGCGGGTGGTTTGTTCCGCACGCGTGAGTCTGCCCATCTTTGCCATACCCACATCGTGCCCGTTCATTACATCTTTGTAAAGACTATCGGCCAGTTTCGCTTCAGGACTTTGTTGCTTCGAATCCTCGCCGCCACAGGAGATCAATACCAGGGCCAGAACGAATAATATAACGGTGCTTATTCTTTTCATAATAATATGCATTTTATGATTGGGCAAAGATAAGCGGCTTGTTTATTCAAACCGGGCTTTGTGTTAGCCGGATGTTTTCGACTAAATTCGCCAATGAAAGAATGGATTGCTTCTATGGAAAAATTACAAAATTATATTACCGGTCAATGGATCACCGGGGATGGTGATGGGCAGATGTTGTATAATGCCGTGACAGGCGAACCCATCGCTGCTGCTACGACAAAAGGCCTTGATTTTAAATCTATCGTTGAATACGGGAGAAATACCGGGAACCCCGCACTCCGCAAAATGAGTTTCCGGGAGCGTGGCAATATGTTGAAGGCATTGGCCCTTCACCTGCGTGATCATCTGGATGAATTTTATCGTATCAGTTATCAAACCGGTGCCACAAAAGCAGACAGTTGGGTGGATATCGAAGGTGGTATCGGTAATTTATTTGCCAATGCTTCGCTTCGCCGAAAATTTCCGGATGACCCCTTTTGTATTGATGGGGAATCACATAATCTCAGCAAGCATAACACCTTTATGGGCATGCATATTCTGGTGCCAAAAGAAGGGGTAGCCGTTCATATCAATGCCTTCAATTTCCCTGTATGGGGCATGCTTGAAAAAATCGCGGTTAATTTACTTGCCGGTGTACCGGCTATTGTAAAACCGGCTACTATCACATCCTATCTTACCGCTGCTGTTGTAAGAAGGATCATCGAGTCGGGTATTCTTCCCGAAGGCGCTCTTCAATTGGTATGTGGTAGTGCCGGCGATCTGTTGGATCATGTGGGTTCACAGGATGTGGTAACATTTACAGGCTCTGCATCGACCGGTCTGAAATTACGATCACATCCTCAAATTCTAAGTGAGTCGGTACCCTTTAATATGGAAGCTGATTCTCTGAACTGCATCGTGCTGGGTC
>JAEZRB010000162.1 GCA_023412975.1 Bacteroidota bacterium | reverse complement strand
GGATGAATCGGTAAAAGTCTTCGATTTTTCACTGACCAAAAACGTGGTGCAGATGTTCCTGGCCCTGGCGGTATTATTTTTCCTTCTTACCAATATGGCCAAAAAGTACAGGACAGGACAGGGCGTTACTTCGGCTCCTAAGGGTTTGCAAAATGCCATCGAGCCGGTGATCATGTTTGTTAGGGATGACATCGCGAAGCCAAACCTCAGCACCAACTATCAAAAATACCTTCCCTACCTGCTGACGCTTTTCTTTTTCATTTTGATCAATAACCTGTTTGGGCTGTTACCCGGCGCGGCCAACGTGACCGGTAATATCGCTTTTACAGCAGTATTGGGTATCATATCTCTTATTGTGATCTTACTGAGTTCCAACAAGCATTTCTGGGGACATATCTTTTGGTTCCCCGGTGTGCCGGTACCGGTAAAACTGCTGATGTTGCCGGTGGAACTGATGGGGGTGTTCACCAAGCCTTTCGCGTTGATCATCAGGTTGTTTGCCAATATGACGGCAGGCCACATCATCATCCTGAGTTTTGTGAGCCTGATCTTTATTTTCACCGAAATGACAAAAATTGCCGGCGTGGCATTTACACCGGTGTCGATCGCATTTGCCGTATTTATTTACCTGATTGAATTACTCGTGGCATTTATCCAGGCCTATATATTCACCAATCTTACAGCGGTGTTTATCAGCCAGGCGATCGGTGATCACCATTTTGAAGAAGATGTAGCGCATCATTAAGCATCAATTTTTTATTAATTATAAAATCAGAATCATGGATTTAATGAACATCCTGTTAGAAGTTTCCGGAAGCTGGTCACACTTTGGTGGTGCGATCGGTGCAGGACTTGCTGCGATCGGTGCCGGTATTGGTATCGGACAGATCGGTAAGGGCGCAACTGAGGCTATTGCCCGTCAGCCGGAAGCTGCCAACGACATCCGTGGTGCAATGATTCTTACAGCCGCCTTCGTTGAGGGTGTTGCGCTGTTTGCGGTAATCGCCGGTCTGCTGGCGGTACTGAAATAATCATGCGTACCACAAAAATCAGTACTGTACCGGAAGCACAGGGCGGACGGTACAGTTGCTTTTAAAATGAATTAAGACCTATAATATTTTTTGTATGAGTTTGCTAACTCCCCATCTTGGTTTTTTTGTCTGGACCCTGGTAGCATTTATCGTTGTGTTGCTGCTGCTGCGCAAATTTGCCTGGAAGCCTATCCTGAAATCGCTGAATGAAAGAGAAAGCAATATTGCCAACTCGATCGCAGCGGCTGAAAAAGTAAGAGCTGAAATGTCGCAGATGAAAAGCGAAAACGAAGCTTTGCTCGCCAAGGCACGTGAAGAAAGAACGGCGATGCTGAAAGAAGCCCGCGAGATCAGGGATAAGATCATCAGCGATGCCAAAGAGCAATCGAAAGTGGAAGCCGGCAAGATCCTTTCGGATGCGCAGGCAGCTATCAACGTACAAAAGATGGCAGCATTGACCGACCTGAAAAACCAGGTAGGTAAACTGGTGATCGAGATCAGTGAAAAAGTATTGAGGAAAGAATTGGGCAACCAGTCCAGCCAGGAAGCTTTTATCAGGGAAATGGTTGATGAAGTAAAACTTAATTAATTTGAAAATTTGAAGATTTGAAAATGTGCAAATGATCAGCTCATTAATTTTCAAATTTTCAAATTACCACATTATCAAATTTGTATAAATGCTTAATCCTCGTTTAGCAACCCGTTACGCGAAATCACTGCTCGACCTTGCGGTTGAGAGGGGTGAACTGGAAAAGGTATTTGCCGATATGGAATACCTGCAGCAGGTATGTAAGGGTCACCGGGAATTTACCAATTTGCTGAAGAGCCCGATCGTGAACCCTGATACCAAGAAGAAGATCGTGGAAGCGGTGACGGCGGGAAATATTTCTGAGCTCACAAAATCCTTTAATGCCTTACTGATCAGTAAAGGCAGGGAAAGCAATCTGCCCGAGATCACAACAGCATTTATCAGGCAGTACAAGGAATTTAAAGATATTCATACCGTAAAGGTTACAACAGCTGTTCCAATCAGCGACACTGTAAGACAGTCGATAAAGGAACAGGTGAAGAAAGCCAGCGGTCATAATAATATAGAACTGGACGAGAAAGTAGATGATGGCATTATTGGCGGATTCGTATTACAAATAGGCGACAAACTGATTGATGCCAGTATTGCGTATGACCTGCGGAATATCGCGAGGCAGTTTGAGAATAATGACTTTATTTATAAAATAAGGTAGGGATTGAATTTGAAAATTTGAAGATTTGAAAATTTGAAAATGAGGTGAGCCTGGATATTTAGAATAAGGATTTGAAAAACGATAATCAACAACGATAAATAGCAAAATATGGCTGATATTAAACCAGATGAAATAAGTGCCATACTGCGCCAGCAGTTGAGCAATTTTAACGCCAGTGCCGACCTGGAAGAAGTAGGGAATGTATTACAGATTGGTGACGGTATTGCCCGCGTGTATGGCCTGGGCAATGTTCGTTATGGTGAATTGGTTGAATTTGAAAATGGTGTTCGCGCCATCGCTTTGAACCTCGAGGAAGATAATGTAGGTGTGGTATTGATGGGTGACAGCGGCGATGTAAAAGAAGGCGCTAAAGTACGTCGTACCGGCCAGATCGCTTCCATCAGGGTAGGTGAGGGCATGGTTGGACGTGTGGTTAATACCCTCGGTGAACCCATCGATGGTAAAGGACCCATCACCGGCGAGCGTTATGAAATGCCCCTGGAAAGAAAAGCGCCGGGTGTAATTTTCCGTGAGCCTGTAAAAGAGCCCCTGCAAACAGGTATCAAAGCCATTGACGCGATGATCCCCATCGGTCGTGGTCAGCGGGAGCTGATCATCGGTGACCGCCAGACTGGTAAAACGGCGATTGCTGTTGATACCATCATCAACCAAAGAGAATTTTACAAAGCAGGCAAGCCTGTATATTGTATATATGTAGCTATTGGACAAAAAGCTTCTACTATCGCGGGTGTGATGCAAACCCTGCAGGATGCAGGAGCGATGGAGTACACCACCATCGTGGCGGCATCAGCTTCTGACCCTGCACCGTTACAGTTCTATGCTCCTTTTGCAGGTGCTGCGATCGGAGAATATTTCCGCGATACCGGACGTCCTGCCCTGATCATTTATGATGACCTTTCCAAACAGGCCGTGGCCTATCGTGAGGTATCTCTGTTATTGCGCCGCCCTCCTGGTCGTGAGGCTTATCCTGGTGACGTATTCTATCTCCATAGCCGTCTTCTGGAAAGAGCTGCCAAGGTTATCAATGATGACAACGTTGCAAAGAACATGAACGATGTACCCGATAGCATCAGGCATTTGGTGAAAGGTGGTGGTTCATTAACGGCGCTTCCGATCATCGAAACACAGGCTGGTGACGTATCTGCTTATATTCCTACCAATGTGATCTCAATTACAGATGGACAGATATTCCTGGAAACAAACCTGTTCCTGTCTGGTATTCGTCCCGCGATCAACGTAGGTATATCGGTAAGCCGGGTAGGTGGTAACGCGCAGATTAAATCGATGAAGAAAGTGGCGGGTACACTGAAACTTGACCAGGCTCTTTATCGTGAAATGGAAGCCTTCTCAAAATTTGGTGGTGACCTGGATGCTGCTACCAAGCAGGTGATTGACAAAGGTGCCCGTAACGTGGAGATATTGAAACAGCCTCAATACACACCGGTTCCGGTTGAAAAACAGGTTGCGATCATTTACCTGGGTACGAATGGCCTGATCAAAGATGTCGCAGTAAACCGTGTAAAAGAATTCGAAGAGCATTTCCTACATGAAATGGAAAATAAGTACCCGGATGTATTGGCGGAATTCAAAAAAGGAAACCTCCCTGAAAACGGCATCAAGAAAATGGTGGAACTGGCCAATGAGCTGATCCCCCAGTTTAAATCTTGATAATAATAGTATCAAAATAGCCTAACGGCGGGAGTTTCTCCCGCCGTTTTTTTGCCCTGAACTACTAAGTGTAAACCTTGACGAGTGGATTTTGCTATAAGCAACCCGGGATTATACCATATTTATCCAAAGTCTAAACAATTGTATGTCAATAATTATCGTAATTATACTACAGAAAATACGGTAATTTATACGAAAAAATCCTCGGAAAACTTGCATGAAGAAAACACGTATTATATCTTGTGCTCGAATTCGAAGAAACCCTAAGTAAACAACGAAGATCCGATCCGGAAGCAAGCCAAATTGTCCAGGCCCGTTCTTAAAAGATCGGATTCATTGCGAACCAAGGTTTCGGGAATTGCAGAAAACCCTTTTAAACATCTGCACCCTAAAACTAACGTGATGAAAACATTTCTACCCTTAACGAAAACAGTAGCCGGCAATTTCCTGGCAGTTTTCCTTTTGACTTCAACTTTTATTGCGAGCGCGCAATCAGCTCCCGAACTGGTATTTAAAGATCCCGAATTGGAATCTGGCACTCCAGGGGCAAATGGAGCAACCTACCGTTTCAAAAAAGTTACAAACGACGTGGATGTGATCATGAAGATCGAAGGCCGCTCTTCCTCACAGGTGAAGATCACCAACATCGACATGGACAACACCGGTTATGACAACGCGTTTCAGCCAAGGATCAGTTATAACAATGGCAGTTCGACCAGCAACAAGAGCTGGTGGATAGAGTTCTCCATGAATTTCGTAAAGAAAAGCGCCACCACGCCTGCTACTGTTAACACTTTTAAATTAACAGCACTCGATATTGATGGCGATGATAACAGGCTGAGAGAGCATGTAACTTTTTACGGCGCACAATCCTACAGGGTAGAACAGAATACTTCACTTACTATCAGCAACGTCATCGATCAGATTGTGGACCTGCTAACACCAGGTGTGAATTTCCGTGGACCCACCAGGGACTATTCAAACGTGTCGACCACGGCAACCAACCTGATGACCACCATGACTTACAACAACAAGAGCAGTATTACTTTCCGGGTGGGCGCTTCTACCGGCAGTGCAAGTAGCAACCAAACCGACCGCATGTATTCTTTTTGGTTCCGTGGTTTTGATTATTCTATACCTGCAGATGTGACACTTCCTGTAAAGCTTATTGATTTCTCTGCAATATTAAACGCAAACGATGCAGTTGATCTGAAGTGGACTACCGCGATGGAAAGAAATGCAAGTCATTTTGAAGTTGAAAAAAGCGTCGATGGTAAAAATTATACAACAGCCGGTATAGTATTCGCATTTGGCAATACATCAGAAGAATCCAAATATGCTTTTACCGATAAAAATATCAATACTTCCAGGCCCGGCGTGATTTATTACAGGCTTCGTACCGTAGATAATGATGGCAGCAGTGAAGTATCATATGTAAGATCTATCCGTATTGGCAAGAAAGAAGAGCAACTCCGGATCATGGCATACCCCAACCCTGTCATCAATGAATTAAGAGTCACCATCCCATCCCACTGGCAGGGTAAGAAGATCAGCTATGAAGTATTTAACACCAGCGGTCAGAAGCTTTTCCAACAGGTTTCAAACCTGGCCAGCCAGACCGAGACCATTGATATGAGCCGCGTAGCTGCAGGAAGCTATATAGTAAAAGTCACCTGCGGTAATGAAACAGCCCATCAGAAACTTATCCGTAGATAAACGCTTTTCATCAATAGGGGTTCAACAAAGAGCCGGGTATTAAGGGTGCCCGGTTTCTTTTTTTTAATTTGGTTTATATTATAAACTAGTTTATATTTACTCCCGCAAACCAAAAAAACAGCTATTATGAACCGCATTAAGATTGGTATGCTCTCAGCAATTCTGGCCCTCATTTGCCAGCATGGCATGGCCCAGGTGACCGTTTCGGGTACGGTAAAAAATAAAAAGTCCAAACCGATCTATGGTGTAAGTATCAGCCTGAAGGATTCTTATGACGGCGCCACCAGTGATTCGTCTGGTAATTTTTCGTTTGTGACGACGGAGAAAGGTGAAATGACCCTTGTAGCCTCCGCTATTGGCTATAAGACCTATGAACAAAAGATCAATCTTAATAGCAATATTGATAACCTGAATATCCAGTTGATCGAAGAGGTTACCGAACTCGACGCGGTAACGATTTCTGTCGGAGTATTTGAGGCAAGTGACCGGAAACGCGCTTCTGTTGTACTCGACCCGATCGATATTGTAACTACAGCCAGTGCAAATGGCGATATCACGCGCGCTCTAAAAACACTTCCCGGCGCCCAGCAGGTGGGTGAAAGCGAAGGCCTCTATGTGCGTGGTGGTACGGCCGCCGAAACAAAGACATTTATCGATGGGACCCTGGTAAATAATTTCTTTTATAGCAGTGTACCGAATATTGCACAGTTCAGCAGGTTTTCACCCTTTATCTTCAAAGGCACCGTCTTCAGTACGGGTGGTTATTCCGCTTTATATGGCCAGGCTTTGTCATCTGCGCTTATTCTTGAGTCTATCGATCTTCCGGAACGTTCATCGGCCAGCATCGGGGTCACAGTATTGGGAGGCAGCGCCGGGTTTCAGCAATTGGCGAAAAACAAACGATCATCCTGGGGGGTGAACTATAGCTATACCAACCTGGGGCCCGCATTCGCGATCATCAAACAAAAACAGGACTATACCAAGGCTCCAACCTATCATACTGCCGATGCCAATTTCCGGATCAAGACTTCCAATACAGGCATGTTGAAGTATTATGGTTATTTCAGCGGTAGCAAGCTGGCATTTACAACCAACAGTATTGACACCCTGGGATATCTCGACAAGTTTGGTATAAACAATTCAAATTTCTATCACAATCTTTCGTGGAAAGAGAACATGGGAAAGCGGTGGAAAGTTAATATCGGCCTTTCCTATACCAACAACCAGGATGATATCAACGGGAATTTGCAGGACCAGCAGAAAAATGATGTTTCGCTTGCCGGCCTGGAATTCAAAAAATTTAATGTCGACACCCGGGGCGATTATTTCAACAGCAAAATCGTTTTTGAAAAGAGACTACGTGGCCTGAGTGCTCTTCGATTTGGTGGTGAATACAATTTCAGTAAAGACAAACTTGTCTATACAGCGTATAACAGCCAGGTATTTCCAAGCCATCTCAGGGAATCGATCAGCTCGGCATTTGCAGAAGCTGATATTTATATCACACATGAACTGGCGGCCAAGGCTGGCGGTCGGATGGAATATTCCACTGTCGTGGAGCAGGCAATTTTGCTCCGCGTTTGTCGATAGCTTATAAACTGGCCAAGGGCACCCAGGCTTCTCTGGCCTATGGTGTTTTTTACCAGGACCCGGAACGCAGATACCTGCCTTCGCCCAATAAGCTCGACTACATGAAAGCAACGCACTATATCGCGCAGTTCCAACGGGTGGTCAACCAACAATCATTTAGAACGGAAATCTTCTATAAGAAATATGACAACCTGGTTAAAACTGCATTTACCAATCAGCAGGAATCGGCTGTCAGCAATGAGGGCTTTGGAGACGCAAAAGGGATCGAGTTTTTCTGGCGGGATAAGAAAACGTTTAAAAACCTGGACTACTGGATCTCCTATTCTTACCTCGATACTAAAAGAGATTTCCTGAATTTTCCATTTGCCATCGCGCCCAATTTCGCAGCCAAACATACCAGTTCGCTGGTGATAAAACGGTTTGTGCAAAAATGGAAAATGAACCTGAATACAGCTTACAACTATGCCAGCGGCAGACCTTATTACAATATTGGTTACGAAAATGGAAATCCAAAATTCAACGACCGCGGAAAGATACCAGATTATCACAACGTGAGTTTCGCGATCAATTACCTGCCTTTTATTGGCAAACAAAATCCGAAATCATACACCGTGTGGGTACTGCAGGTAAGCAATATTTTCAACATCAAACAGACTTATGGCTACCAGTATTCTTATAACGGCATCCGCAAGGAAGCCATCGTACCAACATCGAGGATGTTTGTTTTTATCGGCGCCTTTATCAGTTTTGGTGTAGACCGTAGCGATGAGATCATCAACAATGCTTTATAATCATTAACCATAAAACAAAAAAACATGAAAAGACAACTATTATTACTTGCGTCATTCCTTCTTACGATGACAGCATTTTCTCAAAGTGAGAAGTATACAAAAGCGATGGAGCAATTGGTGCCTGCTGTAGATACTACGCGTAGTCTTGACGGGCTGACAAACCTCAGCAATTCCTTCCTTCGCATCGCAGACGCGGAAAAAAACCAGTGGCTTCCCTATTATTACGCCGCACTCACCCAGGTAAACGCGGCCTATATGGTTGGAATGGGCCAGATGGGTATGGCCGATAAAACTGATCCGATGGCCGATAAAGCCGAGCAACTACTGACTAAGGCCGAAGCCCTGAGCAAAGACAATTCTGAAATTTATTGCGTGAAAAAAATGATCGCTTCCCTGCGATTGATCGGTGACCCGCAAAACAGGTATATGACTTATGGCCCCGCTGCCGAAGAAGCACTGGCGACCGCCAAAAGCCTGAACCCTGCAAACCCAAGGCCTATACTGCTGGAAGCACAGGACAAATATTTCACGCCAGAACAATTTGGAGGGAGTAAGACCGAAGCCAAGGCGTTGTTTGAAGAAGCGGTGAAAAAGTTTGAAGCATACAAACCTGAATCGTCAATTCATCCGAGCTGGGGATTGTCGACGGCTCAGTATTTTTTGTCGCAAATGAAGTAGAATTTGAACTGGATGCACCGATCCTGGTTGGAATTGGTATTTAGTAATTGGGGATTAGGGATCATTGCTGTCCGGGGAAACGCTGGCCTCGGACAACGAAACAAGAAAATTACGGACGAAGCAGTCTTTAAGCTAAGGGTTAAGCGAGCGGTCAGGAGGCTGGTTCCGTTCTTGCTGGCCGGAACGGGAGTTCCGGCATCCATGGACACCGGTGAAAAAGAAGTACACAAGCGCTACGAAAAAAAGAAAAGCCCCTGTGAGAATAAAAGCCATAGATGACGCCTTGGTCAAAGCTTTGATAACATTTAAAAATTTGTTCCGGACAGCGATGATTAGGGATTAGGAGTTTGGTGATTCCAGTTAGCATGAGTTTTTCAGGCTGATATTTAATAACCACCTATTTTAGAAGCTATGAAAGATGAAAGTTTTTCTCCCGAAAAAAGTCTACACCTGATACATGCCATGATTGGCCAGGCGAGACAAAACATGTCTGATAACAGCATTTATTTCCTGGTCTGGGGCTGGCTAACTTTTTTTGCCTGCACCGCCCAGTTTGTTTTGAAAAATATAGTGGAGTATGAAAAGCATTACCTGGTATGGACCGTGCTTTTGGCAGGTATCGGGTTTTCTATTTACCAGGGAAGAAAGGATGCCCGGAGAGCAACAGCCAGAACCTATATCGATGAGAATATGGGATTTCTCTGGACGGGAATGGCGGTTTGTTTCTTTGTACTGGGGATCATCCTGACCCGGATCGGGTGGTGGACTTCTGTACTTCCGTTTTATATCATGTTGTATGGACTCGGAACTTTTGTATCGGGGCATTTCCTGAGGTTCCGGCCGTTAATGATCGGTGGCATACTAGCCTGGGTGCTGGCAGTGAGCGCTACCTTTGCCAGTTACGATTACCAGATGCTATTCGGCGCTGCAGCCATCCTGGTCAGTTATATTATTCCGGCTTATATGTTGAAACATCGGAGCAGCCACGGTCGTGAAAGCCAGTTAATCAAATAAATTTTCTCTAAAATGGACGACAAACATCTCTCGGAAAAAGAAAGCCTGGCCCTGATCACACAAATGATCAATAAGGCAAAAGATTCCTATCATGATACCGGAATCGGAGCGATGATGTGGGGGGCTGTTATCGCGATCAGCTCACTGGTGAAATTATCGGAAATACAGTTTGGGTATAACCTGCCCTTTGATATTTACTGGCTAACCTTGTTGGCGATCATTCCGCAGATATTTATTACGATCAGGGAGAAAAAGGAAAGAAAGGTAAAATCATATGACGATCGCTATATGGATTATATATGGCTGGCCTTCGGTATTTCCATTGCCCTGTTGATTTTTATCGTGAATGTTATCTTTCAGCAGTTTTATCCCATGGCGGTATCCTATCGGGAATTAGGTGGGGAACCGGGTTTCAAACTGATGGAGTATATCACGCCGCTTTTCCTATTATTATATGGCATGCCCACCTTTATCACCGGTGCGGCCTGTCGTTTTAAACCGATGCTTTGGGGAGGACTGTTTTGCTGGGCCTGTTGCATCATTACACTTTTCACCACATTCCGGGTTGACTTGTTATTGACTGCCCTGTCCGCAGTGATGGCCTGGTTCATACCGGGATTGATCATGGAGAAGGAATACCGATCGTATAAAAAGGAGACACAAATGAATGTTTAAAGATCTTGACCCTATATTACATTCTCAACTCAGGTTGGCCGTTGTATCACTTCTTATCAGTGTGAAGGAAGCCGAATTCACCTTTCTGAAAGAAAATACCAAAGCAACAGCAGGCAACCTGAGTGTACAGATTCAAAAGCTCAAGGACGCCGGTTATATAGATGTGGTCAAGCAGTTCAAGGACAATTATCCCCAGACGATCTGCCGGATAACAAAACATGGCATAAAGGCTTTTGAAGATTATGTAAACAGCCTGCAATCTTACCTGGGACCGAAATAGCCAGGTGGAAAGAAAAAATGGATGATTAACTTCGAGAGAAGTAGCGGGCCAGCGTCGTCACTTCTCAGGATTTACCGAATCGCTGCCTGTTTTTATATGGTTGCAGTACTAATTGTGGTACCGTATTTTCATTGCCTGGTGACAATGCTTTTTTTAATGCTTTTTTCAGGCGGTTGAAACCTTCCTGCAAACTTTTTTTCACTTTACCAGACATTGACGGCTTTTTAGTTTAAAATATTCGACCCGGGTGGATCAAGGTATGATAATATCCGAATATTCTGCCTTATTATTTTTGTAAATGATCTTCAAACGGTAATATGTTTTTGCTTTTCTCTGTTTCTCGAAGAAACGGTATTCGGCCAGTTCACTGAGTTCGGATCCAAATACAAGCCCGACCATTTTAAAAGTTTTTCCATCGGTACTGCGTTCTACTTCAAACAGGTTTGTTTCCTTATTATTCTCGATAGCCCAGTTGAGCCAAACGCGGTTATCGCGGGTAGTGGCATTTAAATAAGCCAGTTTTGCAGGGCGGATCCCGGTCATTTTTCCAAAAGTATCGCTGGCAAAAGCGACTTCTTTATTTTGCGCAAAACCTTTATTCACTGTGAATGCCAGCATGATCGCCACACAGGGTAAGATTTGTTTCATTTCCAGGGGGTTTTGATTGTTCAATGGCCCACGGAATTGGATGCTAATATGGCGTTTTAAAGGATTGGTACGGTAACAGAAAACGGGGAAGCAAAACGGGGATAAGTCGGGGTCCTCAGGTTTCCTGGCGCGCAAACAAACCTAATAACAAGTTTTAGTATTTACAACCTTTTTCAAAAAAAATCGGCAATAATTAGGCTTGTCTCAAGGTCAGGCCCCGGATTCTGCGGTTAGTCGGCTGCCAGGGGGCTGTAAGGGGCATTGGGCATTGGGTAGCAGGCAGACCCTACGAATTAAGAAATTTTGTTATGTAGTTTAAGGCATTTTTTATACTTTGGCCTCTCATTTCCGTCCGATCTCCTAAACTGCTTATTATCCTTCATCTTCCCTGATAGCCGCTTCACATTGATTTCATAGAGATCCCTGATATAATATAAGTGAGTTCCAATATCGTAGCTGGAATAACCAATTCATTAAAAAAACAAAACAATGAAGAAGTTCCTGTTTTTCTCGGTATTGGTAAATTTTATGGCTCCCGCCTTTAGTCAGAGTTTGCCGACAGGTTTTGCATATACCAATGCAACGGTAGGTGCCACATGGAACCAGCCGGTGGGCGCAACTTTTACAGCCGACGGTTTGAGGTTATTTATATGGGAAAAACGCGGACGTGTTTATGTCTGTAACAGGAGCGGCTCCAATTATAGCAAACAGACCACACCGGTCATTGATATATCAGCCGAGGTATTGAACGACCATGATTTTGGATTGGTTGGTTTTGCCCTCGATCCGAACTTCCAGGCGAATGGCTACATATATCTTTTATATGTAGTTGATCGTCGCTTTTTAATGAATAACGGCAGCACGGCAGATCAGATTAATGAAGCAACCATAGGACGAGTAACCCGCTACCAGACTACGGCAAGCCAGGCGGGCGTGATAACAGCCGACCTTGGGACAAGAACAATATTAATAGGCGAGACACCGCAGACCGGCTTACCTATCCTGCACCGGTCGCATGGGGTCGGCACGCTTGCCTTTGCTGCGGATGGTACCCTTCTGGTAACCCATGGTGACGGGGCCTGTTATAATCATACAGATGGTGGCAGTGATAACAATGCAACAGGTGGTATTACTTTTTTTGCGCAGGCATTAAATGACGGTATTATCAGACCTGAGGAAAACGTGGGCGCATTTCGTTCACAATTACTGAATTCCCATAGCGGAAAATTGTTGCGGATCAATCCTGAAAATGGAGATGGGCTCAGCAGCAATCCTTTTTATGATGCTTCAGCGCCCCGCTCTCCAAAGTCGAGGGTCTGGGCGCTGGGATTGCGGAATCCATTTCGGATGACTGTCAAACCCGGAAGTGGGTCTACCAATCCTTCCGCAGGTGATATTGGGGAAGTATTTATTGGCGATGTAGGCTGGAGTACCTGGGAGGAGATGAATGTGGCAAAAGTGCCTGGATCCAATTTCGGATGGCCAATCTATGAGGGGCATGAAATCATGTCCAGCTATAATAGCCTTAGTACTTTAAATATGGATGAGCCCAATCCCTTTGGTACTTGTTCCGGCAATACACATTTAAGGTTCAAAGACCTGATCCGCCAGGATAATGCGGCAAAAAATAAATCGATTTTCAATCCCTGTAATCCTAATCAGCTGATTGGAACGAGTAACAGGTTTATACATGCACGTCCGATGATAGACTGGCGACATGGACAAAATAACGCGCGGGTCGGTAAATTTGATTCAAATGGCAATGCCACCGCACCAACCATTGGTACGGCTGCATCGGAAACAATTGGCACTCCTTTCAGGGGTAATTGTACATCGGGTGGTATTTGGTACACAGGGGCGGGAAATACATTTCCGCCGGAGTATAAGAACACGCTTATCATGGCCGATTATAATGATAACTGGATTCGCCGGCTTACTATTGACTATACAGATGTGGTAACAAAAGTGGATGTTCTCGGCACGGGTATGGGCGCTGTAGTCTGCCTGGCGGAGAACCCGATAGATGGCTCCATTGTATGCGTGGATATAGTCTCCAGTTTGGTAAGAAAAATAACCTATGGCGGAAATATCCCCCCTGTTCCCATGATCAAAGCAGATAACTATTACTCTCCAAACAATTCATTGCTGGTTAATTTTGACGGTACCGAATCTACTGACCAGGATGGAAACATTGTCAGCTTTTCATGGAACTTTGGTGATCCCGGCAGTCCATCCAATACAAGCAATTCACCCACGCCAAACCACCAGTTTACAAGCAATACCGGTCCTAAGAAATACACTGTTACACTTACGGTAACTGATAATGGAGGAGCAAGCAGTACCGAGGAGTTCATCGTATCCGTCAGCAATACACCACCCGAAGTGTTTATTGTGAGCCCGGAGAAAAATTCAAAATATAAGCTGGGACCCGACACGACCTATATGCGGGTTGCAACGGTCAATGACCAGGAACATAGTGGTTCGCAACTCACGTATGAATGGCAAACCACGCTTGTTCATAATGAACATGTACACCCTGAAGCGGTCAAAAATGAAGTACAATCGCCTTCACCCATCTCCAGGCTTGGTTGCAATGGTGATGATTACAGTTGGCTGGTCACATTAAAGGTTACAGATGCAGCAGGCCTTTCTACGATTGATTCCTCGCAGATCTTCCCTGATTGTGTGGGCACCCTGCCGATCTATCTTCATAAATTCAGTGTAACACAATCCGGCTCGGTCAACCTTGTAAAATGGACCACCGAGATGGAATCGGATATGGAGCATTTTATACTGGAGCGGAGTGCTGATGGACGTAGCTTCTTCCCCATTAACATGCAAGCGGCCAGCAATACTGTCGGTCCGAACAATTACAGCTATGCTGATAACAGTTTCATGCCGGGCGTCAACTTCTACCGTCTCAAGATGGTGGAATTGGGAGAGGTGATCACCTATTCAATTATCATCAAAACTGTAACCGAAGGCGAGAAAAATGTTTTACGGATGGCACCAAACCCGGTAGTTGATAAATTCTCACTTCAATATTTTTCTTCGCAGGATGACGTAATCACCATCGAAATAAAAGATGTTGCGGGGCGAGTGATGAAGACAGCCAGGGAGAGTGTGAACAAAGGCCAAAACCTGGTGTATCTCCAGGCGTCGCCCACCTGGCCTTCCGGGATGTACCTGCTTACGGTGCAGGACAGGAGCGGAACACAACAGATCAAATTTGTTAAAGCAAAATAATTGTTGACAAGTGTCCCGCTAAAAAAAATGCGCTCGTAGATCGCATTTTTTGTGTAAAATTAAAATTTATTCGGGGTTGATCGCGTCGCCATTGTGGTTATTTATTAGCCCGGCTAACTATCGGTCATTGCGGAGAATAGCATAGAACGTCCCGATGGGACGTGGGTGTTGGGGGCACGACGATTTCTACCCATAAAATCTCCCTATGGGAGATGGTGGTCACTTAATGTCAATTCCCCAAATTGCCTAAAGCCGCTTTCCGAAATCAGGACGACGCCTGGATTAATCATTTTAAATTATAAGACGCCGTGCCGCGTCCCATGGGGACGCTTTATGGGTAGAAAAACATTCGATTAGATAACCCGTCCTGTAGGGACGGTTTATGCTGGCACGTTGTACCTAGAAATCGTGTGCAAACAATACATTGAATAATTTGAAATTTTTGGATGGATAATAAATATGACGCATTATGCCGCGTCCCATAGGGACGGTTTATGCAATGCAATTGTTAGACGGACGTGGGATTTGCCCCCTGGTTCAATTATTATAAAATTCACATTGCCAATGCATCCCATTTATTTTTGGGGTTCCTCGCGAATTTCTTCGTCTTCCATCCGGGCAAATGCTTCAGAGGTTATTTTTCGAACGGGGTTTTTCCGGTTGTCGTCATATTGGGCGCGGCGCCTGATGATATCAATGCATTCGAACAGCGCACTGGTAAACGATGTGGGATCTGCCTTACCCTTGCCTGCAATATCAAATGCCACACCATGGTCGGGCGATGTCCTGACGGAGGGAAGGCCGACTGTAAAATTTACACCCTCGCCGTTTGCCAACGCTTTGAAGGGAATAAGTCCCTGGTCGTGATACATGGCCAATACGGCATCGAATTTCTGATGGTTGTTCCTGGCAAAAAACGCATCGGCACTAAACGGTCCCACCACCAGCATATTATTATTCTTTGCATCCTTAATGGCTGGCTTGATAATGGTTTCTTCTTCATTGCCGATCAGGCCTTCGTCACCTGCATGCGGATTTAACCCGAGTACAGCAATACGTGGTTTGTCAATTCCAAAATCGCGTTGAAGACTTTTGTGAATGATTCCCAGTTTGCTGGTAATGGCTTCGCGTGTGACATGTCGGGCTATCTCGCTAACGGGAATATGCTCGGTGAGCAGGGCCACCCTAAAGTCGCCTGCATACAACATCATGACCACATCCCTGGCTTCAAACATATGCTTGAGATAAGGGGTATGACCCGGGTAATTAAACTCGGGTGACTGAATATTTTTCTTGTGGATCGGTGCGGTCACCAGACCATCGATCTGCTTTTGCTTTAAGGCCGCTACCGCGGTTTGCAAGGAGAGAATAGCGTACTTACCACCGGTATCGGTCAACTGTCCCGGGTTCAGGGGCACTTCTTCTTCCCAACAGTTAAATACATTGACCTGCTTTGGATTCAGGCGGGTATAATCTTTTGTATTCTGGTAGTTGAAGCTGGCATCCGTCAGTGATTTACGGTAAAAGTTGATCACTTTATTGGAAGCATAGATCACAGGTACGCACTGGT
Source organism: Bacteroidota bacterium (assembly GCA_023412975.1). Classification (GTDB taxonomy): domain Bacteria; phylum Bacteroidota; class Bacteroidia; order Chitinophagales; family Chitinophagaceae; genus Terrimonas_B. The sequence goes on along the minus strand of JAEZRB010000162.1, from coordinate 816 downwards.
CCAGGATCCGGTTATCGGAAAATGTTTTGATGATCAGTTCGATGCCAATACCGTTAAGGTCGCCACAGGATATGCCAATCACGGGTTTATTATCGGGGGTCATTGAGTATTTGATTTTAGAAAAGATAAAAATACTGCTTTAAAAGCAAACGGGGGTACAGGATATGCCTGCACCCCCGTGGGTATAGTGGTTGGACGGTACTAGTTTGTTTTTACCACACGGCTGGTTATAAACCGATCTTTACTTGATACGCGTAGGGTATAGATACCGGATTGCAGTACGTGAGTATTGCCAATCGTAATGCTGTTTGTTCCGGCATAAACCAATTGCTTGTTTGACAAAACGGTTCTTCCTGACATATCAACCAGTTCAGCGGTGATGGTCGTGTTTTGCGTCACCGTTATGTCGAAGTTCAACCGGCTGTTGAAAGGATTGACGAGATTTGTCAGTTCAAAATCCGGCATGTTATTGACCAGGCGGATCGTAGAAGAATACTTTTTCTTCTTGCTCGGGCTGGTGATCACGATCCGATACCATACTTTGTCATTGACGGATACGGGGTCCTTGAAATTATAGATGTTGGAACTGCTGCCGTTATTATAACCAGGCAATTCACCTACAGGTGTGAAGTTATACCCGTCATTACTTCGCTCTACTACAAAGATCACCGGCATATCTTCCTGTGATGTTCTCCAGGTCAGTTTGGATTTTGTATCCTCAAGTATACCGTTGAATGAAATCAGGTCGACGTTTAGTACCGGTTCGCAGTTCAACACGTGAAGTGTGATGGTAACACCGTCTGATATGTTACAGTT
>JAEZRB010000157.1 GCA_023412975.1 Bacteroidota bacterium | reverse complement strand
TTTGCAGTAAGAAAATATGGAATATTTAAACGGACTGAACGAGAGGCAGAAAGAAGCCGTGCTGCATAAAGACGGACCAATCATGATCATTGCAGGCGCTGGGAGCGGTAAGACCAAAGTACTCACTACCCGGATCGCCCACCTGATGGCACATCACCATGTTGACGCTTTCAATATCCTGGCGCTGACTTTTACCAACAAAGCAGCTAAAGAAATGAAGGAACGGGTGGAGAAAATATTGGGCAATAACGAAGCCCGCAACCTGTATATCGGAACATTTCACAGCGTATTTGCGCGAATCCTTAGAAGTGAGGCCCACCGGCTCGGTTACCCAAACAGCTTTACCATCTATGATACGGAAGATGCAAAGAGTGTGGTCAAGACGGTGATCAACGAACTCAATCTGGATGACAAACATTACAAACCCGCTTCAATCTACAACAGAATATCAGCCGCAAAGAATGCACTGGTGGGTCCTGCCGAATACGCTACGGACTATTACCTGCAGCAGGAAGATATGCGGGCTAACCGACCTGCAATCGCGCAGATATATGAAGCCTATGTAAAGCGCTGTTTTAAAAATGGCGCTATGGATTTCGATGATCTGCTTTTGAAATTTTATGAACTGCTGAAAAGTTTCCCGGATGCCCTCAGCAAATACCAGCGCAAATTCAAATATATCCTGATCGATGAGTACCAGGATACCAACCCCGCCCAGTATGAAGTGGTAAAACTATTGGGAGCCATGCATGAGAATGTATGTGTAGTAGGCGATGATGCGCAGAGCATTTATAGTTTTAGGGGCGCCACTATCCAGAATATACTGCAGTTCCAGAAAGACTATGACGAAGTAAAGATGGTGAAACTGGAACAAAATTACCGGAGTACCCAAAGCATATTGCATGTGGCCAACGAAGTGATCCGGAATAACAAAAACCAGATCGAGAAAATATTATTCACGGAGAACAAGGAAGGTGAAAAGATCAGGCTTGTCAGAACCGCAACCGATAATGAAGAAGGTAAGTTTGTAGCCGACACCATCCAGGAGCAGAAATTACGGAACCATTACAGCAATAAAGATTTTGCGATTCTTTACCGGACCAATGCGCAAAGCAGGGCGTTTGAAGAAAGCCTGCGCAGGATGGGTATTGCCTATACCATTTACGGCGGTATGAGCTTCTATCAGCGGAAGGAGATCAAAGACATGGTGGCCTATCTCCGCTTGCTGGTGAATACGCGTGATGAAGAAGCTTTGAAACGTATTATCAATTACCCGGCAAGGGGCATCGGTAAAACCACCATCGACAAAGTGATTTTGCTGGCCAACGAAAGCAATGTTTCCATGTGGGAAATATTGGAAAATGCCGCGAAGTTTGGTTTCAGGGCCGGTACCCTGCAGGCCATCGAGGAATTTGTAACGATGATCAAAAGTTTTACAAGTATGCTGAAAACAAAGAACGCATACGAAGTAGCTTTTCATGTAGGCAAGCAAACCAATATCGTAAAGGAACTTTTCAACGATAAAAGTGCGGAAGGCGTACAGCGATACGAACATATCCAGGAATTATTGAACAGTATCAAGGAATGGGTTGATGATACAGAAAACCGATCACGCATCGATGAAGATGGGATTTTATTGGAAGAAGGTTCACAAAACGGTGAAGGGGCTGTAAGCCTGGGATCTTACCTGCAACAGATCACGCTGCTTACTGATGCCGATGAAAAAGACCCCAACGCGGATACGGTGAAGCTGATGACAATTCACGCTGCCAAAGGACTTGAGTTTAGCTGCGTGTTTGCCGCCGGACTGGAAGAAATGCTTTTCCCCAATGCGATGAGCATTAATACAAGGGAAGAACTGGAAGAAGAAAGAAGGCTGTTTTACGTGGTCATAACCCGCGCCAAATCAAAGCTGTGGATCACGTATGCGAATACACGCTATAAATTTGGATCCCTGGTCCAAAATGAGCCCAGTCGCTTCATCGCTGAACTACCTGAACAGTTTCTGGACAGGAGTTTCGCAGGTGGTGGCACCCGCAACCAGGGTGCGAGTGGCTGGGGACGCTCAAGCGCTTATGAAAGGATGAATGGCGGTTGGGGTGCGGCCCAGCAGGCGGAAAAACAATATGGCCCGCCACCATCGCAACGTAAAAAGGAAACACCCTCCTACCTGGCTCCCAAAAGCCCATACCCCAAATTAGTAGAACATAAACCGTCGCCTGATTTTGTAGCCAGTGATACTTCTAATCTGCAGGCCGGTCAAAAAGTGGAACACCAGAAATTTGGTTTTGGCGAGGTGATCAAAATGGAAGGCGCGGCACATAATCCGATTGCCACTGTAAAATTTGAGCATAACGGTGAAAAAAAGATCATGCTCAACTACGCCAAGCTGAGGATTATTGAATAAGGCCAACAGGTTGTACTGTTTGATCTATAACCAATATTGCTGATCGGCCGGGTTTTATCACCGCTCGTCCCATTAAACCAATAATAAAAAATTGATTTTTGATCTTCGTGGCATGCTGATCAGATTTTTCTATACCTGTATGTTGTGCATACTGACAATTTTCGCTCATGCACAAACCTTAAGAATTGCTACTTATCAATATGCGGATAATAACAGGATTAAAAATATTCAACCCTTTGCCGATCTTTTAAAGGCAAAACACGGGATGGATACAGAGGTAAAAAGTTATCCCACTATCCATGATATGATCGCCGGCATTCAGAACAATGAAGTGGATATCGCTTTTATCAACACCTTTGGATATTTCCTGCTTGAAACCTCGGAAAAAAATTATCCCATGATTCCCGGCTATACCCTGGCGGTAAGAAGTGATGCGGTAGATAATTATAAGACCGCTATTATCACCCCGGCCGGATCAACTTTAAAAAATCTGGAGGATGTAGGTAAAACCGCCAGCAAGTCTAAATTGATGCTGGTGGCGACAGGCTCAACTTCGGGCAACCTGGTACCACGTCTTGCATTCAGTAATATAGGCCTGGCGGATTGTGAGAACGATTTCAAATCCGTTGGATACGCAGGCAATCATACCCTGGCGATCCAGTCTATTGTAAACCAGGAGGCCGATATCTCGGCTATGGGTTTTACCGAATATGAAAAAATAACACGTGACCCCGCGATGGCGGCGAAACTGAAATTAATCTGGCGTTCTCCTGAAATACCCCTGGGCCCGGTATTATTACACAATGGCCTTCACGATTCAACCCGTTCAGAAATTGTGAAGGCTTTACAGTCATTGCATGTAGAAAATAAACAGGTCCTGGAATCTATTAAAGAAGGATGGAGTGAAGCAAAATATGCGTCCCATTATATCAGCATAAACGATTCTTTTTACGATAGCTTTAGAAAGACACTGGGAAAAGATAAAGACCTGCAAAGGATATTGAAGCAATTCGCTAACTAAGTTCAACCCAGTACCTTCATCACCTCATTCCGGTATAATTTACCTATGGGCACTTCTGCCTTATCAACTTTGCAGTAAAACTACTGGCCGAAAACCCCTGAAATTTTGAATTTAGACCTGCACAAAGCCGGAAAAGCCGGAAAAAGGCTGGAGGTCGACGAGTGTCGACATGAGTTACTAAACCATTTTATCGTCGCTAAAAATGAAAAAGGTCCAGAAATACCGGCCATTTACTAAACAGTTTCATTTTTATACACAATTTTCCACAATTGGAACAGCATTTGGTATGGGAAAGCCGAAGTTTCGAAAGAGACTGTAAAAAAATGAATTATGGGCAGCGATAAACATTTACAAGGCAAATACGCCGGTTATTTTATAACCTTTAACACCGTTGACTGGGTAGATGTATTTATTCGCCCCGTGTACAAACAAGTGATCGTGCACACCCTTAATCATTTTATTGACAATAAAGGACTCATGGTACATTCCTGGTGCCTGATGACCAACCATCTTCATTTGCTGGTACAGGCAAAAGATGGCTATGTGGTCAGTGAAATTGAGAAAGAATTCAAGGCCTTTACTACAAATAAAATACTCGAAGCCATTGATACCGAGCCCGAGGTACGAAAGGAATGGATGTTAAAGAGGTTTGAAAGTGTAAGCAACCTGTTGGGTCTGAAGAAAAAATATCATGTATGGCAAAATTCCTGCAACCTGCAGTTTATTGACCTGAGAAAAACGGATTCATTACTGGAACATTTTTCATTTATTCATGAAAACCCGGTAAGAGATCGCTTTGTAGACACTGCTGCTGATTACCCTTACAGTTCTGCCCGGGACTATGTAGGTATGAAAGGACTGGTCAATATTACCCGTCTCCCAAACATTGAGCAACAACTCGCCGCTGCCGAAAGTTTCAACAGCAACTTCTTTGTACGTTATATACGTAACTAAGGATTTTGTAGTTTGAGCCTGGGCATTCCTAGGTTTACCATACGTTATTACTACGTCAAAATTTTACTCATTTTATCCAACTTAATTTCATCATAGTGGTAATAGCAGGCATGTCTATTAACGGCTGAATTAACAATTTAAACCGATCGATGGCGTTTATATTTGCGTAAACCATTACAGCAGACCACCCTTCATGTCGCCGCGCCGAAAAAACAAAACCTCCCAATGGATCCTTGGATTGACGCTTGCAGCCTTGCTGATCATCGCCGGCGTGCTGTTTATTCCAAAATGGTTGAAATACCGGGCCTCTAAGTTTACGCGATATCCTGAATTCGGCATAGGCATTCCAAACGAATACGCCATTCATGGCATCGATGTTTCTCGTTACCAAAGCGTGGTGGCATGGGAGGAAGTAAAAGCCATGAAGGTGGACAGGATCAGGCTAAGTTTCGCCTTTATCAAAGCAACGGAAGGAATTAACAATGTTGATCCGCAGTTCCGGCGCAACTGGAGAAAATCAAAGGATAACGGGATCACGCGGGGAGCTTATCATTTTTTTATTGCCAGTCGTGATGGCAGAATGCAGGCTGAAAATTTTATCCGGCGTGTTGACCTGGAGCCAGGCGACCTTCCGCCGGTATTGGATATTGAACAACGCAATGGTGTATCGAAAGCACAGCTTAGAAAGGAAGCGAAAAAATGGCTGGATATTATCGAAGCGCACTACAAGGTGAAGCCGATCATTTATACCAATGTCGATTTCTACAATCAAAACCTGGGGAGCGATTTTGACTCTTATCCCCTGTGGGCTGCACATTACTATGAGCAGGAAAAGCCAAGGATCGGGCGTGATTGGATATTCTGGCAACACAATGACGGCGGAAATGTAAATGGCATTATTTCCAAAGTAGACTTCAACGTATTTAACGGCGACTCCCTCCAATTCCGTAGCCTACTAATCCCATAGAACCTCTGGACACGGAATCCACCGAGTATTACCCGAAGGTCACAGAGAAATAATCAGTGAAAATCTGTGTAATCTGTGGCCCCTTTCGTGTGATTCGTGTAATTCGTGGCCACCTCCCCTGCCGAAGGCAGTCAGAATTTGTTATAACCTCAAATTCTTTTAGGACACGGAGTACACGAAGGTTTGCACAAAGAACACGAAGTAATACAATCAGTAAAAATCTGTGTAATCTGTGGCCCTTTTCGTGTGATTCGTGCAATTCGTGGCCACCTCCCCTGCCGCAGGCAGTCAGAATTTGTTATAACCCCAAATTCTTTTAGGACAAGGAGTAAACGAAGGTTTGCACAAAGAACACGAAGTAATACAATCAGTAAAAATCTGTGTAATCTGTGGCCCCTTTCGTGTGATTCGTGCAATTCGTGGCCACCTCCCCTGCCGCAGGCAGTCATAATCAGTGTAATCCGTGTAATCTGTGGCTTCTCTCTAACTGCTGTGGTCGGAGATGATTACCCAAACACCATTGATCTTTTCCATCAATAAAGTATAGTGCCCGCTTAGGTCACCTATTGTTCTTTTCAGGTGCCATTTACCAACTACCTGGTAATACTTTTCTGACAATGGCTTCACGGAGATAATGTCAAAAGATAACTTACCCATTGCCGTAGTATCGGGGTAACCTTTTTTATAATTATTAAGCGTATTATTCCATCCATATGTCACACCGCTTTTACCGATGAACATCAGCGAGTCGCTTTTCCAGTATGCTTTCATAAAACCTTCCAGGTCGCCACGATTCCATGATTCCGTCTGCTCGGATAATAGTTTCCGGATTGACACTTCATCAGTTGTTTGTGCAAAGGCTGAGGCTGAACTAAGCAGCAAAAGAGAGAGGATATATACTTTCATAAGTTGTCAATTCTTTATGAAAGTAATTCATTTATTAAAACGAGGATCAGTGGTTGCAATCATCCGCGTGGGCATGATTATGTACGCGGCAAAAACGATAGTTCATAAAATGTGCCCACACAATGAGAACAACAGCCGGTATCAGCAACCAGGTTTCGTAGTGGACAAGATATAGGCGGAGCACCAATAACACGATACCCACGATGAACAAAAACAAGGGCATCTTGTTGTGATGATGTCGGCGGAAACCATGATAGAGTGAGTAAATACCGATGCCCAGGGCCAGCAGGATCATCCCGGTTTCAAAAGCGAGGTTATGGATGATGTTCACGCCAAATAGCGGTAAAACCGAAAAAAACAATGGCAAAACAGCGCAATGAATAGCGCAGGCCACCGATGTTGTAATTCCCAATGCATCCCAGTTGATCCTTAACTTCATAAGTGGGCAAAAATAGGAAAAAGCAACATTGTTGCAAAATCTAACGTAATCCGGTTTTGACCAAATTGAATGAAAAAGTTTGACGCTAATCTTGCTCATCATTTAATCTTGTAATCCGGGTTAACTTTGCAGTTTAATAAACGGATTATGTCAAAGAAGGTATTGATTTACAGCGTTTTTTTTGTCGGACTAACAGCTATTTTTTACCTGATCGTGCGGCCATGGATCAAAAGAAAGGACACTATTTCAGCCGTGCAGCCTTTTTCATTTGTCAACCAGGACGGGAAACTCGTTAGCCAGGATGATGTAAAAGGCAAAGTTTACGTGGCAGAATACTTTTTTACCACCTGCCCTGGTATCTGCCCGACCATGAATACAAACCTGAAAAGAGTATATGACCGGTTTAGCGGCCAGGATGGCTTTTTGATCCTTTCTCATACCTCGGACCCCGAAAGAGATTCGGTGCCTGTTTTGAGGCGGTATGCTGATTCCCTGGGCGTCAATACCAATCAGTGGATCTTCCTTACGGGGCGTAAAGACAGTCTTTATAAAACCGCCCGGCTTAGTTATACCATCGATGACCCGGCCAATAACCTGAAAAGCATCGAAGACGATTTTTTGCATACGCAGTTCTGGGCGCTGGTCAATCAAAATGGTGAAGTGAAAAAAGTATATGATGGATTGAAGGAAAGAGAGATCAATGCCATGATCAAAGAGATTGAAAGAATGCTAAAGCTCTAACTATGACAGCAGGTATCAAAGACATATTGAAACGTAACCAGCTTAGTGTTACGGCCAGCCGTGAAAAGATACTCCACCTGTTCCTCGAGCAGCCCGGAGCCCTGGCACATGGCGATATTGAAAAAAAGGCAGGTGAAAAATTCGATAGGGTGACTGTTTACCGCACCTTGCAGACCTTTGTAGAAAAAGGCATCATTCATACCATCCCCACGGCGGACAATTCGGTCCGTTATGCCCTTTGTAAAGATGACTGCGAGGCGGGTCATCACCATGATCATCATATCCACTTTGTATGTTCGATTTGCAACAACACTTATTGCCTCGACGATATTGTAACACCGGGTGTAAAACTGCCAGAAGGCTATACTTCCAGGCATATTGAAGTGGTGGTGGAAGGTGTCTGCAAAACCTGCAATACCGGTTAGTTATAAATTATAAAAAAAGCCCCCGTGTAGAAACACGGGGACTTAGGTTAAGGCTCTGATTAGTAGCTATTTTATAGTGCGTTTGTTAAATTCGAATCCAAATGTAATATGAGTATTTGATATTTCCGAATTTCAGGCATACCACATTAATGGTATTTTTCAGATTTTCCCCTGAACATCATCCAATTCCTTCTTTACAAACCCCATCAAGCCGCTGATATATGCTGGCGAAAAGTCAAATTCTAAACCTGCAGCACTGAATAATTGCGGTAAAGTGCGGGTGCCCCCCAGGTCAAGCGCCTTCATATAATTTTGCAGCGCCTGCTCCGGATCTTTTTTGTACTGCTGCCACAACCCTATCGCGCCTAGCTGTGCAATACCATACTCGATATAATAAAACGGAACTTCATAAAGGTGAAGTTGCCGCTGCCAGGCAAAACGCCGGTATTCTTCCAGGCCGCTAAAATCGATATGTGAAGAAGAAAACTCCCCAAGAATCTCCAACCATTTCTGGCCGCGCTCCTCATGGGTATGGGTTGGATTCTCGTACACCCAGTGTTGAAACTTGTCAATCGTCGCGATCCAGGGGAATATGGTGATCACCCTTTCCAGTTGTTGTTCTTTGGCGCGAATAAGCTCTTCATCGTTTTCAAAAAACACCTGCCAGTGATTCATACTAAACAGTTCCATGCTCATACTCGCTACTTCTGCAATTTCGGTAGGATACTCCTTGAAATTATGCAACTCGAGATCATGCGCCAGGAAAGAATGAATGGCATGACCACCCTCATGCACCATGGTCGTTACATCATCCAGCTGACCAGCAGCATTCATAAATATAAATGGCGCTCCTGTTTCCGCTAGCGGGCAATTATAACCACCCGGCGCCTTGCCTTTGCGGCTCTCGAGATCGAGGTGTCCCATGCTCTTCATCTTTTGCAGGCAGTCTCCAAAAAATGGTTTTAGCTGGTTAAAACAGCTTATTGTTTTTTGAATTAATTCATCGCCGGTTTTAAAGGGACGAAGTGGCTGAGTACCGGCCGGCTCGGCATCAATATCCCAAGGGCGCAAGGTATCGAGGCCCAGTTTTTTCTTTTTTGCCAGGTAGATCTGGTCTACCAGGGGCATTACATGAAGTTTTACAGCTTCGTGAAACTGGTAGCAGTCTTCTTTTGTATAATCAAACCGACCAAGTTCGACAAAACGGTAGTCGCGATAATTCTCAAAGCCGGCGTTCAATGCGATCTGGTGTCTTTTTATCAATAAAGCCGTGTACAGATCATCAAGATCCTCTTTATCCTTCAAACGCCTGTCGTTTATTTTTCGGTAAACTTCTTCGCGCAATTGCCGGTTTGGATCTTCGAGGAATCTCGCGGCCTGTTGCAGTGTATATTCCTGCCCGTTTACTTCAACCGACATTTTTCCAGCAATCATACCAAAGCGCTGTGCTTCCACATTCATCTCTGCCTGCAAGGGAATATTGGCTTCGCGAAACAGGTCGATATTCTTTTTCACGTTCCGCAGGTATGTAAAAAACTTCTCCTTGTCGAGATCATTTGCAAAGGGAGAAGCGATGAACTTCTTATTTAACTGGTCCGCATAGGGCTGGATCTTGGGCTGGATCTCCATCATAAAGAAATTGAAGGCCGCTTCCAGTTCTTTATTCTCCGTATCACAGGTCATTTTTATCTGGCGCCAGCAGGCATCTTCACTGATCGCTGCTTCCAGTTCGTTTACATCTTTGAGCCATTGCTCCAACTGCGCACCGGAACCAATCTCTCTTTCAGACAATTCTTTAAAATAGGGTTCCAGCGATTCCCAATTCTCGATCTTAAAATCAGCCGGCAAAAAATGTCTTGGAAGTTTTTCAATTTCCGCGTTGTATTCCATGGTATCCATACGCCTTCAAAAATATAAAAGCTACCCTGGTCGATCCGGGGTAGCCTGGTTAAGAAATCAATAAAATTATTTTTTCTTCGGTGCTGACTTCTTCTTGGGTGCAGCTGCTTTCTTCTCAGTTGCTTTCTTTGTTGCCGCTTTCTTTTTTGGCGCAGCTTTTTCAGACTTGGCGGCTGCTTCTGTCTTTGTTGCCTTCTTCTCTGCTTTCGGGGCCGCCGCTTTCTCTTCCGTTGCTTTTTTCGGTGCTGCTTTTTTTGCGGGTTTTTCTTCCTTTACTTCCTTAGCCGCTACTTTTGGTTCCTCCACTTCTTTTTCTTCTTCTTCTTCCTCTTCTGGAAGTTCTGTCAGTTTGATCTCGATATTTTTATTCTTCAATATCTCGAACCATTTCACCATCTTCTTGAGATCGCTGCTATACACACGTTCGAAATCCAGTTCGGGATATGTTTTCTCAAAATATTTTCGCAATATGCCGGCATCCTTTCCATCGGGCAGGGAACCACCCGCTTTCTCCATAGCTTGGAAAACTTCCACCAGGTTTACATTATCACCGGTCGTATATACTTCAATGCTTTCCAGGTGTGAAAAATTGTGGATGCGTGATGAGGCGAACTTCGTGCTATTGTCATCCAGCGAACGCACAATGGCGCCATCGCTTTTACTATTTACCAATTCAAACAAACCGGGCATACCCGTTACCGCAACAATTTTACTGTATTCCATAGTCGTTACTACTATTTAAGGAGGTGCAAGATAACCTGAAAAATCAAAATACGGGCCATTATTATAACTCGCCCAGCAAACGGCCACAACCGCTATATTTTTTCTTATTATACTCCATTTCCACCTTGTACTCGTATACAAAATCACTCATGCCGTCACTGCAGAAACGCGGCGTTATTTTAAGATCAAGTTTTTTGGATCCTTCCTGTAAATGGTATTCCCGTGTTTCGTTGAGGACCCCGGGTTCAACATAAGACATGGTATCAGGTTGTTCCAAACCCGGCCTGTTAAATATGAAATTTTTACCCTTGTCAATCTCGAGGCTCCAGAATGGCTCGTTACCGTTGGCCACGAAGTCGATACCTGCATCGATTTTCTCCTTTAGGTGTTTACTATCTGCCCGGGGCTGGCGGGTCAACACATACTTATCACCCAGGTTGCCGCTAATGCGATTACCCTGGTGGTCAAGTTGCACAATTTTATCGTTCTCCGGCAGGTAACTATTCTTTACTTCATTATTTGATGTAAGGATTATTTTTCCATTTTCAGTTTTCCAATTACCAGTTGTCACAATGATGCTATCATTGCCTTTGTTATAAGTTTCTTCGAGTCTGTAGTTCATACCCTCACTGAGCAATAAAAACGTAGTGATGCCAGGGCAATCGGCGCATGGCAGGTAACCGTGATAAACACCGGTTAATCCCATGGCAAATGAGTCCACCACTGGCGCCTTAGCAGTAGTATCCACTTCATTATTTTTTGTGTCAGCTGAATTATTGCAAGCAGTTAAAAAGCCTGCAAAGATTACCACCAGGTAAGTCAAAATTTTCATGGCTTTTGTTTTCTTAAAATTAAACCAAAGTTTTAAGGGAGCCACGAATTACACGAATCACGCGAATATGGTTATAGATTATACGATAAACTCCTTGGTATAGTAGTAGTCTACACATCGGATAAGCCCAATTAGTGTGATTCGTGCTATTCGTGGCTTTAGGTCACGGAATGCACAAAGATTTTCACGAACGCCACAGAGAAACATCATCAGTGTAATCCGTGCAATCTGTGGCTAATTAGTATGATTCGTGTAATTCGTGGCTAATTCATGGCTTCACCTGCCGCGGGAAGAACCAATCAGTGAAATCCGTGCAATCTGTGGCTAATTAGTATGATTCGTGTAATTCGTGGCTAATTCATGGCTACACCTGCCGCAGGCAGAACCAATCAGTGAAATCCGTGCAACCTGTGGCTTATTCGGCCATTCGTGGCCAATCCCACCTACGAAGGTTTATCCAATGAACAACGTCCAATGAACTGTAACTATTAATTTATGACCAGATTTACGCTATTAACCTTATCGTTGATTATTTCAGGACTTGTGCAGGCCCAGAGCATAAAAGGAAAACTGGCCGATGCAACCGATCAAAAACCCCTCTCAGGTGCCACCCTGAGCCTTGTGGATGTAAAAGATTCATTATCAATTAAAAATACAGTTTCCGACAAAGACGGGGCCTTTCAATTTACAGGCCTTTCGATGGGAAGCTATTATCTCTCAGTCAGTTTTATCGGCTACGATGAATTTCGCCAGGTGGTAACACTTAGTGATTCTATACCCAATGCGGATCTGAAAACACTTTCTGTTCCAAAGGCTTTGTTGCAGTTGGGTGGCGTTACGGTATTGGCCAAAGCTGCACCGGTTATTCAAAAAGGCGATACTACGCAATTCAGCGCCAGCCAGTTTAAAGTAAACCCCGACGCGAGCACCGAAGACCTTATCAAAAAAATGCCAGGCATTACGGTTGATCGTGATGGTACGGTTACTGCACAGGGCGAGCAGGTAAGAAAAGTAACGATCGACGGAAAAGATTTCTTTGGTGATGACGCATCAGCCGCCTTACGTAATCTTCCTTCTGATGTTGTAGATAAAATACAGGTTTTTGATCGCCTGAGCGACCAGGCCCAGTTTACAGGTGTGGATGACGGTAATTCTGTGAAGGCATTAAACATCGTTACAAAATCCGGTATCAAGAATGGCCAGTTTGGCCGCGTGTATGCTGGTGCGGGTACAGAGGGTCGGTATATGGCCGGCGGAAATGTAAGCACATTTGATGGCGATCGCCGGCTTTCCATTGTCGGTAATTTTAACAATATCAACCAACAGAATTTCGGTTCACAGGACCTGTTGGGCGTTACAAGTAGTGGTGGCGGACGCGGAGGTAATTTCGGTGGCCGTGGTGGTGGTGGACCCAGGGGTGGCCGCGGCGGCGGAGGCTTTGGTGGTTTTGGTGGAGGTGAAAATTTCCAGGTAGGACAACAAAGCGGTATTAGTAAAACAAATGCTATCGGTCTTAACTACTCAGATAAATGGGGTAAGAAGTTGGACGTAACGGGAAGCTATTTCTTTAATAACAGCAACAACGTAAACGAGAGCTCATCGCGTACAGAAACGATTGGTGAAAACTTCTTTAATAACCAATCCAGTCGCTCGGCAAGTACTAATTACAACCACCGTATAAATATGCGCCTGGAATACCGTATCGATTCCAGTAATTCGATTATTGTAAGCCCCAGCCTGAATTTCCAAAGAAACAGGTCTATATCTGAATCGATAGAAAGTTCATTGTATGGCACGACTGATACAACCAATACATCAAACAGTGATCGTAACGTACTGCGCAATGGATACAACCTGAGGAATAATGTGCTGTATCGCCATTCTTTTCCAAAAAGAGGCCGTACATTTTCCGTCAACCTGAATACCACTTTCAATAAAAACCATGGTGAAACGTATTCTTTGTCGCAATATCGTTTCTTCGAAGGCAACGGAATCTTCGACTCACTGCAGAACCAGTTTACCGATAATCCTACTAATGGTTATAATGTATCTGCTAATTTCGTTTATACCGAGCCACTGAGTCAAAAAAGCCAGTTGCAGATAAACTATACTCCTTCATTTTCCAACAACAAAGCAGATCAACAGGCATTTCTTTATGAAGAATTCGGAGGAAAGTATTCGGAGTTTGTGCCGACATTGTCCAACCAGTTTGACAATACCACTACCACACATAATGGTGGCTTAACCTATCGACTGGGAAATTCAAGAGACAACCAGTTTGCTGTCGGAGTAAACCTGCAGCATTCGAGGCTTGAAAGCGAAAGAACTTTCCCAACCCTGTCGAATGTTGATCAGCAATTCACAAATGTGTTGCCCAACCTGATGTGGAGTAAGAAACTGGCGCCGCGAAGCACCATGAGAATATTTTATCGCGCCAGCACCAATTTCCCAAGTGTGACCCAGTTGCAGGACGTCGTTAACCAAAACAACCAGCTACGGATGAGCATGGGCAACCCTTTGCTGAAACAGTCCTACAACCATATGCTTTCCGGCCGTTATACTTTTACCAATACTCAAAAAGGTCAGAGCTTTTTTGCCAACGTCTTTTTGCAGGCACAGGAAAACTATATCACCAACGCGACATATATCGCAAGCGCGGATTCAGTGATACAGGCAGGTAATCCTGATATTGTTTTGAAAAGAGGTTCACAACTCAGCAAACCGGTCAACCTGGATGGTTATAAGAGTCTTCGTTCCTTTTTTACATTTAGCCAGCCGGTTCAGTTCCTGAAATCAAATCTTAACCTGAGCACCGGGTTTGAATATTCAAAACTGCCAGGTATTATAAATAATGTAGTATCGACTACCAATAATTATGTCTATTCTGGTAGAATCGGTCTCGCCAGCAACGTTAGCGAATACGTAGATTTTAATCTGTCTTATAGTGTCAATTTCAACAATGCAAAAAGCACGGTTCAAAATAATAATAACAGATATGTGAACCAGGCGGCCAACCTTCAGACCAATTTCCTGACAAAAACCGGCTGGTTCCTGCAGAATGATGTTTCCAACCAAACCTATACAGGAATGTCAGATGGTTTTAACCAAAACTATTGGTTATGGAATGCCGCGTTTGGAAAGAAGTTTTTGAAGAACAAGGTCGCCGAGCTCAAGCTTTCTGTATTTGACCTGTTGAAACAAAACCAGAGTATCAGCCGGGAAGTAACAGCGACACATATTGAAGATTCCCAAAGCCGGGTATTGCAGCAATATTTCATGCTGACCTTTACTTACAGCCTCAAGAACTTCGGCAGTGGACGTACGAATGCTTCCAATGGCAGAGGAGGCGGCCGTCCGCAGTGATTTTTTCCGTAATATCGTTGTAACCATATTACGGGAATGAATGAACGAGTGGACACTTATAGAACAGCTAAAGCAAGGGGATGAGTCTGCGTTCAAGACTATTGTGGAGACATGGCAAAATATGGTGTACAACACCGCCATTGGTATTGTACAAAACGCCCAAGATGCGGAAGACATAACGCAGGAAGTATTTGTGCAGGTGTATCAATCGATCAGTTCTTTTAAAGGCGACTCAAAGTTTTCGACCTGGCTTTACCGGATCACGGTCACCAAATCTTTGGACCATGAGCGGAGAAAAAAGCGTAAAAAACGCTTTGCTTTTGTTCGCAGTCTTTTTGGTGAAGGAAGCGAGGTCATCGTAAATCCACCAGATTTTAATCACCCGGGTGTGGTTTTGGATAAAAAAGAGGATGCGGCTGCGCTTTTTAACGTTATCGGGCAATTGCCTGAAAACCAACGGATAGCATTCACCCTCCACAAGTTAGAGGGCCTCAGTTACCAGGAAGTAAGTGAAGTGATGAAGACCACTGTTTCTTCGGTTGAATCCCTGATGCACAGGGCTAAAACCAATTTGAGGAAGAAACTGGAAGATTATTACCGGGACCAGGCATAGCAAAAGTTTTTTTTCAGGACAACGTCAAATCATATGTGTATGAAACCAGGCAATGACATAAACCAAAAGATCGAGCGGGCGCTAAATAGCCTCGACGGCGTACAAAGAGCTGAGCCGCAGCCTTGGTTGTATGCCCGGATCATGAAAAGACTCAGCAGGGACGAAGATAAGTCTGTCTGGGGTTCAATTAGTTCGTTCCTCGCCCGGCCCACCGTGGCCATCGCGGGTCTGTGCCTGATACTAGTGTTGAATGGCGTGCTGCTACTAAAAGAAGAAAAGGAAGCTGATATTGTCATTACTGAACAGGGAATTGACAGTGAGTCGCTGATGGCCAGCAGCAGTAGTTTTGAGTATGAAAATCTAGTACAACCATGAGTAATCCCAGGAATAAAAATTTATTGATCATCATAGGTGTTCTTTTGCTCACCAATATTGCCCTGCTTGCGTTCTTCCTCAGTCAAAAACCGGGTAAGCACAGCACAGCAGGTGTTAAAAATGAGCGGCCAGGGATCGGAGAGATGTTAAAGAATGACGTAGGATTTACAGACGATCAGGTAGCAAAATATAAAGAACTGAAGGAAGAACAGCGTCAGACCATCAAGCCCATGTATGATGATATGCGGAAAACGAAAGAAAGTATGTTCCAGCTACTTGGTCACCCGGACGCTGATTCCCTGGTAAAACAGGTAACGGATGCCATTGCGCAAAAGCAAAAAGCACTGGATCTGCAAACCTTTAGCTACTTCAGAAAAGTGAGATCGCTTTGCACAGCTGAGCAAGAACCGAAATACGATTCCCTGATCCTGCGAACCTTCCGAAAAATGGGTAAGTCGCCGAAACAGGCGGAATCCGAAAAAAAATAATCAAAAGGCAAGCCTAATACAATCATCAATATGAAACAAAAGTTTGGTTTTATTATCGCTTTCCTATTTACTGCTTTAATAGCAGGAGCGCAGGGTGGCCCACGCCGCACGGTTGAAGAGCGTGTGAAAGCTGTTCATGAAAAAATAGAAACTGCTTTTAAACTGGATGCGGAGAAAATGGTAAAACTGGATTCAACTTTTGCCAACTATTACCGGCAGCAGGATAAGATCAGGCAGGAAATGAGAAATGGTAATGAACGTCCCGATTTCCAGGCCATGCGCGAAAAAATGCAACCTGCCATTGATGCGCGTGATAAAGAATTGAAAACAATACTGACCGAAGAGCAATTCAAAAAATGGAAAGACGAAATTGAACCTTCAATGATGCCCCGCCGCGGTGGAGGTGGTGGTCAATAAGAGTTTGGGTTAATGGTAGTTAATCCCGCCCGGTAACCAGTGTAAACAAGGTGCCGGGCTTTTTTTATTGTCCCATCCAGTCCTTAAATGCGGTTACGTTCTCCTGGCTGATAATGATCTCATCACTGATGGCAGGCTCCAGTTCCAGCAGAAGTTTACTTTTTGGGTATGATTTTATTTTCTTTATCGCGTTCTGGTGAACCAGGTACTTTCGATTGACACGATAAAATTGCGAGGGGTCTACCTGCTTCTCTATTTCTGCCAGGGATTGATCAAGGATGAATTTCTGGTTACGGTTATCAACCATACACACCAGTTTGTGCGCGGCATAGAAATAAGAAATATCATCCGCTTTTATGCTGATATAGTCGAGACCTCTTTTCACCAAAAATCTCTTTTTGAAAACCATCTCTGAAGGATGACGGTGCCATTGCCGCAACTGCTGGAAATTGGAAGCAAAATGTTGTTTTAATTTATCATATTTATTCAGTGCCGTCTCCAGCTTTTCCTGTTTCACAGGCTTTAAAAGGTAGTCAATGCTATTATGTTCAAAGGCTTCCTGCCAGTATTCATCATAGGCGGTACAAAATATCACCGGGCTGTTGAACTTAACTCTTTCAAAAATCCCGAAGGATAGTCCATCACCCAGTTCAATATCCATAAACACCAGGTCGGGTGCCGGATGTTGCTGTAGCCATTGTACCGAAGACTGGACACTATCCAGTATTGCAGCTACCTGTAAGGCGGGATCTGTTCGCTCAATTGCCTTGAGCAATTTCTCCGCAGCGGGCTTTTCATCTTCAATGATGATCGCAGTCATGGTTATCTGGTTTATTCAACTCAATAAATCTAAAAACATTTTCGACCGAACCCAACTAAACAGACAGTACTGGCAATATCACCACAAATTCATTCCCATCTTCCTTAATCCTGATCTCCTTCCCGGTTGTAAGTTTATATCTTTCCTGCAGGTTTTGCAGTCCCACACGCGAAGAAGGTTTTCGCAACGCTTTCTTACGAATATGATTGCTAACAGTCAATTCATCGTTCGACAGAAATATTTTTATCGCCAAAGGCGTATGTTCTGAAAATTCATTATGCTTGATTGCGTTTTCGGCGAGTATCTGTAGAGATATTGGTGGTACCAGGTAACGATCCATATCGTCTTCTTTGATTCCCATGTCCAACTGTACGCCTTCGTCAAACCGAATCTTGAGCAGGGAGAAATAGTTCTGCAGGAAAATTACTTCCTCTTTCAACAATACCAGGCTACGGGCTTTGTTTTGCAGGATATAGCGATACACATCTGCCATATTATCGTTGAACAACTTGGCTTTTGCAGGTTTTACCTCAATAAGATGACTCAGTGTATTCAGCGAGTTGAAAATAAAATGGGGATCGATCTGGTTCTTTAGTGCCTCCAGTTCAGCTTCCGCCCTTGTACGTTCAAGCTGTTCATTTCGGATCATTTCCGACTCGGTTTCTTTAACCAGGAAAACCGTTTCATAAACGTGTGTGATGAAAATTACGGCAATAAGTATGATCAGGGTAGATTGCCAGACGATATTCCAGTCCACCTGTCCCCCACCAAAAAAATTATACCAGCCTACTAATAATATAATGCTAACGGGTATGGTATAGAATACCACACAAAATAAAAGGACCAGCACCTTCTGGACCGGCTTATTGTACCAGTCGAAATAGCTTCGCATGGAATAATGCAGGTAGCGATTGCCCTGCCAGATCACGGCGGCGATTCCAATGGTATAAAGAAAGCTGAGCTTGATCTCCCAATTTGAAAAATTATAAGGAAGGGTCATGCCTGTCACAAGCGGAATGACAATACCAAAGACCGGCACCAATATAAGGCGGAACCCGATATCATTGATATACCCGTTCTTCAATGTTGTGGTACCCCTTTTTCTCATCTTCATCGCTTGTTTTTCCAGCCTCATTCCTTTCGCAATTGCGATGTAAAATTTAGAAAATAGATTCGATAAACCACATTAACGAACTAAATTTTTAAAAATGGAAATCGGAGCACTCAACTGGCTGGCCATTTTGGTTGCCGGCATTTCATCATTCGTAGTAGGAGGTATTTGGTACTCACCCGGGCTCTTTGGCAAAGCCTGGATGAAAGACAATAATTTTACCGAAGAGGAGATCAAAAAAGGAAATAAAGGAAAAATATTCGGGTGGACCCTGATCTTTTCCCTGCTGATGGCAGTCAACCTGGGCATGTTTCTTTCGGATCCTCCCGCGTCCTGCCCGACGGACTGCGCGGTAAGAGCAGATTTAACCTGGGGCGCTACTGCCGGCTTCCTGGCGGGTATCTGGACTTTCTGCGCCATCGCCATACACAGTCTATTCGAACTGAAATCATGGCGGCTGATACTTATCAATGGATTTTATAGTGTAGTAGCGCTGACCCTGATGGGAGCCATCATTGGAATGTGGCGTTAGATAAAATTCGTACTCAACTAAATGCCCGTTTCAAAACGTCGTGCCTACGGCACTCAAATCGTTACGGGTCGTTTGTTGCTACCAAAACACCGCCCCCAAGCGGCTATGATCCCAAAATGATTCATCTCGGCACTTCAATAGGAATTTTATGAGGAATCAATAATTTTTAACCTGGCCTAAAGAAAAACGGATCGTTTCATGATCGAACTCATTCAAAGTGCCGTAGGCACGACGTTATGGTAGAACCGTTGAACGTGGAAACATGAACCCCGTAGGGGTGACGTTTTGGTGGATCCGATATGAAAAAATTTATCCGAAAATATTTTGATAATTATTAAATGAAACCTACGACCCATTATTATTAATTTAATTTTAAAAACATCGAAATGAAAAATGCAATCAGCTGGTTTGAAATTCCTACCACAGACCTCGACCGCGCAACAAAATTTTATGAAACGATCTTTGGGATATCACTCATACCGTTGGATCTGGCCGATATAAAAATGCGTATGTTCCCGGTTGAAGATATGGAGAATGGCATCGGCGGGGCACTTTGCCACAACAAAGAGTTTTATAAACCCACGGCCACCGATGGCCCTTTGATCTACCTTAACGGAAATCCCGATGTTCAGAATGTTCTGGACAAAGTGGAAGCTGCAGGCGGAAAAATCATGATACCCAAGACAGAGATCTCACCCGAATATGGATATATGGCGGTGATCATCGATACCGAAGGGAACCGGATCGGCCTGCACAATGTTCCTTCGAACTGATCTATTTAGTTAGACCCATAAAACCTTTATGTCTTATGTCAGGGGAAAAATATGATTGGAGCCGTTTTGTAGTTCGCATTAACGTAAAAGCGCCTACTTCAAAACTCTATCATGGCTGGGCGACCCGCGAGGGGATAGAGTATTGGTTTCTCCGCATGTCGGAATATCGAAAAGCGGAAGGCAGCCTTCGGGGCATCAATGAATTTGTAGATAAAGGTGATACTTATCGCTGGCGCTGGCATGGCTGGCCGGATGAAGTGCTTGAAGAAGGTGTGATCCTGGATTGTAACGGAAAGGATTTCTTTCGGTTCAGCTTTGGAAAAGCGGGTGACTGCAGCGTCACGATAAAGGAAGAGCTGGGTGAAACGATCGTTGAATTAGTCCAGGACAATATACCCACCGATGAAAAATCCATGCACCATTGGCATCTCGGTTGTAAAACCGGCTGGACTTTTTACCTGGCCAATATGAAAAGTTTGTATGAAGGAGGCATCGACCTGCGTAACAGTAATGTAGAGTTGCAGAACGTATTGAATTCGTGATAGCAAAAAACTACACCGGCGAGCCTGTCTTTATTTTTCAATGCTAAGGACTGAACTCGCCGGTATATTCTATTATTTTTTCCGTGTAAACACTATTTCCATGTTCTTGTATTCCTGCATGCCCTCAGGAGTTACAAACATTTCCATCTTTTGTGTATTGTCGTCGATAACGGTAAATTTTTCCCGCACGGCCATTTCCTTTCCCGTGCCGGGATCGATTTGCTTTCCTTTCAGGTTGAGTGATTTAGTATTCTCATCCCAGTTGCCTTCAAGGATCATGATTCCTGTGCCCATATTATCCATCCAGGTAGAAATAAATTTCTTTCTTGCATTATCATAACCTGTGGTGCTGATGCCTTCAAAAGGCATTCCTCCGAAATTACCTGTATGTGTGGCTGACTGATAACGGCCACCCAGAATCATCTTGTTTACGCAGGAAAGCGTACTTTTTTGAGGAGGTGCGTCGGATGTCATCCAGGTGGTGACATCTCCTTTCCATTCTCCGTCCCATTTGGCCATTTCTTTGTGAAAATCTCCCGGTGTCATATAGTCCATCCAGGCTTTCATCTCTGCTTCCGACTGTGCGGAAACTGCTGAAAAAGATGCGGCGATCATCATCGCGGCAAGCATTAAGATCAGGCGTTTCATATAATAAATTTTATAAAAGTTAGGGAAAATAAAAAACCAGGCCAACGACAAGCCAGCCTTTAAGGACGAATCTGGAAAATAAACCGATGAAGAAATTACACTAATTGTGGGTATATCACACCGAATCAACAGAAAATCAATTCTTCATTAATGCGCTTCGAGCCAGTTGGAACCTTCTCCACATTCGGCGATAACAGGCACGCCGGAAGGCAGCGGGAGGGCCTGTTGCATGCACTCTAATATTAGTGGCTTAAGTTCATTGACCTCCGTTTTCAGGGCATCAAAAACCAGCTCATCGTGTACCTGCATAATCATTCTACTTTGCATCTTTTCTTTTTTCATGGCGTCATGCACTTTTCGCATGGCCAGTTTGATCATATCTGCTGCGGTGCCCTGTATGGGTGAGTTGATCGCGTTTCGTTCTGCAAAACCCCTAACTGTAAAATTGGATGAATTGATATCTCTCAGCCATCTTTTTCTTCCCATCAGTGTTTCCACATATCCGTGTTCCCGTGCGAAGTTGATGGTCTTGTCCATGTAGTTTTG
>JAEZRB010000100.1 GCA_023412975.1 Bacteroidota bacterium | reverse complement strand
ATATAATACGTGTCAACGCTGATGGGCGCATTTTTCTGATCGGCATCCACTACCGTGCCGTCCAGCAATGTAAACGAACCTCTTACTGAAGTGCCATCCGCTATCGCCCATTCCACACCACCTTCGTAAATCGCGTTATTTGGACATTCAGGTTCGCAGGCCCCGCAGTTTATACATTCATCCGTGATCTTTATAGCCATATCAATGATTGATTAAATGAGTGATCTTATTTTGCCCAACAAAATTAATCTTTGCAGATGAATTTACAACTGAGAATTGATTTATTGGCCCGCCTGGGCGAATATATTATATCTGATGATGCCAATTGGCAACAGGCAAAGGAAAAAGCCGGCCGGGAGAATCCCTGGTTTATCCCCGAATTTATTGAGTTATCTGTAAACAATATTGCTCACTCATTTTTACAAAAAGATAAACTCAGCGCCTGGTGCCAGTCATATCGCGTACCCGAACAAAATACCAATCCCAAAACAATTGGCATTGTGATGGCAGGCAATATCCCTCTCGTGGGATTTCATGACCTGCTCTGCGTTTTTATTACGGGGCATAAAGCCGTTATTAAAGCTTCTTCAAAAGACAACGCGCTGATCCGTCACCTGGCGGATAGGTTGTGTGAGTGGGAAACTGCGGTTAACGAATATATCCGCTTTGCAGACATGCTAAAGGGTTGTGATGCGTATATCGCTACAGGCAGTAATAACTCCGCGGGTTATTTTGAGTATTATTTTGGAAAATACCCGCATATCATCCGGCGCAACAGGACGTCGGTAGCTGTATTGGATGGAACTGAAACGACAGAGGAACTCGACCATCTGGCCGATGATGTTTATTACTATTTTGGGTTGGGCTGCCGTAATGTTACCAAACTTTATGTACCGGAGAATTATGATTTTGTTCCGGTGCTGAACGCGTTCCGCAAATACAATCACCTTGCAGATCATCATAAATACAAAAACAACTACGATTACAACCTGGCCCTCCATATCCTGAATAAAAAATATTACATGAGCAATGAATCCATATTGCTTATTGAAGATGCGCCCAGTTTTTCACCCATCAGCCAGTTGAACTACGAGTTTTATAGCGATAAACATGAACTCGCCAGGCGATTAAGTGGCAGTGAGGAACTACAATGTGTCGTGGGCAGGGATTTTATTCCATTTGGACATGCACAGGATCCTGCGCTGGATGATTATGCGGATGGGGTGGATACGATGCAATTCCTGGTTAACCTATAGTGCAGGAGTTTGGCCGGGGAGACGGGAAGATGGGAAGAGAGAATTTTGTCAACTATCCCATGGGAGTTCGCAACGACGGAGGCAAAGGACAACAGAACTCTGTTCCGTTTAGCTGGCCGGAACGGAGTTTTGGCATTCAAATACACTCCAAGATATGACAGGGTTCAAGTATAATGGAACTCCGTTCCGTTCTTTCTCGACGGTACAGTACTCCGCCATCCAAATACACACAACGACACGACGGGATCCAAGGATAACGGAACTCCGTTCCGTTTAGCTGGCCGGAACGGGAGTTCCGGCATCCAATCCCTCCCCGCCTTCCCGTCTCCCCGGCCACTTTTCGCTAAAATACCTTCTACATAAATTCTTACCGCCTTCCCGACTCTCCGGCAACTTTTAGCTAAAATACCCTCTACATAAAATTCTTACCGCCTTCCCGTCTCCCCGGCCACTTTTCGCTAAAATACCTTCTACATAAAATTCTTACCGCCTTCCCGCCTCCCCGGCCCAAAAGCTACTCGCTCCCGCGAACTATTCTCCCCAAAACTGGTTAAATTTGTATTAAGTACGAAAACCTTAGTAAATGATATGTTAAACTGAATTAGCGGTAATACAACTTGTTATGACAGTTTGTTATTTTGTAGACCTAAGGCATGTAATTTGGGATTATAAACAGAGCAACTTTTTCGGATAAACAAAAAAATATTAAACGCATATGAAATGGAAACAACTTCTACTGATTGTTGGTGTTAGCGCCGCTTCAGCCATTGGAAGCGTTTGGACCTATGGAAAGCTGACAAAACAGAATGCCAATTTCGTTCAGACAACTGACGGTAAACTGCCTGCCAATTATGCAGGGTTTACAGGAAATATTGCAGGCTTACCTGCCGATGCCATTGATTTTACCAAGGCAGCGAATGCCGCGGTTCCGGCCGTGGTGCACATCAAAACAAAGATCCCGGCCCGGCGGATCAATAACGACCTGCCCAGGAGCCGCCGCAATAGCGCAGAAGACTGGTTTGAGCAGTTCTTCAATTTTGGCCCACAGGTGCAGCCCGAACAGCGTGCTTCGGGCAGTGGTGTACTGATCAGTGATGATGGCTATATCGTGACCAATAATCACGTGATCTCTGATGGCGGTACTGGCGTTGCAGAAGAAATTACAGTTACGCTCCATAGTAAAAAAGTGTACAAAGCCAAAGTGATCGGGAAAGACCCAAGCAGTGACCTGGCCGTATTGAAGATTGATGGCACTGGTTTCCCTTACCTGGTATATGGCAATTCAGATAACCTCAAACTGGCGCAATGGGTGTTGGCAGTGGGTTACCCGCTTACACTCGAAACCACCGTAACGGCGGGTATTGTGAGTGCAAAGGGCAGGTCTATCGGCATCAATCAAAGACAAAGCCGCACACCCATCGAATCATTTATTCAAACCGATGCGGCGGTGAACCAGGGTAATAGTGGTGGCGCTTTGATTACTACCGACGGACAACTGGTTGGTATCAACTCCGCCATCCTCGCTCCTACAGGTACATATGCCGGATATTCCTTTGCGATCCCGGTCAACCTGGTAAAAAAGATCGTGAATGACCTGATCAAATTCGGCGATGTAAAAAGACCTTACCTGGGTGTTCAGGTGGATGAAACCAAGTTTGAAGCCGGCGACGGCGCACATATTGGCGCGGTTCCCAAAGACGGCGCAGCAGCTACCATTGGTTTGAAACGTGGTGATATCATCACCGGCATCAATGATGTACCGGTTAGTTCATGGACCGAATTGCAGGGCACTATTGCTTCTTACAATGCCGGCGACAAAGTGAAAATCACCTATAAAAGAGATGGGAAGACGCAGTCTGCCATGGTTACACTAAGCTCTAAGGTGGGTACTTATGATGAGACAGCTTCTGCTTCCAGCATCGGTGAATCGCTGGGTGCGGAATTGGAAACGCTTGATAAGAAAAAAGCCGAGCAGTATGAAGTCAGTGGTGGTGTAGTGGTGAAAAAGATCAAAGAAGACGGCCCCATGAGCCGCACACGTATCCAGGAAGGATTTATCATCCTTAGCATCAACGGTCAGGATATAAATTCTGTACAGGCACTGGGAAGATTGCTGGGTACACAGGGCGGTACGGTGCAGGTAGAAGGTATCTATCCCGGTTATGATGGTATTTACCGTTATCCTTTAAACCTGGATAGCCAGTAATTGGAAAAACAGGCTTTCAAAATATAATGCCCCGGTAGAATGCCGGGGCTTTTTTTATAAGCTACGAGACACCAGCTGCGAGCCCCGAGCGACGAGCTGCGAGGAATCAGCTGCGAGCACCGAGCGACGAGCTGCGAGGAATCAGCTCCGAGCCCCGAGCGACGAGCTGCGAGCTTTAAACTACATTCAACCACATTCAACCACTTTCAACAATATTCAACATCGTTCAGAACAGCTTCTATTTGAATTCAATTTTAAACTTGGTATATTGTCAAGGCTTATCTCAGTAGCAAAAGCAACTGCCTTATGACGAAAAATTTTCCTACAAATTTTGCAGTTTTTCTTCTCTTCAGCGTGTTGATTACCGGCTGTCAGAAAAAAGATACAACGCATGAGGAAGAGGAAATAAATGAGGCAGTTATTGTAGAAGTATCAGAAGGATTACCACCGTTTGAGTGTGCAGGCAGCGCCCCGGAATTAGTTACGACATTGTATACTAACGAAATTGCCAACGGAGCCTGCTTACCCCAGATTCAAAACTTTGATCTCCCCATCGGTTCAGGAAATGCGTTTGGCATTATCATTAAGAACCAGACATCCTTTCAGAAGCTTATTAAGTGTAACAGTTTTCCGGGCTCAATTGATTTTAACAAGTACTTCGTTTTGGCTGGATTTTATTACAAAAGCAAAACCTTTATGGACATCCTAACCCTGTTTACATGTGACAATAACCTTGTTTTTAAGATGGATATGTCTGATGGAGTCGGCGGTGATGTCGGCTTTGTTTTCTCGATGGCTGTTGTAGACAGAAAATACCTGGGAAAAGAAATCGTTTTTGACATGCAATTGAATTAATCCAATTGTACTTCGTTAATACAAGTAGATTTTCACCTATCTATTCAGCCGCTTATTTAACAAACACCCTGTATTCCCATTCTTTCAACTGCATTTTTTTACCGGACGAAAAATCTGTTTCCGCACCGGTAAAAGCATCTTTAAATTTCCCGCTGAGGTGTGGATCGGTTATTTCGATGTTCAGGGGATCAGTAGTTGAAAGATTCAACACGACCAGCACTTCGTGATTTCCGTTCCGGCGCAGGTAAGCCAATACATGTCCATTATGTGTTGTTTGCAGACGGTAGGTCTTTACAGCCGGGTCTCCGCCTCTGAGAGCCGGGTTTTCCCTGTGCAAAGTCAGTAGCGTTTTGTAAAAGTCATGCAGTTCATTTTGGCCCGTCCAGGCAATAGGATCTTTTTCAAAAAACTCCAGTTTTTTCCGGTTGGGTAGTTCCTGCCCGCTGTATAACAGTGGTACACCATTCCAGGTAGCGCTGAATACGGCCAGGGCCGGAGCCATTTTCCCGTATTTATCGTATTCGGTACCGTTCCAGCTGTTCTCGTCATGATTGCTAGTAAACCAGGCACGCATAGAGCCGTCGCCGATATTACTATAACGTTCGAGGAGGCTATCCAGGACGGAGATCGGTAGCTGTTGCTGGTAAAAATCTTTTGACTTATGCATCCAGGTCCAGGTATAGCTGGCGTCGAATACTTCGCCATAATCAGGATTCTCAAGTTCATCAAATTCACCCAGCCATAAAAGGTGCTTGACGGAATCAACACGAGGACGGGCTTCCTGCCAGAAATCAACTTCAACCCAGGCTGCCAGGTCGCAACGGAAACCATCGATATCCGCTTCCTTGATCCAAAACTGCATGGCTTCGATCATGGCATTACGCAATTCAGGATTGTGGTAATCCAGTTCAATGATATCATCCATCCCGCTGGCGATTTTAAAATCATTCGTCGACGGGTCTTTTAAATAATAATCCGGGTGTTCCACCGTCCAGACATGATCCCATCCTGTATGATTGGCCACCCAGTCAATGATCACTTTCAGTCCAAGCTGGTGGGCCTGTTTTACCAGGTTTTTAAAATCATCGAGGGTTCCATATTCGGGATTGATGGAGGTATAGTCGGAGCAGGCGTATGGGCTGCCCAGTGTGCCCTTTTTATTCTTTTGCGCGATCGGAGTAATGGGCATAAACCAAAGCGTGTGCACACCCATATCCTTCAGTCGTTCCATATGCGGAGCAAAAGCATTGAAAGTGCCCTCAGGTGTATATTGGCGGATATTTACTTCATAGATATTTGTATAGTGAGCCCAGTCAACAGATTTGGATTTTTTCATAGCGCTTTTTTCTTTAGAATCACTGTTACAGCCTGCTACCAGCATGATAGCCGACAGGGAAAAAAACAATTTCTTCATGGATCCTGTTTTGGTGAAAATAAGAACTAATTCCCTAACCAGCATGGAGCTGACTTAGACACCGCAACCGATTTGCCGGGAAGCAGGGAAGACGGGAAGAGGTTTTTCATTGTTCCAAATGCTTTGTATTTAACTATTAAAAGGCTGTCTTGCGCATTAAAATCGGTAACTTGCGGGCCAATTTCGGGACATAATAAACCCCGGCAACAATAATGGACCTGCATGAAAAGCTTTGACGTACCAATTATTTATCGCAGCCCTTTGATCACCGCGATCAAGCAGAAACGCAAGGAGGCCGACCGGATGAAAAAGGACTTCTCGCCTACCCTGCTCGATTTTGGTCCGCTGCATATTTACCTGGCCCGTCATTTTGGGTTTTGCTATGGCGTCGAAAATGCCATCGAGATCGCTTTTCGCACGGTTGCTGAAAACCCGGGTAAAAGGATCTTTCTGCTTAGTGAAATGATCCATAACCCGCAGGTGAATGCTGACCTGCTCGCTTCTGGTGTCCGTTTCCTGCAGGACACCGGTGGCCGTCAACTCATTTCATTTGATGAACTTTCGGCGGATGATATCGTGATCATCCCGGCATTTGGTACTACGCTGGATATTGAAAACAGGCTGCGGCAAACCGGCATCCTGGTAGAGCAATACAATACTACCTGCCCCTTTGTTGAAAAAGTATGGAACCGCAGCGAGGCCATTGCGCGCAAAAATTATAGTGTTGTGATACATGGCAAGCCCAACCACGAAGAGACAAGGGCTACGTTTTCACATGCT
Source organism: Bacteroidota bacterium (assembly GCA_023412975.1). GTDB lineage: Bacteria > Bacteroidota > Bacteroidia > Chitinophagales > Chitinophagaceae > Terrimonas_B. Next base: position 1,114 of record JAEZRB010000100.1, on the reverse strand, counting down.
GCTGTCAATGCGCCTTCGGTCGTAGTGAAGGATATGCAGCAAACGATAGAACTTGCAAAATACATCACCGGTGAAAAGCCCGCTGCCGCATTTTACACCGAATTCAATGGGCAGTATTCTGATGGATTTGATATTGAAAAAGACCTGCAACGTATCGGCGTAGTCAACCAGACCACCATGCTGGCCAGCGATACCCAGGCTATCTCCGACTACCTGAAACAGGTGATGATGCAGCATTATCAACTGGATGAAACAAATATCGCGGAACGTTTCGCCGACACGCGAGATACACTTTGTTATGCCACCAATGATAACCAGACTGCCGTAACCGGCATGCTGTCAACAGATGCCGATCTTGCTATTGTTGTTGGTGGTTACAACTCGTCCAATACATCCCACCTGGTTGAACTTTGCGAGGAAAAGCTGCCTACCTATTTTATCAATAACGAGGAAAAGATCCTTTCACGCGATACGATCCTGCACTATAATTTCCATACCAAAGAAGAATTATCTACCACGGGATACTTACCTGATATTATGCCCATAAAAATTCTGATTACCAGCGGCGCGTCCTGTCCCGATGCGATTGTAGAAGCCGTGATCAACAAACTGGCCGGCTTTTATGATACGGCTGTTTCTCCGGAAGAACTGATCGGGCAGTTCCGGTAAAATATAAGGTGAAGCCGCATTTGTTCTTAGTTTCGTGTATCACAAACCCCGTTTCCGCCGGTCTTCAGTCTTGCCGCCAACCTTTTTAGCTTAGTAACCGGGCTGAAATAAAAGACCTCAACCTTATTACCTTATCTCTCAGCTAAATTCATTCCCGGGTGATTTTTATAAGTTAATAAGGTAAAGTACCGGGGTATGATTTGCTACTAAGGTTATAAGGTTTTGTTCAGTGTGTACACGATGAACCACGAAACAAAATGTAATGTTGTCCCTCTAATCTCTGAGTCTTCGTGCAACCTTCGTGTATGCCGTGTCCCGGTTCCAGGTTACGAAATACACGATGATTAACCTGTCCCCGCCGTTCTTCAGACTTGCCACAAACCTTATTAGCTTAGTAACCGGGCTGAAAAAAATAACCTCAACCTTATTACCTTATCTCTCCACC
>JAEZRB010000024.1 GCA_023412975.1 Bacteroidota bacterium | reverse complement strand
GCATATGCCGGATCCACGTTTACCTTTTATGACATAAGTGTCGAACCTCTCACCATTATTTACATTTACAACCTGCACTTTTTCGTTCTCGATAATTTGAACCGCATCCATAAGGTCTTCATCGAGGGTGATGCTGCCGACATAATTCAAATTCGCTTCCGTAACGGTAATGCGATGAATTTTTGACTTGAAAACTTCTACCTGCATCATACAAAATTATATCTTTTGAAAAACGGTTGAGGTTCTTTTAATTCAGTAAAATATTGTCGATCAGTCGCACCTCACCAAGAAATGCGGCCGCGAGTGCTACCATTTTCTGTTCGCCATCCCATTCCTTCACAAGATCAAGGTTGCCGGCGTCCGCGATTTCAATATAGTCCACTTTAAATCCCTTTGAGGTTAAGGTTTTATTGGCTTCTGCTTTTAATCCCTCCAGGTTGCCTGGTTTCAGTTTGGATTTTATATTACTGAGGGCTTCAAATATGGCAGGTGCTTTTTCTCTATCTGTAGCACTTAGCCTTGTATTTCGACTGCTCATGGCCAGACCATCGGCTTCGCGAAGGGTAGGGCGGATGTGTAGTTCTATTTCAGCTTTCATGCCAATGAGTTCAATCAGCCTTTTTATGATCATGCATTGCTGATAGTCCTTTTGCCCGATATATAAGCGGTCGGGGCTTGTGATATCAAGCAGGCGGTGAACGATAGTGCCAACGCCCTGGAAATGGCCTGGTCTGAAACTTCCCTCGAGAATTGTTTCGTGATGTCCGAAATCATACTGGGTACTGAGCACCGGGCCATCGGGATACATTTCCGCTACGGAGGGTAGGAATAAAACATGGCAGCCCGCATTCTCAAGGATCTTTATATCCTTCTCAAGGGTTATGGGATATTTCTCAAAATCTACCGGATCATTGAATTGGGTGGGGTTGACAAATATGCTGCAAACAGTGAAATCATTGTTTTTTCCTGCATCATGTATCAGTGAAATATGCCCCTGGTGGAGTGCTCCCATGGTTGGAACAAACCCGTATTTTTTTCCTTTTTTACGCTGGGTTTCAAGGTAAAGCTGCAGGTCAGCTGCTCTTTTAAATAGTATCATCCGGGGCCTGTTTAAGGTCAAAATTTGCCACAACTTAATTATTCCCTGCAAAAAATCGTACCTTCGCACACGTTTTCCAAAAACGATTCATTTAAACGGGAGTACATGTCAGCAAAGAAAAGGATCTTATTTATTGCCAACGAAATGTCGCCCTACCTGGAGTTGACCGAGTTTTCCGAGATTGTCAATAAACTGGCCATAAAAGCAAATGATAATGGATTTGAAGTGCGGTGTATCATGCCGAGGTTTGGAACTATCAATGAAAGACGGCATCGTCTGCATGAAGTAGTTCGTTTATCGGGTATTAATGTATCGGTTGACAATGATGATATGCCATTGCAGATCAAGGTGGCATCTCTTCCCAGCGCCCGCTTACAGGTTTACTTTCTCGAAAATGAAGAGCTTTTCAAGCGTAAGTTTATCTTCCACGATGAGAATGAAAAGTGGTTTGATGACAACTCCCTGAGGACGATCTTTTTTTGTAAAGGCGCTTTGGAAACGGTTAAGAAGTTTGGCTGGCCTCCCGACATCATTCATTGCAGTGGCTGGATGACGGGACTAATTCCTGCATACCTGAAAACCGTGTACAAAAAGGAACCGGTTTTTTCTCACAGTAAGATCGTTTATACCATTGGACAAAATACCTTTAAAGAAAAGCTGGGCAGCGATTTTGTTCAGAAGGCACTAATCCATGCTTCACTAAAAGAAAAGGACCTGGAGGTATTTAAGGAAGCTACCAATACTGCTATGTTTAGGGGAGGTGCTACGTTTGCCGATGCGATTACTTTTGGCGCTGAAAAAGTGGATAAGAAGCTGATGGAAGAATTTTCCAAGGTACGGGGTAAAAAGACATTAGCCTATAATGAAGAGTCTGATTTAACAGAGTATTTACAACTCTATAGCGATCTTGCGGGCAAGTAATATTTAACAAACACGGCATAAACTTTTTTTGTGAAGTACAAACACCTGGCACTCGCGCTTGGAACGATATTTACCGGTTTTCTTTTTTTCATTTCCTGCAAAAAAATCAACGATTCAACCAGCCTTGGTGGCGGACTGATCCCACCCATCGATAACATACACACTTTTGATACATCGCTGGAAGTACAGGCATTTAATGACACTTTCAGTATTTTAATTGACACCACCCGCTATGGCCCTTCATTTGTTCATTACCTTGGCCAGATCAATAATGATCCATTTTTTGGTAAAACAGACGCCAAAATATATCTCGAGTTAAAACCGCCTCAATATAAATACACCTTTCTCAACCGGCCCGACAGCCTGCATATTGACTCGGTAGTGCTTGTCCTGGATTATGTGGACACTTACGGTGATACGCTGACTCCGCAAACGGTGAATGTGTATGAGATCGCACCTTTCAGCGACTTCGGTGATACTTCCTACACCATTCGCAGAAGTGAATATGCTAAAGGTGCATTGCTGGGTTCACGCACGTTTGAACCGAGGATCCTGAATGATTCTATCAAAGCGTATAAAGATACAACGGCGAATCAGCTGCGGATCCGGCTGGATGATCTTTTTGGTCAGCGGCTCCTCTACTATGACACTACCAATGCACAGGGTTGGGAGGACGCTTATTCTTCGGATTCCGTATTTAGAACAAAAGTGAAAGGATTTGCCATCGAGTCAACCAGCGGCAACGCCATCATGGGCTTCAGACTGCAGGGGGAGAATACCAAACTTGCAATCTATTACAAGGATGATAATAACAGTACTGATCCCGCCAAGGCGGATACGGCTGTGGCGTATTTCGGTTTTGCCGCAAACCCCACTTCGGTATCGGCAAACTATATAAAAAGAGATTATACCGGTACGCCACTTGAAGCTGCAGTGGATGGCACCTCCACACCAGATGACCTGGTTTATATTCAAACTACACCAGGCTCCTTTGCGACGATCAAAATACCCGGCCTTACGGGGCTAAGCAATAGTATTATTCACCGGGCCGAACTGATCATGGAGCAGGTGTATGATGTGCAGGATACCCTTTTCCCGCCAACCAACCTTTATGTGGATGCATACGATACTTCGGTTGATAATTACCGGACAGTACCTTACGATGTCACGATCGACTTCCAGGGGAGTTCAAATCTGGGTGATTTTGGCATTGCTCCGTTACAAACAAAAGACCCGTTTGGAAATAATATCCATATCTGGCGTTTCAACCTCACCAGGTATGTGCAGCATGTGGTGAATAAAACCGAGCCAGGATATGACCTCAGGGTTTTTGCACCTTTTTACGTAAACGAATTGCACAGGCCGGGAGGATTTGGAGCATTTTCTGATACTGTCAGCATGAGTGTAAATCAGCAGGCTGGCAAAGGAAGGGTGAGGCTTGGCGGTGGTAATCATCCCACACAGAAGATGAGACTGCGGATTGTATATTCGAAAATTTAGTGGAAAACCAATCTTTAATGAATTGTATCGGGTGCTATCTTTGCACCCGATTTAATTATAGCTAACCCTGATTCAAAAAAGTTAAGATCAACTATGCCTTACCTGTTTACTTCTGAAAGTGTTTCTGAAGGCCACCCGGATAAAGTTGCCGACCAGATATCTGATGCTCTTATCGATAATTTCCTTGCTTTTGATCCCCAAAGTAAAGTGGCCTGCGAGACACTTGTAACAACAGGACAGGTTGTACTTGCCGGTGAAGTAAAATCAAAAGCATATCTGGATGTCCAGGAAATCGCCCGTAATGTGATCCGCAGGATCGGCTATACTAAGAGCGAGTACATGTTTGAGGCAAGTTCCTGCGGTGTGTTGTCTGCTATACATGAGCAGTCGGCAGATATCAACCAGGGTGTGGATCGTAAGAAGAAAGAAGAGCAGGGTGCTGGAGACCAGGGGATGATGTTTGGGTATGCTACCAATGAAACGGCGGATTATATGCCGCTGGCACTGGATATTGCTCACAAGCTGTTGATCGAACTGGCTGCCCTGCGCAGGGAGAACAAACAAATTAAATACCTGCGTCCTGATGCTAAGAGCCAGGTTACGCTGGAATATGATGACAACAACAAACCGGTAAGGATCGACGCCATCGTGGTATCCACGCAGCATGACGACTTCGATTCGGAAGCAAAGATGCTGGCGAAGATCAAGGCCGATATCATCAATATCCTTATCCCCCGGGTAAAATCAAAGTATAGGAAATACGCTCGCCTGTTCAACGACGATATCAAATTCCATATTAATCCAACCGGCAAATTTGTAATTGGCGGGCCACATGGTGATACAGGTCTTACCGGTCGTAAGATTATCGTGGATACATATGGTGGAAAAGGTGCGCATGGTGGCGGTGCTTTTAGTGGAAAGGATCCCAGCAAGGTTGACCGCAGTGCAGCTTATGCAACCCGGCATATTGCTAAAAACCTGGTAGCGGCCGGCCTGGCTGATGAAGTCCTTGTCCAGGTTTCATATGCTATTGGAGTGGCAAAACCGACCAGTATCAATGTCAACACATTTGGCAGCGCGAAAGTGAATATGAATGATGGAGAGATCAGCAGGGTGGTGGAGTCAATATTCGATATGCGCCCTTATTTTATTGAGAAGCGCCTGAAGTTGCGTAACCCAATCTATAGTGAAACTGCGGCATATGGCCACATGGGCCGCGAGCCAAAAATAGTTGAAAAGACTTTTGTTTCGCCTGATGGGAAAAAAGTAACAAAGAAAGTGGAACTGTTTACCTGGGAGAAGCTGGACTATGTGGGTAAAGTGAAAAAAGCATTTGGACTAAAATAAAGCAGACGCAGGGTAGAAGGTCCCTTAATTCAACTTTAACAGAAGTTACTTTCAAATCAAATTATAATAGCCGGGGAGGCGGTGAGACGGGAAGAAATAAACTTACCGACTTCCGTCTTCCCGGCTCTTTTTTAGCGGAAGAAAAAATAATTAATCATGAGAGAGCCAAATATATGGCAGATGCTGGGGGAGAAAAATTATCATAATAACTTGATCTATTATCAAATCAAATTACAATTGCCGGGGAGGCGGTGGGACGGGAAGAAACAAACTTACCGACTCTTTTTTAGCGGAAGATAAAATAGTTAATCATGAGCGAGCAAAATATATGGCAGATGCTGGGGGAGAACAATTATCATAATAACTTGATCTATTATCAAATCAAATTACAATTGCCGGGGAGGCGGTGAGACGGGAAGAAATAAACTTACCGACTTCCGTCTTCCCGGCTCTTTTTTAGCGGAAGAAAATTAAATAATCATGAGCGAGCAAAATCCATGGCAGGTGCTGGGAGAGAATAAGATCTATGATAATAAATGGATCAACCTTACAGAATATGATGTGATCAATCCGAATGGAGGAAAGGGGATTTATGGTAAGGTTCATTTTAAGAACCTGGCCATTGGCATTGTACCGCTCGACGAGCATTTCAATACCTACCTGGTAGGCCAGTACCGGTTTACACTTGATGCTTATAGTTGGGAGATCCCCGAGGGGGGAGGTCCCCTGGCAACAGATCCACTTGAATCGGCACAGCGTGAGTTGCTTGAAGAAACTGGTTTGGAGGCCGGGAGTTGGACACCGATTTTGAGAATGCATCTTTCTAACTCCGTAACAGATGAGTATGCCATCATTTACTTGGCGCGGGAGCTTAGTCAGAAGGAAGCGATGCCCGATGAAACCGAAAAGCTGGTGGTGAAGAAACTTCCATTTGAGGAAGCCTGGCAGATGGTGGAAGATGGTCGAATTACGGATGCGATGTCTGTGGCGGCGATACAGAAGGTGAAGTGGATGTTGGAGAAGGAAAATGAAGTAAGATAAGCTTTCAGGCGTGTTGAGCCACGGGAAAAAAACGTTTGTCGCCGGTTTTATATTCTTGGTTTTCCCGTGGATTTGGGTTACTAGATGTCAGAAGCATTAAGTGTCTGACTGACGGTGAACTCAGCCTACCATAAAAAAACGTTTCCCTCCGGTTTTTTTCCTATGGTTTTGTCAGGGATTTGGGTTACCAGATGTCAGAAG
>JAEZRB010000293.1 GCA_023412975.1 Bacteroidota bacterium | reverse complement strand
ATATAGTTGCACTGGTTGAAAAGGAACCACACCTTGATAAGTGAAGCTTAGCGGGGAATACAAATCCAAATAATTGTAATCGCCAATTTGATCATTGCCGGTGGTTCCAGCGCTTATTCTCAATTTTCCAAAGCTCAAGAAAGAAGACTTTGTCAACCATGGTTCGCTGGAAAACACCCATCCAAGGCCAACGGAGCCAAAAGTAGCAAAACGATTGGCGGGACCATAACGGCTCGAACCATCTCGACGTCCCGTTAATGAGAGCAGATACTTTTGTTTCCAGTCTGCAGTCAGCCGGCCGAAAATACCGGTGTAACGATACGCGATATCATTTTCACTCGCCGAGGATATTTGGGCCGCAGCTTTTAGGCTACCAAGCAGATCATCAGAAGCATAACCGCTACCCGACTGATAGAGGGAATGCTGGTTGCTTGACTGAAGGGTTATGCCGGCAATGGCCTTAAAATTCCATAATGGACCTGAACGGCTATACAAGAGTTGGGGTTCTGTGACCAAAGTGCTGATGCCTGAATTGCCAAAACCTGCGGAAGAAATGCTATTTAGGGCAGGGTCATAAGATGACAAAGGGGTAGCGCTGCGTTCCCGGATACGCGTCATAGAATATCCGAGGCTGGCTTTTGCTTCCAACCCCTTCACGATAGCAAACGATACAGTAAGGTTATTCAAAAAATTCTCACTTTGTGACCAATACCGCTTTCGTAAAACGCTTAGGGGGTTGGACCATGTTGAGTTTTCCCAGTTCAAATCACCATTCTCTTTATACAGTGCGGGAGCGTTAGGGGGAAGGATAATCAGATTGGAAAGGTCGCTTTGGGGCAGATTCGTTCGGTTACCCGCATAGGCTGTGCTGAATCCAAAATTCCATTTTTGATTAGTTGTTTTATGTTGCAGATTTAGATTAAAAGAATATTTGCGTTCGGAAAAAGCAGAACTGGGTAGCGTAGTTGTTTCTCGGTGATAACCTGCACCGAAAAGAAACTTTGTCGAAGCTGTGCCACCGGCCAACTCAAGTTTCGTATCGGTAATCTGCATAGTGTTGTCCAGCAACTCACGTTGCCAGTCGGTGTATCGCGTTGAATCCCAGACCAACAAATCGGGAGCCCCAGTAGGGGTGGGTGTGTTGTCATCATTGGCAAACGCTTCGCGCCGCATCTGCAAATAATCTGATGTTTTCAGCAGGTTCAGCGTGCGGGTAACGCGCCCGGCACCGCTGTAATGTCTGATACTTACGGTTGTCATACCGGTTTGGGCTTTACGCGTAGATATCAAAATAACACCATTGGCTCCCCGGGAGCCATAGATCGCCGTGGCATCGGCATCTTTTAAAACTTCGATGCTCTCGATATCCGAGGGGTTGAGAATCGCCAGTGGACTGGCGGCAATGCCGCCCCCGAAAATGGTATGGAGGCTTGAATAGGGAAACGGAACACCGTCCACAATCACCAGCGGGTCATTGCCATTGGCCATGCTGTTTTGCCCTCTTAAGCGGATGGTAAATTCGCTGCCGGGAGTGCCGCTAATCTGTGTGACCTGTAGACCGCTTACGCGACCCGTCAATGCGGAAAGTGGGTTTGAGATGGGCTGCTTCTCAATTTCCTCTTTCTTAATGCTGGTCACCGATCCCGTCGCCATACGGCGGGTTGATTTCCCATACGCAATTACAAACGTCTCATCGAGTACCCCCACTTTCTTGTTCACGGTGATGAATGCAAACGGCGCTTCGCCAACCACGACCTCCTGGCTTTCCATTTCAGCACCACTCACCAATAAAGTGACGCGCAAAGGAGCAGCCGGAAAACCAAACTCACCATTTCCATCCGATGAAGAAATTAGTGCTGTGTTTTTAACAGCCACCTTAATGCCCGCAACTGGTTCACCGTTTTCAGTGACGACATTGCCATGCAGTTCCCTCGATAAAATAACCACCGGCTTTTCTTTTACGGTGATATTCCTTTCCACGATCCGGTAATCCAACGGCTGGCCGGCAAAGCATTTATCCAATACCTGTATCAGCTTTTCATTGGTAACGGACAGCGTGACGGGCCTGGCTTTGGCAAGCTGTTCGGAAGTATAAATAAAATGATGATCCGATTGTTGCTCTATCAGAACAAAAACCTTTTCTAATGATTCATTTTTGACAGAAATACTGATCAGTTGGCCACGTGCGGCCGTGATGAAATAAAATGATAACAGAAAAAATAGAAAACTTCCACGCCATTTCATAGCTTTGAGTTGTTTGGGTTAATCAATAATCGTTTCTCCGATTTATTACACGGGTAACCCAGGCGCCGCCGGCTAGTGTGCAACCACTTTCCGGCTTTTTATTGGATATACCTCGCTTATTTTTTTACCTTGATTGTATTGCCTTCAATCGTGAAATGAACTTTACCGGTTTCTTCAAGTAACTCCAGCACTTTGGACACCGGTACACTGCGGTCAATCGTACCATTAAAATGTTCACTGACCCGATCTTCATACACAATTAGAGCATCATACCATCTTTCAACCGGTTTCATGACCTCCTCGATCGTGGCATTTTTAAACTTGAATTGGTTCTTCGTCCAGGCTATTACAGGGCCGGTATCTGTCCTGCTTACTTTCCACTCGCCTGTTTCGAGTTGCTCGCCTGGCTTCAACACTTTCTTTTTATTTTGGCCGGTTACTTTTACCGAACCTTCGATAAGGGTGATTCGCTTTTCAAATCCGTTTATATTGAATGCCGTTCCCAGCGCTTCAATCGTTATTTCATTTGTAGTAACGATGAAGGGTTTCTGGGCATCTTTGGCTATTTCAAAATAAGTTTCCCCGGTAACGGTCACTTCCCTGCTGTTTTTTGCGAAGGCACCGGGATACCTGATGGACGACTCCGCATTGAGCCATACCCGGGATCTATCCGGCAGTACCAATTGATAGGAGCCTTTACGGGGAATACGGATCTCATGCATCAGCGTGTCAGCTACATTTTTACCATACTCGATCGATCCCCCCTTGATTTGAATGCTTCCGACTAGGGTATCACTTAAGCCATCGAGCCGGATTACTTTACCGGAAGGTAACAGGAGTTCAGCATACTGTGCTCCCGGGAGGATATCGGGTTGTTCCGACTGTACCTGGGCAGGTATTTCATCACGCTTTGTTGGCCATAAAAAATAGATGGCGAAGCCGATAATACCGAGTACGCAGGCAGCTGAACCATAATGCCACCAACGGACCACGGCCCCTTTTCTTCTGAAATTCAGGCGTTTCTTCGCGTCAACGAGTTTCCCTTCCGTATCCCGGGTCGTAAGCCATTGCAGGAACTTATCAATGGTGCTTTTATCTGTCATGTCCTCAAACAGACGCATATTTGCCTCGTCGGCTACTACCCAGGCATCAAGTTCATCACGCTCCTCAATGCTCAGATCGCCGGTGATAATACAACCGATCAGGTAACTGATACGGCCGGGATTATCCAATTTGCTAAAACGTTCGTCCACGGGATTCATAAAATTTTGTGTTAAGGTAAGACCGGCGGCTCGCAATTGTAGTAGGGATTTCGAAAGAAAACGGGACACACCGGAAAAAAAAGTTGCGGGAATAACGCAATTTTTTTTATCCTTTGGTTGCGCCAGTAGAACTAAATGTTTTCCTAATGAGTTGAATGGCCCGGTACCGGTTTTTTCTGGCTGACTCAGGATCAATCCCAAGCGACTGACCGATCTCATCCAGAGACTTTTCTTCCAGATAGTACATCCGCACCACCTGCTTGAGGCGAACAGGCATGTGATCTATCACTTGCAAGATATTTTCGAGGATTTGTGACTCAAGAATAAAAAATGGCTCGCGATCCTCTTCCGGAGGAGCTGGTAATGCGCGGTACTCCGCTTTATCTAGCCACCTATGGCAATGGTTATAGACGCAACGGTACAGATATCCTCCAATCTGCCGCACATCAACTAGCTTTCCGCGTCGCTCCCAAAGTTCGACGAAACAATCCTGAACGATATCCTCGGCCAGTTGCTCATTTTGCAGGTATTGAAAGGCATAATAAGTCAGGGGTCCGTGGTATGCACGGAATACCCGGTCGAAGGCATGCTCTTCCCCCTTGCGAAAGGCATCCAAAAATTCGGGGCCCCAGCCCTGCAGTTCCTGTGACACTATCGTTACAAGCAATGATGACGTTCTTGGGTGAGTCATCTATAAGAGGAAGCTGCAAAAAAATGGCGCAGGTCTCCACTTACTGTACTGAGGCCCTCGGAGAGCCCTGCCACAAATAAGGGAGCCCACGCCTAAACGTGAGCTCTTGCTTATCATCTTGTGGCATCGAAATTTCCGAGGTTTCAGTACAAGACTCAAAGCGAAAGCTTCAATTAGTTATATGAAGAAGTCGCTAAAATTAATAATTTAATCACCAGTTAAAGTAATTCAAGAAATATGAAAAAAATCTCGAAATAATATTCTGGAAACTTTATTTGTGTCGAAGATAATAATTATTGTCTTTTATTTAATTTTTATTGTCTACAATATAATATTTAGTTGAAAATCAACTAAATGAGCCTGAATTAGATTTGTCTTTAAGACCGAAAAAATTGTTTTATGGGCAAATCTACAAGCAATAAGAAAGAACCGCTGGTATTAAACAGATTGGCTATTGTTATGAAGGAAGAACAATGGAACAACAAGAAACTCGCTGAGAAGTTGGGATACGATGAAACTACTGTTTCACTTTGGGCGAATAATCATGTTCAACCTGCAACAACTACTTTTGCTCGCATTGCCCTCGTAATGAACAGGAATTTGCAAGACTTCTTTGTAAATACTTTGAATTTGGAAAAGGCAAGGAGGGAATCATATTTGGAAGAATTATCAAAGATTGCGCTTCGGAGCAAGCGAACTGGCAAAACGCGATTAAAGCGTTCAACAAAGAAAAAATAGGATAGTGCCGAGCTTCATGAATGCGTTTTTCAATGTAACTATTGAATGAAAGTTTCTATTCTTAAAATAATTGTAAAACTAAAAAGCCGCTAGTTGAGCGCGGCGAATTTACAATAAGCGTATTTTGAAGGGTCTAGGGGATATGGGATACATTATAGAATACTTGTTATTCAAAAAAATATTATCTTTGTAGGCATGTCAGAAAAAGAGCGCATAGAATTTATCCAGGCCATTAAGAAATATACGGTAAAGCTTTCTAAAGATAAAAAGGCTGCTAAAAAATTTCTTGTTGATAGTGGTATAATTACCCCGAAAGGTAATTTGAAAAAGCCCTATAAAAATTTATGTATTCAACAAGAGCAGGATTAGTCCTGGCATTTCATGGTTGTGATCAAAGCGTTGTCCACGACGTTTTAAACGCCAAATCTTCTCTCAAAACAAGCAATAACAAATACGACTGGTTGGGGCATGGTATTTACTTTTGGGATAATAGCCCGTCCCGTGCATTGGAATATGCAAAATTTTTGAGTAAACATCCCGGTCACGCAATACGACCAATTAAGAAACCTGCTGTAATAGGAGCCGTAATTAATTTGGGTTATTGCCTTGACCTGTTAGACTACGAAAGTCTCGAGTTCCTGAAGCTAGGCTATGATTTATTAAGTACGGCAAATACATCGGCAGGTATGGATTTACCAATAAACAAAAATACCGGTACAAATAACGACTTGCTACTTCGTGAATTGGATTGTGCTGTAATTGAAATGCTCCATCAATTCAGAAAAGATCAAAATATGCATGAATTTGATTCAATACGGGGGGTGTTTTGGGAAGGGAAGCCTCTTTATCCTAACGCAGGTTTCCGGGAAAAAGACCATATTCAGATTTGCATAAGAAACCCAAATTGTATCAAAGGGTATTTTCTCCCACAGAAAGAAGATGGGCATTTTAAAAAAGTCTAGTTAGGCCAGATTTTACGATTGCCGTACCAGATATTCTATAAAACTAACTGCATGATAGATTCTTTTCTTGTATCTCAATAAATTCCGATTAACATTTTTATGAAGAGAATCATTATTGAAAATTTCGGGCTGCTATTAAAAGCGGAAATTATAATAAATGATGTGAATGTATTTATCGGCCCGGCATCCAGTGGCAAGAGTACTATGGCAAAACTAATATCTGTTTTTCAAAATCCTTTGTTCAAGCCCAATGCTTCAATGGATGAGCTTAATGAACTATTCTCTGCTTATAATATTGATTCCAAAATCGGGAATAAAACCTATATACGTTATGATGATGGAGAATTATTTGTCGAAATAAAAGAAAAAACGATCAGATCAAATTTTATGTCAAAAGGGGTCGGCTCGACAAATTTAATTTACATACCTTCTGAACGTTCATTTTTCCCAATCATCACTCAATCCATTTTTGGATTAATGAGCAGCAATATTTCGCTACCAAAGTGGCTAATAGATTTTGGCGCTAAGTTTGAGCAAGCTAGAAATTCTTTAAAAAAGATGGATGTTGACTTTCTTAATGCAAGATATGAGTACGATGGCAGCAATGATTACATCTATTTGTCTAATAATGGCAGGATAAAACTATCGCAGGCATCAAGCGGACTGCAATCAGTAATTCCCCTGCTTTTGGTCATACAACACAACACCTCAAAGCGTAATAAAAAGAGAGATCTTTTTGTCATCGAAGAACCAGAATTGAACTTGTACCCGACATCTCAAAAAGATCTGATTGAATACATTGTAGGCAGGCTGAATCAATCGGGGGACAAACTTATTCTTACAACTCACAGTCCATATCTATTAACTGCGATCGACAACTTGATTCAGGCGCAGAATGTAATATCGCAATACCATGATGAATATGATAAGGTCACTAAGCTCGTTCCGGAAGAATACTGGATCAAATATGATAATGTTTCATGCTATTACTTTGACGTTGGAGCCAGTCGTTCAACAATGGATGATGAAACAAAATCCATAGGCCCTTCAAACATTGACAATGTTTCCGAAAAGCTGAGCGCGACGTTTGAACAATTATTGGCTTTAAAATATGCTAAATAATGCCCTGTACTGAATTAAGATCCGTCCTTCAAATCAGCGACGATAAAATCAACTGTTTTAATAATTCTACTGTAGCGAATGAAGTTGGGAAGAGGTTTGCTTTTAATAACACAAGCAATAAAAGTATTTGTCGTGTCAGAATTGACGATTGCTTAATAACCGGACCGCGAAAAAAATGTGATTTTCTTTTCAAAGTTGTAGAACTTGGCAAATATTACCTGGTAGAGCTTAAAGTTGTGAAAATTAATGAAGGCGTTGAACAAATCATATCAACATTTGACATCATAAATGAAAAGATAGGCGCTCCTCCGGAAGCATATTCAGGAATTATTGTATCGAGCAGCGTACCCAGAGCTGCGGATCTGAAGTTCAGAAAACTTCTGGAAAAATATTACCGGGAGAAAAAATTGATGATTAAGAAAACCCAGTTTCGTCATATTGAAAAAATATAAACTTTAGTATTTTCATCTTTAAACCCTCGCAACTTATGTGGAGTTAACCCCTCCCTTCCGGCTTACATTCCTAATTACGCCAACATCCCCTCCCCCTCATCCGCGGGCGGCAACCCCCGGCTCTGTAGACGGTAGTTCAGCGGGGTGATTTCAAACATATCGCGGAACGAATTGATAAACCCGGTTGGCGTTTCATATCCCGACATTTCTCCCACTTCCTGGATCTGCAGATCGGTTGTCTCTAGCAGGTATTTGGCGCGTTTCATTTTCAGAAAGATATGCCGGTCAAAGGTGCTCATGCCGAACACTTTTACAAAATGGGTTTTGATGATCTTTTCGTTGGTACCCACCAGATGTGCTAGTTCAGAGATCGTATAGTGTCTGGTCAGATCGCCGGAAATGATTGCATCCACCGCATACATAAGCGATATTTCCGTGGGTGTCAGTTCTCCGGGTTCCACAAAAGCGGGTGCGGCCGCATGACTAAAA
>JAEZRB010000222.1 GCA_023412975.1 Bacteroidota bacterium | reverse complement strand
GCAGTGCATACAGGTAAGCCAGGTTTACCAACACATAAACAACGATGCAGGTATTCACACCTACCAGCAGACTTTTGGGTATATTCTTTTGTGGCTGCCGAAGTTCGCCTGCCACGAAAGTGATATTGATCCAGCCATCATAAGCCATAAATGCCCCCGTCATGGCGGCAATGATACCGCTTAGCAGGGCAATCCCTTGTCGTGGAGTTTCAGTTTGAAAAAAGTTTTGAACATCACCCCTTCCGGAAAAAAATATGCCGCCTATCAATGCGGCAATAACGGCAAGCTTCACAATTGTAGATACCAGTTGAAAGGAACTTCCCCCTCTCACACTTCGGTAATTCAGCAACGTTAATCCAAGTACAATAAAAATAGCGATAGCCTTTACCTGGATATTTTGTAATGGATACAGTGTACCGATAAAAGGAATATGCCAGGCCCATGAAGTCTCTGTTGCGGTATCCAGTCCCGGTAACTGTAAAAAATAATTGCTGTACTGCGCGCAAACAAATGCAATAGCGGCCACCGCTGCTGTGTTGATCACCGCGAAGGCCGACCAGCCATAGAGGAAAGAAAAAAAATCTCCGAACATGCGACGGAAATAGGCATAGATACCGCCGGTCTCGGGCCACATGGCACCCAGCTCCGCAAAGATCAGCGCACCACACAAAGAAAAAAGCCCGGCGATGATCCAGACGAGTATTAACCAAATGGGAGAGCCTAACTGTGCCGCCATCGTGGCTGGCTTCATAAAAATGCCTGACCCAATGATGCTTCCGATAATGATAGCAATTGCTGACCAGAATCCAATTTTTTTTTGCAGTGAATTTTGAAAGCTCATAAACAAGTAATGGAAGTTATGAAGCGCGGATGGAACGAATTGGACTTTTTATTACATCTTATTTCAAGGTTGAGTAATAAAAAAAGCTTCACCCCCTGCATGCAAGGTGATGAAGCTTTTAAAAAATTCTGTTTTCTGGTTTCAACCCGAATATAGCATAGCTACATACCTACGGCCCGGATACTAGTCTTTCCCGGTAGGATTAACAGGTAAAGGAAGGAGATGGATCGCCAGAAACGGGTAAGAGCTGGTTGCTTGCGACGACTAAGATAAATAGAAGAAAATTGCTATACAATAGCGTGAATAAATATTTTTCCGCTATACTCTTTAGCTGGGTTTTATTAAAAAACTTCTTAGTAAGATATGGGATATTTAATTTATATCTCATTCAAATTACTTACCTTAAAGGTTCCATTACAAGTGCCTGACTCCCACACCGTATTTTTAACATTAAAAATCAACACCATGGCAATCAATTTAATTGAAGCGGCAAAAAGTCTGCTGCCTAATGACCTTGTCTCGAGAGCTGCAGGTGGGCTGGGCGAAACTGAAGGCGGAATCCAAAAAGCCCTGAGTGGCGCGATCCCCGCGGTATTAGCCGGCCTTTTAAGCAAATCTTCCTCGGGCGGAGGGTCAGGTATTTTGGATATGGTGAAGGGTGCAGCAGGATCGGGAATTCTAAGCAATCTAGGTAACCTGGCCAATACCGGAGCCTCCGGGTCTGGTGGTATAGGTTCCACGGTAATGGGCTGGCTTAATTCCATTTTTGGTGACAGACTAAATGGTATCATAAACGCTATCGCAGGTTTTGCAGGTATCAAACCTTCTTCAGCCAATGCGGTGATGAGTATGGCAGCCCCAGCTGCACTGGCTCCTGTTGGACAATATGCAACCGAGAATAACCTGGGAGCCGCAGACATCGGCGCTTTTCTTCAAAGTCAGAAAGACTCTATTCTAAACGCTGTTCCTTCGGGATTCAACCTGGCCGGGGCTCTTGGCCTGGGGAGTCTTGCCAACATTGGAAGCAGGATCGCGGGCGGAGTATCATCTGCCGGGGAGTATGCATCAGATACTGTAAAGAATGTAGGATCCTCCGGTAACAAATGGCTATGGCCACTGCTACTACTGGTAGCTCTGGCAGCTTTGATCTGGTTCTTTACGCAGCGTGGGTGTGGTGATGCTGCTACCACCACCACTGAAGACACAACTACAACTACCATTGCACCGGAGCCTGCTCCGGTTGACAGGTCAGCGGGAATGCTCGATACCGCAACAGGCAACTATGTTTATAATACCGGGAATGAGATCGAGATAAAATTAAATGATGGCAATACGCTTCGTGTAGGCGAAAACAGCACGGAAGCAAAACTCTACAATATGCTCAATAGCCCGGATTTCAAAATTGATACTGATGATAAGACGAAGAACTGGGTAACTTTTGACCGCGTCTATTTTGAAACAGGTAAATCTGTGTTGACTTCATCATCTCAAGCACAGGTACAAAACATCGCGGCGATCTTAAAAAATTTCCCATCCGCTGCGATTAAGATAGGTGGCTATACCGATAATACCGGTGATGCTGCTGTCAATAAAAAGATCTCCGATGATCGTGCCCGGTATGTTATGAATGAGCTGTTCAAACTTGGCGCCGGTAAGAACCAGGTTACAGAAGCTGTAGGATATGGCCCTGAACATCCTGTTTGTCCTGGCAACGATACACCCGAATGTAAAGCTCAAAACAGGAGGGTTGACTTAAAAGTGGCAGCCAAATAATTTCGGGCTATTACAGGCCTTACCTGCAAAAGACAATTATACTTTATTGAAATAAAAGGTTGCCGCGCATACCGGCGACCTTTTTAAAATTTCAAATCATTCTTTCCGCCTACTCTTTCGAAGCTACACGTGTTAAGGAAGTAACCTTTTAAACCTGTAAGCTTATGCGAAAGTATTTGTATGTTTTCAGCGTATTGCTGATACTGGTGATGGCCGGTTATCGCGCCACCCGTTTATTTGAAGAGATACCCAGGACCTGGGATGAAGAAAAACTTCAGTCGCTACATATTCCACTAGTAGATACATCTGTGCACGTAAGCACGGTTTCGGAACAATATTATTATAGCATTCCCGAAAGACTTGCATACCGCACCTACCCGATGTATATGCCCGGCCTCGAACCAGGCGGTTACTATGAATGGCTTGCACAGCAAAAGGAGATTATCGACTTTAATCCCGATCAGCTAAAAACGGAAGCAGACTGGATAAAAGCGGGTGAAATTATTTTTCATATGCCTGCACTACTTCTCCCCCTCGATTCAAACCTTAAAAGAGCATTGCCAGGTATTGCTGAAAACTGGAAACGAATTAATATGCCGACTACAAAAGATGGCATCATTCCATTTTTCAATATTACAGTGAAAGAAAAGGGTCAGTTGTTTTTAGGATCTTTTTCATGTGCGACCTGTCACACTAAAGTAATGCCCGATGGCACTGTGTTAAAAGGCGCGCAGGGTAATTATCCTTTTGGCAAAGATCTGCCCCTGGTACTTGCCTATAGTCCTGCTGCGCAACAACAGGCGGGAACAATACCTGAAGCAACAAAGTCTTTACTTTCCATGCTTTTTATAGCGCCCTGGATCAAGCATGAGAGCCAAAAGATCTGGGCGAATTTTGAAACGGAATACGACAAAACCGTGGTACCTGATTTCCAGGCAACCATTCCGGGCGTGATGCACCGCCATGGGTCGATGATCGGTTACCCGACTAGTATACCTGATCTCTACAATCTTCGTGATCGAAAATACTTTGATCGCACCGGGCTGATGCTCCATCGCGATATCGGCGACCTTATGCGATATGCCGCCCTAAACCAGGGTCTGGATTTTTTAAATGATTACGGCGGTTACAATCCGCGGCCCCGGCCCGATGATCCACGAAAAGGAGAATTGTTTAGGTATTCTGACGCGCAGTTATATGCACTGGCGAAATATATTTATTCATTGAAGCCTCCGCAAAACCCAAATCCCGCACCAGCCGCCTTGATTGAAAAAGGTAAACAGATCTTTGAAGCTGAAAATTGTTCCGAATGCCATACTCCTCCCCTTTATACGAGTAATAAACTCACGCCGGCTAGTGGATTCGTAATACCGAAAGAGCATTTTCTAAAATATGATATCTATGATGAATGCCTGGAAACAGACCCGGGTCTTGCTTTGTTTACCCGAAGAGGAAGTGGGTATTATAAAGTGCCTTCATTAAAAGGTGCCTGGAACCGTTCTGCATTTTTACATAGCGGTTATTTTGCTACCCTCGAAGATATGTTTGACAAGAAAAGGCTGGAAAGCGATTATGTCCCGACCGGCTACAAACCTGCCGCGTTAAAAACAATGGCGGTTACCGGACATAAATATGGTCTCGATCTAAACGATGAAGACCGCAAAGCCCTGATCGCTTTTATAAAATCTCTTTAAATGTATCTGAAACAATTGCCTAACCAAATTCCAACAAAGAGAAATCCGACAATCAGGACACCCCTCAATTCCAAATTACTTCAAGACTTAGTACCTCACTTATACATCTCCGCCTTCAACCCCTTCACCCTATCATCTTCAAGGTATTCATCAAAGGTCATCAACCTGTCTATGATACCTGAAGGTGTGAGCTCGATTACGCGGTTGGCAACTGTCTGCATAAATGTATGGTCATGACTGGTAAGCAGAACGATGCCTTTATAGTCGGTACATTGTTCGTTGAAACTTTGGATACTTTCCAGGTCAAGGTGATTGGTGGGCTGGTCGAGCAGGATCACATTTGGATTCTGCAACATCATCCGGCTGATCATGCAACGCACTTTTTCACCACCACTAAGAACATTTGTTTTCTTCATGACATCATCGCCACTGAAAAGCATTTTTCCAAGAAAACCACGCAGGAAAGGTTCGTCCACATCAGTTACATGTGACGGCACATATTGACGAAGCCAGTCCATCAGGTTCATATCCCCGGTGAAATACTCGGCATTTTCCTGTGGCAGGTAAGCATGAGTAACAGTACTACCCCATGCATACGATCCGCTGTCAGCAATTGTATTGCCGGTAATGATATCAAAGAAGTTTGTGACAGCCAGGGGATCGCGGCTCAGTAACGCGATCTTATCTCCTTTATTCACCGTAAACGTAACATCTTTAAAAAGTACACGGCCATCCACTGACTTGGAAAGCTTTTCTGTGCTCAACACCTGGTTCCCAACTTCACGTAATTGCTGGAATATAATACCCGGGTATTTGCGATAACTGGGTTCAATTTCTTCAATGGATAATTTTTCAAGGGCCTTCTTCCTACTGGTAGCCTGTTTACTCTTGGAAGCGTTTGCACTAAATCGCGCGATAAAGTCGAGCAATGCCTG
Source organism: Bacteroidota bacterium (assembly GCA_023412975.1). Lineage (GTDB taxonomy): Bacteria > Bacteroidota > Bacteroidia > Chitinophagales > Chitinophagaceae > Terrimonas_B. The sequence goes on along the minus strand of JAEZRB010000222.1, from coordinate 408 downwards.
GCGCTTCTCTTCTGTTTTCTTATTCTTATCATTGATCTGACGTGCCATCAATTGTGATGACTCATACCAGAATGTATAATTACCAGTGAATATCTTGATCTTTTGCCGGTCAACATCGGCCACATGAGTACACACAGCATCTAAAAAGTGACGGTCGTGGCTCACTACCAATACTATGTTTTCATAATCAGCAAGGAAGTTTTCCAGCCAGCCGATCGTTTCAATATCGAGACCGTTGGTAGGCTCATCCAGTAACAGTATATCCGGATTACCAAACAGAGCCTGTGCCAGCAATACCCTTACTTTCAAATTGGAAGGAATATCCTTCATCAGCATACCGTGAAATTCTTCTTTTACGCCAAGTTCGCCCAATAGCATCGCGGCATCACTTTCTGCTGTGTATCCACC
>JAEZRB010000191.1 GCA_023412975.1 Bacteroidota bacterium | reverse complement strand
GCTTTAACGTCATGGTCGGCCAGGTAGACGCTATAATAATACGGTTTCACCACTTCTGCCTTATGTGAAAACCAACTCGCCCTTTCATCCTGCCTGAATTTCAAAGATCCGGTCACCGGCATAATCGCAAACTGTCCATGGTCATTCATCCATGGCGAAGGCTGGTGGGTTTGTTTGAAGCCATTAATCTTATCCGCCGCGTAGGTGTAAGCCCATCCATCACCCATTCTACCCGTTTGCGGTGACCAAAAGTTCATGCCCCATGGCAGGGCAATGGTTGGATACGTGTTTCCATTGGATAGTGAGGGCTTGGAATCTGTTCCCATCAGGGGATTGATCCATTCCACCGGATCCAAAACCTTATTGACATGTTGCGATTGTGCAGGGAGCGAGAAAACAAGAAGACAGGTCGCGAAAAAATATTTCATTGATAAAATGCAGGGTTGATTGATGATTTTCGCTTCTAAGTTAAGTCTATCGTAAAACATGTGGCCTATGTAGACCCACGGGCAATTAATGTTGGGCTCAGTTCCAATTTTTCGCAGGCTTGTTTTTCAGTGCCCGCTTCCAACTGTGCAATCAACAACTGAATTGCCGTTTTAGCAATCTCGGGTATTGGTTGGCGAATGGCAGTAATACCCCCGGGGAACAGCCGGAAAAGATCATGGTCGTCAAAGCAGATCATGGCAATATCTTTTGGCATGGAAAGACCGGCCTGCTGTATCGCTTCAAGCCCGTATATACCCAGGTAATTGGTGGCGAAAAAAATCGCGTCAGCACGCGGCCTGGCTTTGAGAAATTTCTCCACCTGGGTTGCGATCTCCTCGGAGCTTGAATTAAAGGGGAGTTCCAGGATCTTATCATTTATCCCTTTTATATGTCTTGCCTGCAGGGCATCTTTAAAGGCCCGCCTTCTTTCTTCCATCTGGATCATGGGAAGCTTCACCGTTACAAATAAAATATTCCTGTACCCCCTATCAAACAAATGCTCCATGCCCATCATGGTACCCCGGTAATTATCCGCAAGCACATGAGAGATATTGTCATTGGGGAAATAACTGTCGATCAGTACAAGCGGTTTGTTGTGCCTGGCGATATATTCGATCTCCTTTTCCATGCCCTTTGCAGGTGTAATGAGGTATCCGTCTACCTGGTGCTGGGAAAACATTCTCAAAATTTCTATTCCGCGCTGGGCTTTATTTTCAGTACTGCTGTAAAGAAGTTTATATCCTGCTGCGGCCGCCTGTTCTTCGATGATCTTGGCCAGGACGCCAAAAAAATGTCCGGCAATACTTTCTACTACAAGTCCGATGAGCTTTGATTGACCCGTGCGTAGGCTGACCGCGATCTGGTTGGGTGTGTAACCGAGCTTTTCAGCTATGATCTTCACTTTTTTCTGAAGATCTTCACTGATACGCATTTCATCGGCCCTGCCATTTAAAATAAATGATACAGCCGAGGTTGAAATACCTGCTTCCCTCGCGACATCTTTTAGTGAAACTCTTTTCACTTCCGGAAGGTATATATTCTCTATTTATTTATGCAAAAAACAGGTAGCTAATACTAATTGCGGTTATTATTCCTGCCAGGTCAGCGAGTAGCATCGTACCTACTGAGTATCGTGTATTCTTTATGGCCACAGCTCCAAAATAAACAGCTACGATATAAAACGTGGTATCTGCTGACCCGCGAAATACCGATGCCAGGTTGCCCGCAAATGAATCGGGGCCATGTGATTTGAGCGTATCGATCATCATTGCCCTTGCACCGCTTCCACTCAGGGGTTTTAAAATAGCAGTAGGTAAGGCATCCACTACCCTTGTATCACCATTCAGTACTGCGAAAATATTTTTTATACCGTCCAGTACAAATTCAAAAGCACCACTATTACGTAAAAGACTGATCGCAACCAGTAAGCCTACCAGGTAGGGAATTATGCGTACCGCTGTTTCAAAACCTCCTTTGGCCCCATCGATAAAGGCGTCGAATATGTTGATTTTTTTATAGATCCCGCCCAAGACTATAAGCAGGAAAATCAGCATAATGATTCCGTTGCTCAGGCTACCAGAAAAAACCTGGACCTGGTCAGCATCAAGTTTTTTGATATAAAGGATCAGCGCGGTGATTATCGCAGTAATGCCAAGTACCCAGGCCATGATCACAGGTTGAAATAAGCGGATCTTTTGCTTGAAAGCGACAATTGACATGGCTGCCATCGTCGCGACAAATGTGGCAATCATACAGGGAATGAAAATATCGGTGGGATGTGCGGACTTTAAGGCCACCCTGTCGGCAATGATCACTGTTGGAATCAGTGTCAGTCCCGATGCATGCAGGCACAAAAACATCACCTGCGCATCGGATGCCCGTTCCTTGTCGGCATTTAATTCCTGCAGGCTTTCCATCGCTTTTATACCAAAAGGTGTGGCAGCATTGTCGAGCCCCATGAGGTTGGCAGAAAAATTCATCACCATATGTCCCATCGACGGGTGATTGCGGGGTACTGACGGAAATATCCTCGAAAAAAATGGTCCGATAACCCGCGATAAGAACCTTACGCCCCCCGCCCTTTCAGCGATGCTCATAAAGCCCATAAATAGAGCCATAATGCCGATCAGGTTTATACAGAGGTTAACGGCATCCTTACAGGTTTCAAAAACGCCATTTGCCGCCTGTATCCTGAATGCACGGTAGGTATTGTCGCCGGTGCGATATACATTATCTTTTTCCCAAATGGCCAGATTTTGCACCTGCAATTGTGCATGAACAGCTGCAGGTAATGACTGGGAATCTACAGTTCGTGCGGAGATAGTGTCGGTATTTTTCCCGGTCATTAACTGTGAGAAAATATGCTGCTGGCCGGGCTGAACAAGGAATTTAACAGTAGCGGTGAGAAGGGCAATAATGATAAATGCCGACCATATCCTGCTAAGAGCCATGCTGTTTTAATAGTTTATGGATGATGCTTTTGGATTATAATTAGTTGTTGAGACTCAACAGGGTTTGAAGGTAATGGAAAGTTTGATATGACACAAACAGCTGGCCTATTTTCGCTTATCTTTGCGCGCCAATTACAGCAACAGTTCGGGCATTTTCGCTTATTCGGAACTACCTGATCTAAAAACCAGCTGATAATTGTAAAAGAAAATTTTTAGAGATGGCTTTACAAGCAGGCATAGTAGGATTACCGAATGTAGGAAAATCGACATTATTTAACGCGGTGAGCAGTAGCGCAAAGGCGCAGGCCAGCAATTATCGCTTTTGTACGATCGATCCCAATGTGGGTTTGGTAGATGTGCCCGATCCTCGGCTGGTTAAACTGGCTGAACTGGTACAGCCTAACCGGATCGTGCCCACACAAATCGAAATTGTGGATATCGCCGGCCTGGTTCGTGGTGCCAGCAAAGGAGAAGGACTTGGTAATAAATTCCTGGGCAATATCCGCGAGGTTGATGCAATCATACACGTAATAAGATGTTTTGAAGATGAAAATATCCTGCGCGATGAAGGTGCTATCAACCCGGTTGGTGATAAAGAAATTATTGATACCGAATTACAACTAAAAGACCTGGAAAGCGTAGAAAAGAAAATTTCAAGAACTGAGAAACAGGCACGTATTGATCCCAAGCTCAAATCGGAACTCGAAGTCCTGTTAAGATGCAAGGAACACCTCGAAAAAGGGAAAAACATCCGTGAACTTGACCTGACGAAGGAAGAAAAAGTTGCGATTGCCGATCTGTTCCTGTTGACTGACAAACCTGTTTTGTATGTGGCCAATGTTGACGAGCCCTCTATGCATACTGGCAATAAGTTTTCCGACGCTGTAAAAGAAGCAGTAAAGGATGAGAATGCGCAGGTGATCATCATGAATAATTCTATCGAAGCTCAAATTGCGGAAATGGAAAATCCGGAAGACAAGCAGCTCTTCATGGAAGAATACAAAATGACAGAGCCGGCCCTGGACAGGCTGATTCATTCTGCCTACAAACTTTTGAACCTGTACACCTATTTCACCGCAGGAGTGCAGGAAGTGAGAGCCTGGACCATTCACCAGGGCTGGAAGGCGCCACAGGCCGCCGGTGTGATCCATACCGATTTTGAAAAGGGGTTTATCAAGGCTGAGGTCATCGCCTATGATGACTTTGTACAATATGGGTCCGAAGCAGCATGCCGTGATGCCGGTAAACTGAGAATTGAAGGCAAGGAATACGTCGTGAAAGATGGCGATGTTATGCATTTCCGGTTTAACGTATAAATCCCTTTATCTTATTTAGCGCGGCCATCGGTTGCCACTCCAAATTTTTTCTAATCCCGACTTATTACATTAATTCGTGTGGAGTAAGCATGTGTTATGTTGTGAATTGCGGCGGAGTCTATATGAAAGCGTTTGCAAAAAGGCCTATTGCCAATTATTGAATGCTCTTAATTAATCTTCCCGCCTTCCCGCCTTACCGGCCCCAGAAAAATACATTTAAAAACGGTTTCTTACACTTGGTAACAACCACTCTGGCAAATGATATTTGTATGGTGATTAATCTATGATCCGTAGACACTGGAAACTCCAGAAAGGTGTAGAATGTGTAAGCCAGGCTCTAATTGCCTGAATGCTCATTTCCATCCTTTCTTAGATGTGTGGTGGTGGCGGGGGCGGGGCGGGC
>JAEZRB010000087.1 GCA_023412975.1 Bacteroidota bacterium | reverse complement strand
GTCTTGCCAACACCATTGACACCCACCACCAGGATAATATATGGTTTAGAGGGAAGTTCAGAGTCAAAAGCATAGCTATTGGAATGGGGTGCATCTACGAGGATCGCTTCGATCTCTTCCTGCAACATCTGGTTCAGCTCCCCGGTATTGAGGTATTTGTCTTTGGAAACTCTTTTTTCAATTCGCTCTATGATCTTCACCGTAGTCTCTATGCCCACGTCTGCGCTGACCAATGCCTCTTCCAGGTTGTCGAGCACTTCTTCATCTACAACACTCTTTCCCGCGATGGCCTTAGTGATCTTTGATAAAAATCCTTCCTTGGTTTTTTGCAAACCCTGGTCGAGCGATTCCTTTTCCTTTTTACCAAACAGCTTATTAAAAAATCCCATTCTTTACTTATTAAGATATTTAATAGAATTTAAATCTACACAAACGGGCTTACAGTGCTCTGATAGATCTTCATTCAAACAGACAACGGTCTACTCAGTTTACAAAAAAAAGAAAAACTCTCCCCTTATTCCCTTCTCCCCGTCCCGATGGCTGTCGGGATCCCGGCAGAAAACCCACCTAAACCCTATTTTTCAAAATGAAAAAAGCTGTCGCGCCCAGGGCATGACAGCTATATCATTATTTCCCTCTGCGGGGACAGGCTTTTTATTTTTGCGCCAGGAAATCCTTCACCTTATCCTTGTGAACGATCTGCTCCTTAAAAGTGTAAGCGCCTGTTTTCGGGCTGCGTACAGCTTTGATCACTTTGGTATAGTTCTTTGATTCTGCTGCCAGCTTGGGGTCTTTCTTCTGGGCGGTTTTAGCTGCTTTTGCCATTTTCTATAATTTGAAAATTTGAAAATTTGAAAATTTGAAAGTTCGTGCGCTAACATTTTCAAATTAGCACACTTTCAAATTATCAAATTATTATTTGATTTCTTTATGCACCGTCATCTTCTTCAGGATGGGGTTGAATTTTTTCAACTCCAGCCTTTCCGGGTTGTTCTTTTTGTTTTTTACCGTGATATAACGGCTGGTACCTGGCTGACCACTTGCTTTGTGCTCAGTGCATTCCATAATAACCTGTACACGGTTGCCTTTTTTTGCCATTTCCTTTAATTTGAAAATTTGAGAATTTGAAAATTTGAAAATTCTTGCGCTAACATTTTCAAATTAGCACACTTTCAAATTTTCAAATTAATTATATTTTTTCTCCGTTCGCTCTCAATTGTTTTACAACGCTGTAAAGACCATTCTTGTTGATGGTGCGGATCGCATCAGCCGATAACTTCAGGGTGATCCATTTATCTTCCTCAACGAGATAAAATCTTTTCTTCTGCAAATTGGGCAGGAAACGCCTTTTGCTTTTGATATTTGAGTGAGAAACTTTGTGTCCCCCAATTGGAGTTTTACCTGTAACCTGACATACTCTTGCCATAACGATCGAAATTTAGGACGGCAAAGGTAGGGATATCTGGTTAATTATAAGAAGGATAAATGAGTTTTTTTCCAAATTTCGCCGAATCACTCCCCGTTTAGCTGCAAATATGCTTTATTTGTTTTGGGAAATGAGAAAAACTCATCTCCGAAGACTCCCAATTCTGTGAATATCGCAAATATAATCTTGATTATCAAATACTTACCCGACAACCTCATGAAATTTCGTCTAAGTTTACTGGCCCTCCTGATTTTTTCTATCTGCGGCGCACAGACCAGGGTCACGATTCTTTCCTATAATATTTACCATGGCGAACTGGCTTACGAAAAAGGGAAGCCCAACCTCGACTCCGTAGCAGCACTGATCAACAAGTACCGTCCCGATTTTGTCGCCCTCCAGGAAGTGGACAGCGCTACTGGCCGTTCAGCCCGAATTTACGGCGAAAGAACAGACTATGTTAAGGAACTGGCTGCCAGGACCGGCATGCTGGGATATTTCGGGAAAGCCATGGATTATGATAGCGGTGGATATGGCGAAGCCCTGCTTTCGCGCAGACCGCTTAACATTGAAGTCGCCAACCTGCCAACCCCGTCCGGCGGTGAACCAAGGGCGTTCATCTATGCCAATACCAGGCTGGCCAATGGACAGAATATTATCATCGGCGGCACTCATCTTTGTCACCAGTTTGAAGAAAACAGGCTGGCGCAGGTAAAATATATCGACAGCACTTACAGGAGCCTGCTGGTTCCCTCCCTTCTCTGTGGTGATTTTAATTTTGAAAGCACGGAAGCTGCCTATGAAATTTTAAGTAAGTATTGGAAAGATGCCGGCGCTGTAGCCAGGAAAGTTCCGGCACCCACCTTTAGTACAAAAGATCCATCAAAAAGGATCGACTATGTCTTTTACACGAAACGTGGAAACTGGAAGATCGTAAGAGCAGAGACATTTCCGGTAAGTTATTCCGATCACCTGCCAATCCTTTTTACCTTTGAGCTTACATTAAATGAATAAGCGTTAAGCATCGGCTTGTGAAGTTCCGGTTTTGCCCAATTCCTCCATTTCAAGTAGCTTCGCAACTCATTTTCTCACAATCAACAACTTCAAAAACAGATCTTATGGCATACGATGTAGTGGTGATCGGTAGCGGCCCCGGTGGTTATGTGGCGGCTATCCGTGCATCCCAATTAGGATTTAAGACAGCGATCATTGAAAAGGAAAGCCTGGGTGGTATCTGCCTCAACTGGGGATGTATCCCCACCAAGGCTTTATTGAAAAGCGCCCAGGTGTATGAAGATATAAAACATGCAAAAGAGTTTGGACTCGAAGCTACCGGATCTGTAAATTTTGAAGCCGTGATCAAACGGAGTCGCGGTGTTGCCGATAAGATGAGCAAGGGTGTTCAATTCCTGATGCGTAAGAACAAGATCGATGTGGTGATGGGATTTGGCAAGATCACAGGGAAAGGAAAAGTGGAAGTAACCGGTGCCGATGGAAAGAAGCAAACCGTGGAAGGCAAGCATATTATCATCGCAACGGGTGGACGCAGCCGTGAATTGCCTGCCTTAAAACAGGATGGTAAAAAGATCATCGGTTACCGCGAAGCCATGAGTCTGCCAAGCCAGCCAAAATCGATGATCGTGGTGGGCAGTGGTGCTATTGGTGTGGAGTTTGGCTATTTCTACAACAGCATGGGCACAAAAGTTACCATCGTTGAGTTTTTACCCAGAATCGTACCTGTGGAGGACGAAGATATTTCGAAAGAACTCGACAAGAACCTGAAGAAACAGGGCATCGAGATCATGACGAGTAGCGAAGTGACTTCCGTAGACACTTCAGGCAATGGCGTAAAAGCGAAAGTAAAAACCGCTTCTGGTGAAGTAACGCTCGAAGCCGACATACTGCTTAGCGCAGTTGGTGTTTCTGCCAATATTGAAGGAATCGGATTGGAAGAACAGGGAATAAAAACTGATAAAGGGCGTGTACTTGTCGACAAATATTACCAGACAAATGTTCCCGGCGTCTATGCGATTGGTGATTGTGTTCCCGGCCAGGCCCTGGCGCATGTTGCCAGCAAAGAAGCGATCATTTGCGTAGAAGCGATCGGTTATGCCGAAAAGAAATACAACCATCAGCCTGAAGGTTTAGATTATAATAATGTACCGGGATGTACCTATTGCTATCCTGAAGTTGCATCTGTTGGTTTCACTGAAAAACAGGCCCGCGACGCAGGTTACGAAGTAAAGGTTGGGAAGTTCCCCCTCAGCGCATCTGGTAAAGCATCAGCCGCCGGACATGGCGAAGGTTTTGTAAAAGTGGTATTTGATGCGAAATACGGCGAGTGGCTGGGTACTCACATGATCGGTTACAACGTGACCGAGATCATCATTGAAACGGTTGTTGCCCGCAAACTGGAGACCACCCACCATGAAGTGTTGAACAGTATTCACCCCCACCCCACCATCAGCGAAAGCGTTAAAGACGCTATCGAAGTGGCATATGGCGAAGCGATACATCTATAATCAACTTATTTAAATAACCCGTTATTTAAATTTACCGGCCTGTCACCTAATAAGGGTTTGACAGGCCGGTAAACATTTATATATATATCCAGACTAAAATGCTTTCACAACCATCACAGTTCGTCGCTGGTTGCCCTGCAACACAGCTATAAAATATACACCCGCTCTCAATTGTGCACCCACCTGTAAAGTTGTATTAGCATTTACCTTTTCATAACGTTCACGAACAATGCCCAGGATATCAGTTACTATCACTGTCGATGGCCCTCCTGCTTTGCTGCTGATCGTTAGGTTGAAATGGTTATTGCTTGGGTTGGGTGAAATATTTATCTCCAGTTTATGATTGCCCTGGTTCAATGCAGCCAGCGGAACCAGCGACTTGATCTTTCTGATCAGTCGTGTTATCGGTTTACCGTCATCGTCGTCATCATCACCGTCATCAACATGATCATGATCGTCATGATCGTCATGCTGCGAATGATCATTTTTATTTTTACAATGGATTTTTTTCCGCGGACTGTATTTTCCAACAAAGTCTTTTTTACCATTACTGGTAGCACCGGGTACCAGGTAAGATGTAAAGTTTTCGGGTGTTCCTACATGATTACCGTTGTGATGTGGACCTCCTTTCTTATCATCGGAGGGTTTCACATCCAGTTTATCATGGGTGCCTAATTGCGTATAAGTTGCGGCTGCCCATCTCCAACTTATTTCAACGCCTTTGCTCAGCATTATATCGGAAGTCCATTTGACATTTTTGATATGGCCCGGCAAATTACCCGGTACCTTATAGGCCAGCCCTCCCATGAATACATCTTTGCCATAACCGACCGGTACCACAATTTCCCAGCGATTATTGACAAATGCCGCGCTCGCCGTTTGCACATCTTTGTCGAACCGGATATAGGAATCAGGCACTCTTAACTTGTAATCACGCCCATTAGCCTTAAAATTGATCCAGCTATTGGAAACATGGATGACTGCCGGGGACTTGTCTTTTTTCTTATCGTGTTTTTTAAGTTTTAGAGAACTATTAAACCAGATAAACCTTCCCGCTGGAATCGTATGATGATTGAACTTCGAGGTTATGGATGAATTAACCCCACAATCCGAAGCAGGGCTTACGGTTACGACCAGGGATGGGGTCTGTGTGCAACCATTAGCATCCAGGGTATAAACATAAACCACATCGATCGGAGCACTAGTCGTATTGATCAGTTGCTCGCTAATGCCGCCGGTTCCTGAAGATGCGGGGTTGCTGATACCGGCAACCGCGGCACGGGTCCAGGTAAATACAGTGCCGGCCACCGTGCTCGTTGGTGTATAGTTAAACACCACCGCGCTATTGGTTGAGACTTGTAATGGTCCCGAAAGTGCAGGCAGCTCGTTTACTGAAAGTGTTGCTACCTCAGATTCAGCCTGCCCTTCTTCATTGCTCCATACAGCACGATATTGTTTGTGATGATCATCTACATCAGCAATAAAACTTAAAATACTATCTGTGGCACCACCTATATTCGTCCAGCTCATGCTATCGGTAGACGACTGCCATTGGACCGTAGGAACCGGTTGACCCTGGGCAGCAGACCTGAACATCACCGTGTCGCCAACACAAACGGCCTGATCGGCTGGCTGGGTGATCAAAACCGGCGGAGCATTACCATTCTCTCTTGTATAAACAACGTCAACCCAATAATTATTGGTTTGCGATTCATTGGTTGGGAATATGGGTGACGCTGTATATGCATACACCCCATTGGGACCTTCTTCGCCACTGGCCAGCGCACGTAATGGACCATTGATCGTGCCCTCTGTAAAGAATGGATTTGTAGCAGCGTAGTCACCATTTGAATTATGATATGAAACGAGATAGGTAACGCCAGCAATAATAGCAACAGGTGTACTCAATTCCATTTGCTGCCAGCCCGATGCGGTTTCATTTGTAAAGACCACTCTTCCCAACAAGGTGCCGGTACTTGTCCAAAGGCTGCCTGTGTTAGTGCCCGAAGCTCCTTCTCCTTTGTAAAACCTAATTGCTGTAATAAATCCATCCTGCGAAGCCTGGAATTTGACGCCTAGTTCAATGCCGCCCTGTCCGTCGTTGTTCCAGGGCTTAGCAGGCACGTCGGTTGAATTAAATATGGTGCAGGGACATACAGCAGGTCCGATGGTAATAGTTGTTCCCGGTCCTGGTATTTCTTTGTTACCACTATCATCAAATGCACGGGTCTTTATCGTTGCTGTTCCTTCTACTGATGGTGTCCATGTGAAACTCCAGTTTACACCTGCATCTAACTTTTCCAATTCGGCTTGTTTCCAGGTAGCGCCGCCATCTGTGGAAACTTCCACTCCTGCCACAACACCACCAGCGTCTGTCGCGATACCCGTGATGGTAACGGAAGCACTGGCAGCTATTGAACTTCCATTCGTTGGAAATATGATCACGGAGGATGGTGCGCTGGCATCCGTTGACATCGTAGCCGGCGTTAACCCACCCTGCAAAGTGGCCGGCTGCACGCCCATATCTGCAAAAAGATTGACTGTAGCCTGCTGCATATCGATACTCACGACATTGGGGCCACCCAGATGTTCCCCATCAAGTCCCCATGACCATTGCACGGTACCTGCGCCAAAAACCCATGCGCCACTGCTATGCCGGTATAATGATAGTTTATGATTGAGATTGCCGACCATCGTACTGGACATTGTGATCCTTGCTTCGGGATAAAACTCGTTGTATTGTTCATAATCCCACTCAAAGCCCAGGGTGTTTGGTGCAAGCGTTGCCACCTGTTCGTCTGCAAGATCAGCCACGCCTGTATTCCGCCAAAATCTTAAATTCTTATACTTTGATGGAACCTGGATGGCAGCATCTGTTTCAGTCCAGCTGATCTGACCAACCAGCGCGTTTTCAGGTTTGCCGGCATCATAATCCGCGCCTGTTCTCCACAACCCCGTCCATTCGGTGCTGGATGCATCACATTTTGTTCCGCAAACCCTTTCCCCTACTGAACCATCACCCATCAATCCTTCTTTATAACAAACAAGGGTGCGATGTTCGCCATCGGACTGGTTCTCCCACCGCGTTTTCCAATAAACTTCATTACCGGTAAAGAATGCCAGATGTATACCCGCATTGAGGGCCATTTCAACATTTTCACGTTGTTCTTTCGACCAGTACTCATCATGACCAACACTAACGAATACTTTATGATTTAGTAAGAGTGATGGTTTTGTTGCAATATCATTGGAAGCGGCATAACTCATATCATATCCATTCCTTTCAAGCCAGCGGATCATAGGATACACCGCATTCATATACCAGTCGGCTTCCTTAGCTTCCGAATTAAACATTGTATTGTAAGGGAAAAAAGGCCTGTTATAACTCACTTTTACAGCATGCCCGCTGGGAAACGCAGTAGTTCCGTCATAGAGAGAGTTGCCGCCATAACCATTATATGCCTGCCAGGTGGCATCGGGAACCTGGAGATAAAGGTCTGCATTACTGGCATCGTCGCGCACGACAAAAGCGATATGATTACTTCCGCCACCGGTTCTTTCCATCTTCGCAATGTAGAATCCTGAGACTGCGGTTGCAGGAATGTTCCAGGTTGATGCAACCGACCAGTTATCACAGTCCAGCAGACCGGTAACCGGATCAAAATTACCAGCGGGTTGTGCTGTGCCGGGCATTGTGCCCAGGTCGGCCACTAATCTGGCGCCATTGCCGCCATAATAACCCAGGCGGTAAATTTTCAATGTGAATGACGCGTCGGCTTCGGAGCTGATTTTAAAACTTGCTGTCTCGCCCTTGTTGACACTCATTTTCGTACTAAACCCAGCGATCCTATTATCGCGGAAATCCGGTACACCCCATTCCGAAATCGGACTACCCGTCTGGGTATTCTCTATTACAATTGGATTTTGGGAAAATGAAAAAAGAAACAATAGGCACGAACATGTCAATAACAGCAGCGATTTGCTGAGAGGGTAGAATTTACTTGCCATGCTAACATTTTTTTTGTTAATGGCTTAGCAGAGGATACTTCGTAATGCAGACTTTTAGAAGATATTCAATTCGTACCCTATAGATGTAATGGAGATGGCAGTATTAAAATTAAGATAAATAATGCAAAGTTGTCCAAGTTTTCCTTTTCCTCTGAATCTCAGAAAAAAAGCTCTTATCAGATGGCCTTTTATAAACCAAGGCTTATAATTTACAACCGAGATTATACGCCATTATTCAAACACAGAAAAAAATAGGAGCATAAACCTAATAGCATTCTCATGCTATCAAATTTTTGCTCCTCCTATCTTAATCGGCTTTTATGATCTTTACCACTTTTCGTTCATCGCCCTGTATCACTTCCACGATATATGTTCCATTTCGCCACTTCTGACCCATCCGGGTAAGCTGACCTGGAAAGAGCTTATCATGTCTTTCAAGGAGTTGCCCGTATATATCAAATACACGCACCGAAATTGACTGATTAAGGCTACCCCTGATGCTTATATTGAAAAGATCCCTTGTTGGATTGGGCATCACGTTTACATCAAGACTATTTGACCGGAATGGTTCTGCAGGTGACACAGGTAGTTGTCGCGTTAACAAGGGCTGGTTCAGTATGGTCGATTTTTGACTTGCGGTTCCTGCATCTTCAGGAACAAATACCACATCTGCCCAGTAGTTGCTCGACTGGTAACCATTATTGGGGAATACCGGTGTAGCTGAATAACGATACAAACCATTGGGTCCGCTTTCTCCATTAGCCAGTCCACGCAGCGGACCATTCACCACCGCCTGGTTATAATAGTTAACTGTTGCGGCAAAATCACCCGATGGACTATGATACGAAGCCACATAGTTGACTCCTGCTGTGATCGACACAGGTGTGTTAAACAGTGCGGTTTGCCATCCTGAAGCCGTTTCATTGGTAAATGTTGCCTGCGCCAGCAACACACCCGTATTGGTCCACAGTTGTCCTATATGGGTGCCTGTTGTGCCCGCGCCTTTGAAATATCGTACACCGGTGATCACACCATTCTGAGATGATCTGAATCTAACGCCGAGAGCGATACCAACCCCGTCATTGCTGCGCGGGCTCGATGGCAATATACCCTGGGGTAAAATATGTAAGGCTGTACTTCCTCCACCTGCACCAGTGGTAAATGACCAGACAAAATTGCTGGCAAGCGCATTACCAGCGAGATCTTTCACGCCCGATGCCCCGCCGGTGATCGTAACTGTGTATAATGTCGAAGATGCTAAAGCTGTAGACGGCACTAACGTGATCTGGTTGGATGCTGCACTCACCGTGGCTGCGACCAGTGTATTGCCAGGACCACGAAGCTGGAAGGTGGTCCCTGTCACAGATGCCGCGTTGATAGTTTCACTGAAATTGGCAACCACGGTAGTACCCGTGCTCACACCCGTAGCACCACTTGTTGGCGTAACTGAATTAACGGTTGGTGGGGTTACATCGACAACTGCTGTAGTAAATGACCACACATAGTTACTGGCAAGCGCGTTGCCGGAAAGATCTTTCACCCCTGACCCCCCGCCAGTGATCGTCGCGGTATAGGTAGTAGAGCCTGCGAGTACAGCAGATGGTGTCAGCGTTATTTGACTGGCACTGGTACTGACAGTGGCCGTCACCAGTGTATTTCCCGGGCCACGTAGGCGGAACGTGGTTCCCGTTACGGTCGATGGATTGATTGCTTCATTGAAGTTAGCCACAACGCTGGTGGATGTGTTTATACCCGTTGCACCACTCAATGGCGTAACCGAAACCACGGTTGGCGGGGTTATATCAGTTGAAGCTGTAGTAAACGACCATACGAAATTGCTCGCGAGTGCGTTACCCGCGTTATCTTTTACACCCGAAGTGCCACCTGTAATAGTAGCTGTATACGTTGTAGAGCCGGCAAGCGGAGCCAATGGAGTCAGCGTAATTTGATTAGAAGCGGTGCTGACAGATGCAGTGACTAACGTATTACCAGGACCACGGAGCTGGAAGGTTGTGCTCGTTACTGTTGAAGTGTCAACTGCTTCACTAAAATTAGCTATTACCGTTGTGCCCGTGCTTACGCCCGTTGCTCCGCTTTGCGGTGTAACGGATGTTACCGTCGGTGGTATTTCATCACCCCCCGCAGTGGGAGTAAAAACTACATCAACCCAGTAATTACTTGCATTATATGTATTGGTGGGAAAAGCTGATGTTGATGTATAAAGATATAAACCGTTCGGACCATCTTCACCATTAGCTAGTCCACGCAAAGGTCCATTCACAACAGCTTGTGTAAAATAGGGATCTGTGGCTACATAGTCACCCGAAGGACTAAAGTAGGAAACGATATAGGTTACACCGGCTGCAATAGCAACCGGGCTGTTGAGCGCTGCCTGTTGCCATCCCGAAGCCGTCTCATTACTGAAGTTAACTTGCGCGAGGAGTGTGCCGGTTGAGGACCAAAGGCTTCCTACCCTTGCGCCTCTTGAACCCGCACCTTTATAATAGCGGAGTCCTGTGACAAAACCGTTTTGAGTCGATCTGAACTTCATTCCCAAAGAAATTCCTGAGCCGTCATTGGCAATATCATTCGGAGTATTAGACGGCAGGAATAATGTACAGGGGCATCCCCCTCCTCCCCCGGCCGCAGTAGTAAATGACCACACGAAATTGCTGGCGAGAGCATTTCCAGCGAGATCTTTCACACCTGACGCCCCACCTGTAATAGTAGCGGTATACAATGTTGATGCAGCTAATGCATTTGATGGGATTAATGTGATCTGTCCTGCTGCCGCGCTCACTGTTGCAGAAACAAGGGTGTTGCCTGGTCCACGAAGCTGGAATGTGGTACCTGTAACTGTTGACGGGTTAACCGCTTCACTGAAATTAGCAACAACGGTTGTACCCGTGCTCACCCCGTTAGCGCCGCTTGCTGGCGTAACGGTTGTAACGGTAGGTGCGGTTGCATCTACAGCTACTGTTGTAAATGTCCACACGAAATTGCTGGCAAGTGCATTACCAGCCAGGTCCTTTACACCTGATGCGCCGCCGGTGATCGTAGCGGTATAGGTTGTGGAGCCCGCGAGTGCCGCAGAAGGTGTTAATGTTATTTGATTGGCATTGGCACTAATAGTAGCTGTCACCAGTGTATTTCCCGGCCCGCGGAGTTGGAAGGTCGTTCCGGTAACCGTGGAAGGATTGATCGCTTCACTGAAATTAGCAGCCACGGTTGTCCCCGTGCCTACACCGTTAGCACCATTTGTTGGCGTAACGGAAGTAACGGTGGGTGCGGTTACATCTACAGCTACTGTTGTAAATGTCCACACGAAATCGCTGGCAAGTGCATTACCAGCCAGGTCCTTTACACCTGATGCGCCGCCGGTGATCGTCGCGGTATAGTTTGTGGAGCCCGCGAGTGCAGCAGAAGGTGTTAATGTTATTTGATTGGCATTGGCACTAATAGTAGCCGTCACCAGTATATTTCCCGGCCCGCGCAGCTGGAACGAAGAACCTGTAACTGTTGATGGATTGATCGCTTCACTGAAATTAGCATCCACGGCTGTAGCCGTGCTTACCGCGGTAGCACCATTTGTTGGTGTAACTGAAGTAACGGTTGGTGGGATCACATCTGATGCAACTGTAGTAAATGACCAAACATAATCGCTGGCAAGTGCATTACCAGCCATGTCTTTCACACCCGAAGCACCACCAGTGATCGTCGCGGTATAGGTTGTGGAGCCCGCGAGTGCGGCAGAAGGCGTTAATGCTATTTGATTGGCATTGGCACTAATAGTAGCCGTCACCAGTATATTTCCCGGCCCGCGAAGCTGGAACGTAGAACCTGTAACTGTTGATGGATTGATCGCTTCACTGAAATTAGCAGCCACGGTTGTACCCGTGCTTACCGCGGCAGCACCATTTGTTGGTGTAACTGAAGTAACGGTGGGTGGGATCACATCTGATGCAACTGTAGTAAATGTCCACACGAAATCGCTGGCAAGTGCGTTACCAGCCATGTCTTTCACACCCGAACCACCGCCAGTGATCGTTGCGGTATAGGTTGTGGAACCCGCGAGTGCAGTAGAAGGTGTTAATGTTATTTGATTGGCACTCGCAATTACTGTAGCTGTCACCAGTGTATTACCCGGCCCGCGAAGCTGGAATGTAGTACCTGTAACTGTTGACGGGTTAACCGTTTCACTGAAATTAGCAACCACTGTTGTACCCGTGCTTACCGCGGCAGCACCATTTATTGGTGTAACGGAAGTAACGGTGGGTGGGATCACATCTGATGCAACTGTAGTAAATGACCAAACATAATCGCTGGCAAGTGCGTTACCAGCCATGTCTTTCACACCCGAAGCACCGCCTGTGATCGTCGCGGTATAGTTTGTGGAACCCGCGAGTGCGGCAGAAGGCGTTAATATTATTTGACTGGCACTCGCACTTACTGTAGCCGTCACCAGTGTATTTCCCGGTCCGCGAAGCTGGAATGTAGAATCTGTAACTGTTGATGGATTGATCGCTTCACTGAAATTAGCAACCACCGCTGTATCCGTGCTTACCGCGGTAGCGCCATTTGTTGGTGTAACGGAAGTAACGGTGGGTGCGGTTACATCAACAGCTACTGTTGTAAACGACCACACGAAATCGCTGGCAAGTGCGTTACCAGCCATGTCTTTCACACCCGAAGCACCACCAGTGATCGTCGCGGTATAGTTTGTGGAGCCCGCGAGTGCGGCAGAAGGCGTTAATATTATTTGACTGGCACTCGCACTTACTGTAGCCGTCACCAGTGTATTTCCCGGCCCGCGAAGCTGGAAGGTCGTTCCGGTAACCGTGGAGGGATTGATCGCTTCACTGAAATTTGCTACGACAGTTGTAGATATATTAACTCCTGTTGCACCACTTTGTGGATTTACAGAACTAACCGTTGGTGGCGTTACATCAGAGCCTGCATTGGTAGTAAACACAACGTCGATCCAATAATTACTTGATTGGAAAGAATTAGTTGGGAATACTGCGGTTGGTGCATATTGGTACAAGCCATTCGGCCCATCCTCCCCGTCAGCCAGTCCACGCAAAGGTCCATTGACAACAGCCTGCATGAAATAAGGATCTGTGGCTGCATAATCGCCCGTAGGGCTATAGTAAGCTGCCACGTAAGTAACTCCGGCAGTAATGGGAATAGGTGAATTAAAATAAGCTTCCTGCCATCCCGAAGCGGTTTCATTGAAAAAAGTTAGTTGTGCCAGTTGAGTTCCACTATTGGTCCACAAATGCCCGGTATGTGTACCTGTTGCACCTGAGCCCTTATAATATCGCAGACCAGTTATGAATCCATTCTGTGTTGACCTGAACCGAACGCCAAGCGTGATAGGGGTACCATCGTTATTATTTGGATCCTCGGGAGTATCCGAGGGCTTAAAAATAGTTATACTGCCTTCGCCACCACCAGCACCTGTCGTGAAACTCCAACTATAATCTGTTGCCAATGGGTTGCCAGCTACGTCTTTCACACCAGTTGGCCCGCCCTTTATCGTAACTGTATAGTTAGTGGAAGGTGTAAGCACGGTAAGCGGAACCAGTGTCACCTGGTTTGGTGTGATATTGATCGATGTGTTGATGATCGTGCTTCCGGCTTTCAACTGGAAATTAGATGACGTAATGGTAGACGGATTGATTGTTTCACTGAATTCTGCGATCACCGTGGTACCAATGCTAATCGCTGTAGAGCCATTAGCAGGCGTAACTGAAGTGACCGTTGGTGGTATACTATCGGGCCCGCCAACATTGACGTTTATTCCCGGGCCTGCTGTTTCAATATTTCCGCTATCATCGAATGAGCGGAAGCGAATATTGAAAGTGCCGTTGCCGGTAGATGGCCATGTAAAAGACCACGTGACGGTACCATCTATTTTATTAAGCGTAGCCTGCCTCCAGGTATTTCCCGCGTCGACGGATATTTCCACACCTGCCACTACACCGCCACCCGCATCAACAGCAGTACCGGTAAAATTGAGTGTAGCACCTGAGGGAAATGTAGCGCCATTTGCCGGGGAGGTAATTGTTGCCGTTGGCGCGATAGCATCTGTTGATGCCGTTACCGATACCATCCCTGGCATCAATGTAGCGGGCTGCACATTCATATCAGCAAACAGGTTAATGGTTGCCTGTTGCATTTCGGGACTTACCGAAGAATTGCCGCCCCAGTGGTTGCCATCAAGGCCCCATGACCACTGTACGGTACCAGCACCAAATACAAGCGCGCCACTACTGTGCCGGTACAAGGATAGTTTGTGTGTGAGACTATTGATCGTTCTGCTGGACATCGTGATCCGGCCAGGCGGATAACTTCCTTCATATTGCTCATAATCCCATTCGTAACCGAGGGTTTCATTTCCCAGGAAAACAGTCTGACCATCAGACAAACTGGCAATTGATGTATTTCGCCAGAAACGAAGCTTTTTATAGAATGCGGGTACACCTATTTCAGTAGGATATTCCACCCAGCTGATCTGACCCACCAGTGAATTCTCCGGCTTACCGGCATCGTAGTTGCCACCAGTTCTCCATAGCCCGGTCCACTCGGATGTAGAACCATCACATTTTCCGCCACAGCTTCGCTCACCCTGTGTGCCATCACCAAGCAAACCTTCTTTGTAGCAAACAAGGGTGCGGTGTTCACCATCCACAGATGTTTCCCATCTTGTTTTCCAGTAAACTTCATTACCTGTAAAAAAAGCAAGATGCACACCTGCATTGCGTGCCGCTTCTACATTGTTGCGTTGCTCTTTCGACCAGTATTCATCATGACCGATCGCAATAAAAACTTTATGGTTTAGCAGGCGTTGACCGTTGTTGGCTACATCATTAGAACCTGTATAAGTGACATCATACCCGTTGCGTTCTAAAAAACGGATCATTGGGTATTCATTGTTCATATACCAGTCGGCACCCCTTCCATCGGTGTTAAACGCAGAGTTGTAAATAAAGAATGGCCTGTTGTAGCTCACTTTCACGGCATGACCACCCGGATAAGACGTAGTGCCGTCATAAGCGCTATTACCACCATAACCATTATATGCCTGCCAGGTTGCGTCGGGAAATTGAAGGTAAAGGTCAGAATGACTATTATCATTTCGCACAATAAACACGATATGATTACTGCCGCCGCCTGTACGTTCCATTTTAGCAATATATAGTCCGGAAACGGCATTAGACGGAATATTCCAGGATGCGGAAACACTCCAGTTGCTACAATCCAGTATGCCAGTCACAGGATCACTTAGTCCTGCCGGTTGAGCGGTACCCTGCAAGGTGCCGAAATTATGTTTTAGACGTGCGCCATTCCCATTGTAATAACCAAGGCGGTAAATTTTCATGGTATAGGTAGCGCCATTCTGTACATTAACCTTGAACCGAACAGTTTCACCCGCATTAAGACTCATTTTTGTGGCAAAACCTGTGATACGGTTATCGCGAAAGTTTGGAACTCCCCATTCAGCAAAAGGATTTCCAGGCAAAGCGTTTTCTGTTACAATGGGATTTTGAGCAGACAATAAACTGGAAAGCAAAAGGGCCGGGACAAAACAAAACAATAGTTTCAGACGGTTACAGGCAGATCCCCAAGTCATTGGACGACAATTTTAAAAAAAGTAAAAAAAATAATCAGAGTCTTTTCCTGACGGAGTTCTTTAGAAAGGATATTATAGCTTTTGGTTGCTGCAGTAAGAGAAGTGCTTTTACAATACAGTAGATGTGAAATTAGGGAAAAAAAAGATTCTACCGAGAGACGTGAAAAAAAATAAAAATATTTTATTTCACCTGTTTTGCACATCGACATGTTCAATAAAAATCAAAGAATTACGTCACTGGTTTGGAAATATCTGCAGTATATTTCAGGCTGCTAAAAACCAGGCTTTATGAAATTGCTGACTTACCGCAGTTTATTAATACTATTTACTTTGATCGCCTGCACACAAAAAAAACAGGCGGATATGTTGATCTATAACGCAAAAATCTATCTCGTCGATTCCGCATTCAGCATTGCGGGGGCGATGGTCATAAAAGATGGCAAGGTGGAAGCAACCGGAAATGCCGACGACCTGGAAAAAAAATATGCTCCCCGCGAAAAACTTGACGCAGGCGGAAAATTTATCTATCCCGGCTTTATTGACGCCCATGCCCATTTCGTTGGGTATGGAAATAGTCTTCAGACCGCTGACCTGACCGGGACGGAAAGTTGGGACGAGATTATTGATCGCATCAAAGCATTTGAAAAAGATCTTGCTCCCGGGCAATGGCTAATCGGTCGCGGTTGGGATCAAAACGACTGGCCGGTTAAAGAATTTCCCAACAACAAAAAACTCAATGATCTTTTTCCTGACCGTCCCGTATTGCTTTCGAGGATTGATGGGCACGCCGCGATCGCCAATCAAAATGCATTATCCCTGGCAGATCTGCGACCCGGATATAAAATCACGGGCGGCGAAGTAGAAACAGTAAACGGTCAATTGACCGGGATACTTGTCGATAATGGCATCGACCTGGTGAGTTCTAAAATTCCATCCTCAGGAAGGGACACTTTCCGGAAGGCGCTTCTGGATGCGCAGGAAAATTGTTTTGCTGCGGGACTTACCACGATCGATGATTGCGGTTTGTCATTTACCGCAGTGGATATGATAAAAGAAATGTATGCTGACAATGAATTAAAGATGCGCTTGTATGTTATGCTGAGTGATGATCCCAAAAACTTCGATTACCTCGATAAAAACGGGATCATCAAAACCGATCGCCTGCATGTAAGAGGATTCAAAGTGTATAGTGATGGAGCGCTGGGTTCGAGGGGTGCCTGCCTGCTGGAGCCATATAGTGATAGACCCGGCTACCGGGGATTCCTGTTGAGCAAACCGGAACATTTTGATTCTGTTGCCAACTGGATCTATCAAAAAGGCTTTCAAATGTGCACCCATGCTATCGGGGACAGTGGTAATCGTACCATGCTGAATATCTATGCCAAATACCTGGGAGGAAAAAATGACCGTCGCTGGCGTATCGAACATGCCCAGGTGGTCAATAAAAATGATGTTGAACGTTTCGGAATGTATTCCATCATTCCATCGGTGCAACCAACCCATGCCACTAGTGATATGTATTGGGCTGGTGACCGGCTGGGAACCGAAAGGGTAAAAGGCGCTTATGCATTTCAGCAATTACTGCAACAAAATGGCTGGATCCCGCTGGGTACTGATTTCCCCGTGGAAGATATCTCACCGATCAAAACTTTCTATGCCGCAGTGATCCGCAAAGACGCGAAAGCCTGGCCCGCTGATGGTTACCAGGTCGAAAACGCATTGACCCGTGAACAGGCACTACGGGGTATGACCATCTGGGCGGCGCGTTCCAATTTCGAGGAAAAAGAAAAAGGAAGCCTGGAACCCGGGAAGTTTGCAGACTTCATTGTGCTCGACAGGGATTTGATGGATACCCCGGAATCAGATTTGCTACAGACCAGGGTGCTCAAAACTTTTATAAATGGAGAAAAAGTGTTTGAAGCCAATGTTAATATTTCCCAAAGCCCAATCAAATAGGGCATTGTGTTTGTTATTGTCTTTGTAAACACTTTGATATGAACCGGATAAAGCTTTTCTTTTATACATTGCCTGTGGTAATTGTTTTGGCAGCGTGCAGCAAAGACGTTGAAAAAAACCTCGATGGGGATGAAAAGCCACTTTATATCACCAAGGCAGTCGATAATACCGACTTTTCCTCCTTTGCTACTTTCAGTCTTGCCGACTCTGTAGCGGTGATCTCTAATAACCAATTGGAAGAAAGAGTTAGAACGGATTACGACGCTGCATTGATCAGCGCTATTGCCGCGGAAATGCAGGGACGTGGGTTTACCAGGGTGAACCACGGCCAAAATCCTGACCTGGGTATGACGATCAGTAGGATCTACAACGATTACACAGGTATCATTGATTACTCCTACTACTGGAACGACTATGGTGGCTACTGGGATCCTTATTACTGGGGCTATCCGGGATACAATTATTATTTCCCGCCCCTCTACGGCACCTATACGGTGACCGAAGGCGCTGTGGCCATCGATATGTTTGATTTGAAAAATGCCGCGGGAACCAACCAGCTTCGGCAGGTTTGGAGTGGCCTGATCAGGGGTACGGGAACTTTCTCTACCGGCCAGGTAAACCGCCATGCCCAGGCATTGTTTCAGCAATCTCCTTATATCGTGAACTAGGAAAAATGTTTAAGCCATGAAAAAGATTCGTTTTATATATGCCCTGGTCTTTATGCTATCGACCGGAATTTTTACAGCCAGTGCGCAACAGGGGGAAGTAAGAATGACGGCAAGTCTTGCCGGTGCTGTTCCTCTCGGTGATTTAAAAGACCTTACTGACAATACAACCCTGCGTGGCGCTGATATCAATATTTTGTATGGGTTCACTGACCGGTTTTCGGGTGGATTGAATCTCGGCTTCCAGGATTTCTACCAGAAATTTCCGAGGGCGTTGTATAAACTGGAAGATGGTAGTGATATCTCAGCTGTGATCACCAACTCCATACAAACCATTCCCTTTCTTGCTACGGGCCGTTTTAATTTTCAACCTGGCGCCCGGGTACAACCTTATGCGAGTGCCGGCCTGGGTGGTGCCGTGGTGATCAATAAACAATTTGTTGGTGAATATCCCAATGAAGATACAAAGATCAGTTTTGCTGCAAGACCCGGCCTGGGAGTCTATATCCCATTTCGCAAACAGGGCGAAACAGGTTTGAACCTGGGAGTGAATTATACATTTGTAGGTTACAAAATGGATAATACTTCTAATCTCAGCTTTGTCGGGTTTAATATTGGTATCGGCTTCCCGATGAGGGATTGATGATAGGACGATAGGGCCGGTTATACAACCAGGTAATATGAGGTATCATATCGCCACGAACACAAGCACCGGCCGTATTTGCACACCAGTAGCCGGGACCTGTTGAGGATCATAAGTCCGTTAGACGGCCTGGACCATGTGTGATGCATTTGCGCTACTCCCCTTTTTCCGCGATATTTTTGATAAATGTTGTGGAATATTGAGTTAAAAAAATTGTTTTACTATTTTGTGTAGCGGATAATAGCGTAAATACAGCTGTTATAGGCAAGCTCACTCATGACTACTCAAGAATTCAGAAGTAACATTACTAAACATTACAAAACCGATAATGTAGTTAATTATATCCTTTGTACCGTCTTTATATTAATTGGCTTTTATTTTTTAATTAATTTCTTTCAAATCAAATACTCCGAACCTGAGTCATCACTAAATCCTTGGTCATTATTTGCTGCCGCAATCCCAATTTCTTTTGGCCTTTATGGTTTCTGGCGTATTAAGCAAGATTATGTCGTAAATGAAGTTTTCAATAATTCTTCGATAGATAGAAAAAGGTTGATAGTTGAAGAATACCTTTCGAAAGTCAAAGTCGTCTTTCGAACAAATGAGGGGAATTTCTTTAGCTACAGGTATAGAAATATGTATTTTGGACTTGTCGATTTAAAAGTGTACTTGGATGAGGATAAAATCTTGTACAACATAGGTGGTGCAGATAGGTCGGGTTTTAAAGGATTTATAGATTTTGGACTCACTCGCAGAGCCGGAAAGATGTTCAAAAATCATTTAACCGCCTGCCTATAACATTGCGTTTGGCGAAATGCCGGCCCACGGGGTGCTGCGCGCTTCAGAATAAATCCTCATCTGCATATCGCTACTCGGCTGCAGTTCCAGCTGTAGAATCACGGATGAGCTTTGGAATATAACATCAGAGATATATCTTTACTCAACACCAGCCCAAGTGACAGT
Source organism: Bacteroidota bacterium (assembly GCA_023412975.1). Classification (GTDB taxonomy): domain Bacteria; phylum Bacteroidota; class Bacteroidia; order Chitinophagales; family Chitinophagaceae; genus Terrimonas_B. Next base: position 1,728 of record JAEZRB010000087.1, on the reverse strand, counting down.
AACACGGACTACCAGCATTTCACTCTGGACGTTGTGTGCTATGCTATTTGACCATCATTTATGATAAGAATCCTTTTTTACCTCATACTTTTTACGACAGCTTTTATTTCTTGTAACGAAACAAGTATGCAAACTGAGGTTAAAAAAGACAGTACTGCCATCACAGCGGTGGACACAGGAATTCCCAATAGGTACATTTATAAAAATGAGCAGCAATATTTAAAGAGAAAAAAATTACTGAGTAAACGGCTTGCATTGTATGACATTGAAAAAGGTATCAATGATTTTGAGTTAAGGCTTTGGCTCTTTCCTTCAATGTGGGATCCGAGTATTTTATATATTCTTAAAGGCAAAGACACAACCTGGACGCTTTTCCATTACCAATATTACACTCTTCGGGCGACAGGCATTAACAACTATTATGATAGCCCTCTAGTTGACAGCGTAATTATGGAAAGCGTTCGACCACAAAAAATAAATTGGCAGACATACATCAATAATTTGCGGTTGGTCAGTTTATGGAATTTACAAACCGAAAGTTCGATTATAGACAAAGAATTCAATATGCTTGACGGACATCGGTATATTCTTGAGTTTACTGACAAAGGAAAGTACAAATATCTTTTTTATACAACACCGGAATATTTTCAAGACAAAGATATTAATCATAGGAAGTTTACGGAGTTCAAAAAGTATTTGGTGGACCCAATTATTTATAACGGAATGCGTAATCCGTGACAAGCACAGCACACAACAGGCGGTTTGGCAATATGGCGGGGCGACGAATATATTCTCAGCTTTTTATTCGCTATCGGACTTCAGTTCCAGCCGACGGAATACTAATCAGCAGCGAATTAACAATGAACTTTTGTAACTTTATTCAGCAGCGGGTACGGGCTGACGATTTTCAAATACTACCAAGCCAAGCCGTGTCCGTTGTGCGCAATTAGCAACGACCGTTCAAGTAGAGTATTGATATTTAATAATGACCTATGACGAAAATGATATTCCTTGCCATTTTACTGACATTGTATTTTAAGGGAAATTCGCAAACTCCCTCAACGAAAGAAGCAATTCAAAATTTTATTGACTCCATCGGACGAAGCAATAATTTCTCTCAGACCGGTCCTTTAAAGGCGGAAAGTTTATTTGAACTAAAAATCAGAGACCGAATAATAAACTGCGCAGTATTGAATTCAACTTCAACCGCATCCAAGGTTAAGTTTGATTTTCTGTTAGATCAGTTTCGAAGACATCTGAAATGAGAGGAAAAAAGGCCTGCTTATAACATGGGGTTTTGCGGCAGCTTAAAAGACGACACCGATAAAAAATGACAGTAACCGAAAGACATAAAATTGACCTTACTGAAAATGGTTTCACGACTGTTGACAATATCTATTCTGACAAGGAAATAGAGCAAATTTTATTGACTATTGACCAAGCCGACACGACCAAAGAAACTTTCAGAAAATCGGCTGACCTTTTTGCAATTAGACAGTTTTTAAGAGAAATACCCGAGACAATAAATTTAGTGTTTAACGACAATCTGAAAAACATAGTTAGACAACTATTTGGTGACAATTATTTCGTGGTTAAGAGCATTTATTTTGACAAACCAGAAACTTCAAATTGGTATGTTTCTTACCACCAAGACTTAACAATCTCGGTTGACAAAAAAGTAGAACTCGAAAACTTTGGTCCTTGGACAACAAAACAAAATCAATATGC
>JAEZRB010000005.1 GCA_023412975.1 Bacteroidota bacterium | reverse complement strand
GTGTATAGATACTCGGCACCGACATTACGGCGAATACCATCACCAGCGCACTTAACCCCGAAATAATAAGGGCCCAGGCAAATTTACTGGCTGTGGTAACCGGCTTCCCTCGTCGGGCCAGCAAGGCGAAAAAGGCGATGATCAGCGGTGTCAGTAAAACTATAAAAAATGGATTGATCGATTGGAAAAGTTCGGCGTTGACCAGCTTGGATGTGTTGTCGGCCGGCCAGTCTTCTTTTGGTACATTATTAAAGTACGGATCGGGACCACTCGTCATCACAGGATTTCCGGCCGAATCAGTTACAGGCCGTAGATACTCGTCCACTTTAGGCACTTCAGTGGGACTGGTGGTAACAGTCTGCACCATGTAAATAGCGTCGGCTGGTTGTTCAATCGCCGCAGGTACTTTACGGTTGGTATGTGATTCCGCCCAAATGGTAAGTCCGGTAGAGTTTTGGTTGTAGATGGTCCAGAAAATAATCGAAATGGAAAATATAAACAGCAAAGCGCCCACGCCTCTTTTATCTTCCGCATTTCCTCTTCTCCATATACCAACGTAGAATAGAATAACGGGCAGGCAGGCAAAAATGAACGCATCGTTGGAATCGGATCCCATGATATTGCCAGGCATGATCCAGCCCAGGATACCAAATATGATCATGGGTAAGAAAACAGAAGTGAAGATCCGGTTGATCGGCATGTCCCCGGCCTGCATGGGTTTTTTTACATCGGCATATTTTACATGTTTTACATTAAGCGCAAGCCAAATCAACCCGATGATCAAACCAACACCCGCTGCGGCAAAAGCATATCTCCAGTCGTATTTGTTGCGCAGGTATGCTGCAACAAAATTGCACACCAGGGCACCGATATTAATACCCATATAAAATATATTATAGGCATTGTCCTTCAGTGGCCGAAGATCTTCGCGGTTATAAATATTACCGAGTAGTGTGGAGATATTAGGTTTGAAAAAGCCATTCCCGACAATGATCAGACCCAGGGAAATATACATCGTAGTATCCCCTGGCAGGGCAAGACCGAGATAGCCGGCCGCCATCAGGAAGCCTCCTAAAAAAATGGATTTAAGGTAGCCGAGGTAACGGTCAGCGATCAGGCCGCCGATAAAAGGAGTGAGATAAACTAAAGCAATAAAAGTTCCAACCACATCTGCACCCATAGCGCGGGATAAGCCTTTTCCACCCGTGGTTGTGTTGGTTAAATAAAGAAACAGTATTCCTACCATCAGGTAGTATCCGAAGCGCTCCCACATTTCGGTTAAGAATAAAACCCATAGTCCGCGGGGATGTTTGCCGGTTTGTGCTGGCTGGCTCATACAATCATTTTAAGTGGTTTAAATCAGAATACTCAACCTATTAGCGGACAAAATACAGAAAATTGACCACTCACAAATTTTTAGAATTATCTTTATGAAACACACCGATATTCGCAGTTCCTAAACCCGACGAATAAACCAACATGCGAATTTTATTATTAGGCTCTGGCGGCAGAGAACATGCTCTTGCCTGGAAACTTAGTCAAAGTGTATGGACTAATCCGCTTTTTATTGCTCCCGGTAACCCTGGCACTGCTCAATATGGCGAAAACGTAAAGCTCGATCTTTCAGACTTTGAAAGCATCGGCCAGTTTTGTATTAAAGAAAAAATAGAAGTGTTGATCGTGGGTCCCGAAGATCCACTGGTGAATGGTTTGTACGATTTTTTTAAGTCTAACGAAGAGTTACGCGAGATTCACTTTATCGGCCCATCCAAACAGGGCGCTCAATTGGAAGGCAGCAAGGCTTTTGCAAAAGCTTTCATGCAAAGACATAATATCCCCACAGCAGCATACAAAGAATTTACCGTTGAAAATTATGAAGAGGGTGTAAAATACCTCGAGCAACATTCCCTGCCTATCGTCTTAAAAGCCGATGGCCTGGCCGCGGGTAAAGGAGTTGTTATTTGTAAGAGCCATGTGGAAGCGATCGCTGAGTTTGAATTGATGATACAGCGCTCCAAATTCGGCGAAGCCAGCAGGAAAGTAGTAGTAGAGGATTTTTTATCGGGGATTGAACTCAGTGTTTTTGTACTCACGGATGGAAAAAATTATTTGCTACTACCGGAAGCCAAAGATTACAAACGGATCGGTGAAGGTGATACCGGACTGATGACAGGTGGTATGGGCGCCGTGAGTCCTGTTCCGTTTGCAACACCCGGATTTATGCACAAGGTAGAAGAAAGGATCATTAAGCCCACCGTGAATGGAATTTTTGAAGAAGGCATTGAATACACCGGCTTTATATTTTTTGGACTCATCAATGTAAACGGTGATCCATATGTGATCGAATACAATTGTCGCATGGGTGATCCTGAAACGCAGGTAGTAATGCCCAGGCTTGAAAATGATCTGGTGGGATTATGCGTCGCGGCATCCAATAAAGAACTACATATGGTGAAAGTGCAGGCCGATAGCAGGTCTGCCGCAACGGTAGTGGCGGTAAGCAAGGGTTATCCCGGCTTTTTTGACAAGGGATTTGAAATTACAGGGCTCGATGGAAAATATGGCAAACAAACCATGGTCTTCCAGGCGGGCACTAAGGAGGAAGATGGAAAAGTACTAACCAATGGCGGCCGTGTATGTTGTGTCACTTCTTATGGCAGCTCGATTGAAGAAGCTGTTGACACCTCGCTTGATGTACTGGAGTACATAAAATATAATGGTATCTATTATCGCAATGACATCGGTTATGAATTTATGCCGAATAAAACCTCCAACGGTGCATAAAGCCTGACCGGCGTATTTTTGCTGAAATGTTTGCCATGCCCGATGTTCATTACCACGATTACCTGGAATTAGATAAAATTCTCAACGCACAGTTTCCCGAAAGCGATAAGCGCCAGATCCCGGCGCATGATGAAATGTTGTTTATCATCATCCACCAGGCATATGAACTCTGGTTTAAGCAATTGCATCATGAAGCGGATTCCATTGTGGAAATCATGGCCAAGCCCTCGCTGAACGATAACTCACCCGAATTGCAAACCGTGGTTCACCGTCTTCGTCGCTGCGTGACCATACTCCAGGTGCTGGTGCACCAGATCGATATCATGGAAACGATGACACCCATGGACTTCCTCGATTTCCGCGATATGCTGCGCCCTGCTTCTGGCTTTCAAAGCTGGCAGTTCAAGGAACTGGAAGCCAAACTGGGTTTGAAATTCGAAACCCGTCATGGTAAAGAATATTACACTTCGCAACTCAGGCAGGAACATGTCAACCTGATCAAAAAAGCGGAATCCGGAAGTTCCTTGCTGCAATTGCTCAACGGGTGGCTGGAAAGAATGCCATTTTTTAATGAAGAACAAAACTGGGCAGCCTTTGCTGCGCATGGCAATGAAAAGAATATTCATCCTTTTTGGGCAGAATACCGCTACCAGTACCAGGACAGTCTCGCGGAGGCTGAAAAAAATAACCTCGACGCATTTGACCAGTTGTTTTTCCCCGAAACTCCAGCCAGTATAGACGGATCGGATACATTATCGCCGGCAGCACGCAGGGCTGCGCTGTTTATCATGCTTTATAGGGGTTATCCCTTACTGCATTTGCCCTTCCAGTTGCTCAACAGCCTGCTTGAGATCGATGAGCAGCTTAGTTCCTGGCGTTACCGCCACATGAATATGGTGCACCGGATGATCGGCACCAGGATCGGCACCGGGGGTAGTTCGGGGAAGGATTACCTGAAAGCGGCTGCTGACAAACACTATATATTTCGCGGGATCGCCCAGTTGAATAGTTTCCTTATTGAGAGAAGAAAATTACCCAGCCTGCCACCGGCCGTTGAGAAAAGGCTGGGGTTTGTAGCCAGTTAGGTGCATAAAAAGACCGACCCTTTTAAGGGGGCCGGCCTGTTTTTGCTGATAAATCGAAGATATATATTAGAAAGTGTAACGGATTCCCAATCCTCCCCAACTACCATTAAAACCGTGCCCATCTGTAAACTCAAACGATGGCTGCCAGTCGAGCGATAGGTTGATCGGTGCCTGGTTGAATTTGTAGTCGAGCCCGATCACGCCGTCGATACCAATGCTGACATGGCCATGATGGTGATGGTTGTTGTTATGATGATGGTGGCCGTCACTATATGCTCCAATATGAGCGCCAGGACCGATGTACCATTTAAGGCCCGGTGCACCTGAAATAGGGCCATGTATCTCATAAAGTCCCGTAAGTCTGAAACCATGACGCCAGAAATAGCCGATCAGCTCCCCGGCGTTGCGTTCGTTGAAAAAATGCTTCAAAGAAATTCCTCCACCATCCCACACTTTTATACCGAGGGCGGTTTTGTAGGAAGTGCTGTTGGTGCTACGACTCTGAGCCTCTGCCGTGATTGAAAAAGCCAAGACGAATAAAACAACAATTAATTTTCTCATACTTTGATTTTGTGAAAGTTCGGATTACTTTCTACCCGCTTGCTATTTCTGTGCCAAAATTTTCGAAGAGGTGATTGGTTGGTTTGGCCGGGAAGACGGGGAGGCGGGAAGGAATTGGAGTCTTGTTTAGTGAGATCAAAACCTCGCAGGAATTTGGGAGGTGGTGGTGATATTCCAGTTTTATTGTGCCATCGCGGAAAATACGCAAAGAAAGTGTGCCTCATTATAATAGAATGGCCGGAAAGCCGTTAATTACGAGTAAAGAATTTTAAAACCAGCTGCTGATGAGAAACCGCGTCTTTCCTGCGTTTGAGCGAAAAACCGACCCTCCAGTGGTTTGCTTTGTTAATTCGAATTATTCCTTAAACTTTGCACACATTTAATCCAATAATATAGAATGGGACTTTTTAACTGGTTTACACAAGAAATAGCAATGGACCTGGGTACTGCAAATACCCTGATTATACATAACGACGAGGTGGTGGTAAATGAGCCGAGCATAGTTGCCCTGAACAGAAACAATCCCAAAGAAGTACTGGCGGTAGGAAAAAGAGCGCTGATGATGCACGAAAAAACCCACGAAAGCATCCGCACGGTACGTCCCTTAAAAGATGGTGTAATCGCTGACTTCAATGCCGCGGAACTGATGATCCGCGAACTGATAAAACTGGTTTACCCAAAAAAACCGTTATTTCCTCCCAGCTGGAGGATGATGATCTGCATTCCTTCCTCGATCACCGAGGTTGAAAAAAGGGCGGTTCGGGATAGCGCCGAACAGGCAGGCGCCAAAGAAGTTTACCTGCTGCATGAACCCATGGCCGCTGCGCTGGGTATCGGCATTGATGTGGAAGAGCCCGTGGGTAATATGATCATAGACATCGGTGGTGGTACTACCGGTATTACCGTGATCGCCCTGGCGGGGATTGTCTGCGACCAGTCGATCCGTATCGCCGGTGATGAATTTACCGCTGATATTATGGAAGCTCTCCGACGTTATCATAGTCTGCTCATCGGTGAACGTACCGCCGAGCAGATCAAGATCCAGGTTGGCTCAGCTATGAAGGATCTCGATAATCCCCCTGATGATATTCCGGTGAATGGTCGCGACCTGGTAACAGGTATTCCCAAACAGATCATGGTGAGCTACCAGGAGATCGCGGAAGCATTGGACAAAAGTATCTTCAAGATTGAAGAGGCAATATTAAAAGCCCTGGAACAAACACCGCCGGAACTGGCTGGTGATATCTACCGTCGCGGTCTTTATCTCACCGGTGGTGGCGCTTTGTTAAGAGGTCTTGACAAAAGATTAAGCCAAAAAATCAAATTGCCGGTGCATGTGGCCGACGATCCGCTAAAAAGTGTGGTTCGTGGTACAGGGATTGCGTTGAAACACTACGACAGGTACCCGTTTGTGATGAGATAAATCAAGGTACAGGAAGCAGGAATTTGTAATTTGTAATTAGTGCCTGAAACAAATTCCTAATCCCCAATTCCAAATCCTTTCACTAGTGCGAAACATATTCCTTTTCATTCGGCGTTTTTTCACTGTTATCGTATTTCTTGCGTTGCAGGCGGTGGCCCTGTGGTTTCTTTTTACATACAATAAATTTCATAAGGCAAAGGGACTGGGTGTGGCCAACGAGATCACGGGTTGGTTCAGCGGTCGCTATAATACCGTAGAGGATTTCTTTACGATGAAAGAAGAAAATCGCCGCCTTTTGAAAATGAATGATTCACTGGTAAATCTCCTGCCGTCCAATTTTGTAAATAGCGATACCACTTTCAAACTTACCCGCGATTCTGTTCCTTTCGATACACTAGGCAAACTGAGGCAATACTTATGGAGGGATGCACAGGTATTGTATAATACTGTCAACTCCGATAAAAATTATGTACAGATCAATCGCGGCGCCAACCAGGGGATCCAGGATAATATGGGTGTGTTTAGCTCCGATGGCGGGTTGGTGGGACAGGTGGTAAATGTGAGTCCCAACTTTAGCCAGGTGATGAGCCTGCTGCATGTGCAAAACAAAGTAAATGTGCTCGTGAAGAAAAGCGGGAGCTCCGGCACCTTGTATTGGGATGGAAAAGACCCGCGGTTCTTAAACCTGAAGGATATTCCGAAAAGTGATTCGCTGGTAGTGGGTGATACCATTGTAACCGGTAAATTTTCGTTGAGCTTTCCTCCTTTACACCTGGTGGGTACCGTAGCACAGATCATCCCCGATCCTTCTACCAATTTTTATGTTCTGCGAATAAAGCCCGCGGCCAATTTTCAAAACCTGCAACAGGTGATGGTAGTAGAAAATTTATTTTATAGCGACCAGTCTACACTTTTGAAAGAAACCCAGAAAAAAGTTGATGATCCTAAAAAGAGCGCCCGGTGAGTGACCTGCTAAGAAATATTATCCGCTTTGCCCTGTTTATACTCGTGCAGGTGTACGTGCTGAATAAGATTCCACATCTTCACCGGTTTATTGTGCCCTACCTGTACTACCTGTTTCTACTATGGCTGCCATTTAGTGTTTCAAGGATAGGATTGATGATCACAGGTTTCCTGGTGGGCCTGGCGCTTGATTTCTTTACGATGACGCCCGGTCTGCACGCCGCCGCCTGCGTCCTGGTAGCTTATTGCCGTCCTTTTGTGATCAATATTCTCACACCAAAAGATCCTTCAGAGTTCAATTACCGCGAGCCATCACCCCGCGCGATGGGTTGGACACCTTACCTGGTTTATGTGCTTATACTGACCGTGCTTCATCATGGTTATCTCACCATGTTACAATGGCTTTCCTTCGGAACCTTCCTCGGGTTTCTTATTAAGGTTGTGGCCACCACCGCTATAAGCATGCTTTTAATCATTACTACTGAACTGTTGTTCCCGCGCCGGATGAAATTTCGTACTAATACAGCGTAGATATTTAGCCGTCCGAATTACCCGTGGCTTTACGGAACTTTCTGCTATTGACGGTACACCTGCATAAAACGTTGCGAAGGAACGTAAATCTCAATTCGATGTTTTTCCTACCTATAAAGCGTTCCAAACGGAACGCAATGAACATTTGAAATCTGGTTTTCCCGTAGGGACAACTTATAGAAAAACAATGATTATACACCGGCAACGTCCCATCGGGACGTTTTATGCTGGATTTCTAAAAAAACAGCAGATCGTAATTACCTATCCTGAAGCTAGTAGCTATCTATAGAAAAATTTCTTAAAAGGAAAATAATCTCCCGCAAACATTTGGAAAGCGCCGGGGGGAGTTCGTACTTTGTATGGAATAATTTTCTCTCTCCGATAACTGTCGGGATCATTCGTTTTTGTGAACCATGTCTGTGTTTAACCAATCTAGAAGCCGTATCATCCGTTTAATTTTCCTGGTAGCATTCCTGGTGATCATCGCGCAGTTGTTTAACCTGCAGATCGTTTCGGGAAAATACAGCCAGCTGGCCATGGACAACGCGGTATTTCCCAAGATCGTTTATCCTGAGCGTGGGATTATCTATGATCGTAAAGGCAGGGCGATTCTGAATAATGCGATCATGTTTGACCTGATGGTGACACCGGCCGAGGTAAAAAATTTTGATACCACCGCTTTTTGCCGGCTAATGGAGATCGATACCGCCGATTTCAATAAGCGTATTCGTGACGCTATATTCAAGAACAGGGCTGTACGACCTTCCATTTTCCAACCCCTGCTTACCCACCAGATGCAGGCTCGTTTTGAAGAAAACAGCTGGCGCTTTCCGGGATTTGCTCTTGTAGAACGCCCTGTGCGGGTTTATCCTTATAATGTCGCTGCCCAGATGCTGGGTTATATCAACGAAGTTTCACCCGCTGACATCGAGAAGTCCAACTATTTTTATCGCATGGGCGACTATATCGGGAAAAACGGGCTGGAAGCAACTTATGAATCTGTGCTGATGGGTCAGCGTGGTGTGCAATACCTGATCAAAGACAACAGGAATCGTCTTGTTGGGAATTATGAGAACGGCATTTTTGATACGGCTGCAATTGCTGGTCGCGGACTCAGAACCTATCTTGATATCGAGCTACAGGAGATGGCCGAAAAGATGATGACAGATAAAGTAGGCGCTGTTGTAGCGATCGATCCCAAGACGGGCGGGATATTGGCCATGGCTTCAGGCCCGGTCTTCAACCCCAACGATCTGACAGGGCCCGATAAGAATAAAAACTATTCCCGTCTGGTACTGGATGTAGCTGGTCCACTCCTGAACCGTGCGGTGCAGGGTCGTTATGAACCCGGTTCAACTTTTAAACCTCTCGGTGCGCTTGTGGCACTGGATGAAGGATTGATAACGCCCAATTTTGGTTATCCCTGTTTTGGACGATATACGGCATGTGGTACCGGGAAGC
>JAEZRB010000002.1 GCA_023412975.1 Bacteroidota bacterium | reverse complement strand
CGGCTGGCCATAATGGTCGATGTCGATAAAATGTCGCGGGCCTTCACCGGCAACGGCATATCTTCTTTTGTCGGGATCTACAGCATGTTCTTCGAGGAAGCCGATATGGGGTTTGTAAAGAATAAGCATTTCAGGTGGCAGCAGGAATACGGCGTATTGATTGATCTTTCGATGGCCATAAAATCCCCAGCAGAAACAGGTCTGGCTGCAAAGCAGTAATAATATAATTGCCGATATTTTTTTCATCCTCTTGTAATTTTTGCCTGCCTGGCTGAATTACGTGATGCCAGCAGTATTCACGATGTTTACAAGAGGGGCCAGGTTACGGGGTTGTATGGTCAGAACGAAGTTCGTGTTTACTTCGTTCAGCATCCAGGTCTACCACACCACCCGTAACGGCGTATTTCATGGCTTCACCGGAAGTGATCGAATCGATCTTCCTTACTTTTTCCCTGGGCAAGATATACAACTGCCCGGCAAAATTGTAGGCCTGAGGAACGTATACAGCGACTTTTTCACCGCCCATTTCAAACTTTTCCATCTCTTCATCCGTTAAAAAACCGATGATCCAGACATCTTCCGCGAAAACATTGGCCAGCACGGCTTTACCGAACTTCTTTTTATCACCGGCAAAGGATTCAAAAAAATCTTTGGTAGAGGAATAAATGAATTTAATAACCGGCGTTCGTTCCATCCATTGATCGAAAAAACTGATAAAGCTTCCCATCAGGAAATTGGAGCTTATCCAGCCTACCAGGATCACGAAAACCACGATGATGATAAAACCCAGCCCGGGAATATTTACATATGGCCGCAAAATGTTATCCACCTTGTTAAACAGCCAGTAAAGCGCGCCCACGGTTACAACAATCGGCGCCAGGATAATGATCCCCTGGATAAAATAGCGGAAGATCTTTTTCATCCTGATTCTACCTGGACTGAGTTGATCGCTCATGCATAGAGGTTTGTCACAAAGATATTAAACGAACATGTGTTCGAAATAGTAAAATAAATGTTTTAACGGTCAAAAAAAAGGATAGGAAACTTTTGCTACGTTAAAAGTTTCCTTAGTTTTGGCCCCTCAATTTAAAAAATGGATCCTAAAGAGAGAATACTGGTTAAGTCTGAAGAGTTGTTTTTACAATACGGGATCAGGTCGGTGTCGATGGATGATATCGCCAACAGCCTGGGTATGTCGAAGAAGACCCTGTACCAATATTATGCCGATAAAGATGAATTGGTGGATGTGGTGATCGGGAACTATATCGGGGAGATGGAGGAAGAATGTTTGCGGTGTCGCAGTAATGGTAAAGACGCCATTCATGAAGTATTCCTGACACTGGACCATTTGAGCCTGAAACTTAGCAACATGAACCCTATGATGCTGAATGACCTGGAGAAATTTCATTTCAGGACATACCAGCGGTTCAGGCAATACAAGGACCAGTTCCTGGCCGAACTGATCCGAAAAAATTTTGAGCGTGGAATTAAGGATGAGTTATTCCGGGAGGACATCAATGTAGATGTAATGTGCAAGTTTAGGCTTGAATCATTGATCATTCCCTTTAATGTAAACGTGTTCCCTCCTGGCAAATATGATCTGGCAACTTTATCGCAGGAAATACTGCTCCATTTTATATATGGCATTGCCACCATCAAAGGACATAAACTGATACAGAAATATTACCAACAACGACTAAAAAACCTTAACCATGAAGAAACCAGGAAGTAAGCGATGGGCGTGGTTGCTGGCATTGGCTTTTGCACCGGTAGCGGTACTGGCACAGAATACCCGGGATACAACTACCGGCGTCAGGCATGAGTTCTCACTTCAGCAGGCAATTGACTATGCCAGTAAAAACAATGTGCAGGTAAAGAATGCTTTACTGGAAGTAAAAAAGCAGCAGGCAACAAACAGGGAGGTTACTTCGGCAGCCCTGCCACAGATCAGCGCCAGCGGGTCGTACACCTACAATGCGAAACTACCCGTAAGCCTGGTGCCGGCAGAATTTTTTGGCGGACAACCCGGCACCTTTGAAAAGATTGCATTTGGTCTGAAACATAATGCCACCGTTGGCGTGCAGCTCAACCAGATCTTGTTCGACGGACAGGTGTTTGTGGGTTTGCAGGCCCGTGAGACTGTTTTAAAGTTCCAGGAAAAAAATGCCGAGATCACCGAGGAGATGATCCGGACCAATATTTATAAGATCTATTACCAGCTGGTGGCCAGTAAAGAACAGATAGAATTACTGGATGCCAATATTGACCGGTTTGAAAAACTGCTTCGCGATACCCGGATCATTTATGAAAATGGCTTTGCTGAAAGACTCGATGTGGACAAAGTGAACGTGGCACTCACGAACCTGCAGACCGAAAAGATAAAAGCGCTCAACCAGGTTGAAAATGGTTACCTGGGTTTGAAAATGCTGATGGGAATGCCTGTACAGCACGAACTCGTATTAACCGATACACTCAGTTATGATCAGGTGCGTGACGGTGTGCTGGATGATGGTGGTTTTCAGTATAACGACCGCAAAGAATTTCAATATGCCGAACTGGGTATAAAACTCAATGAGTACAATATCCGCCGGTATAAGCTGAGCAAAATTCCAACACTTACCGTCAACGGATATTACAACAAAAATGCACAGCGCAATAAGTTCGATCTTTTTCAGAAAGGCGACTGGTTTGATATCTCCGCCGTCTCACTCAACCTGAACATTCCCATCTTCACGGGTTTCGCGGCCAATGCAAGAATTCAAAAGGCAAAACTGGAACTGGAACAAAGTATCAACGAACGTGAGAACCTGAAGATTACCATCGACAATGATATACAGGTAGCGAAAAATAATTACAGGTCGGCTATTGCCGCACTTGACTTCCAGAAAAAGAATATGGAGCTGGCTGAAAATGTATTCAACCAGACCCGGAAGAAATATGAAGCAGGCACCGGATCGCAGGAAGAGATCAATACGGCGCAAACCGAACTGAAGTCTGCCCAGACTAATTATATCAATTCGCTGTATGATGCCATTATAGCCAAAACAGATTTCCTGCAGGCTACCGGCAGATTATAAATGAAATCATAACCTTGACCAATAAACAAAACTTTATGAAGAAGATTAAAAATATATCGCTCGCCTTATCGCTGGTGTTTTTATTAGCCGCCTGCGGTAATAGCAATAAAGATGAATCGGCTGCGGTAGGTGATTTGAAGAAAAAACTCGAAAAGCTAAAAAAAGAAAAAAGCGGTCTCGATGCCCAGATCAGGCAGGTAGAAGAGCAATTAGCCAAGGCTGATCCTTCTTCTGTACAGGCGCAGAAACTGGTGTCACTCGATACGATCGGTGTTGAAGAGTTTTCGCATTTTATCGAACTGCAGGGTAAGATCGATGCCGATAATGTCGCTTATGTTTCCCCGGCAGGTATGGGTGGTGTGATTAAAGCAGTATATGTAAAAGCCGGCGACAGGGTTAGAAAAGGGCAAACTCTTTTGAAACTGGATGATGCCCTGGCCCGGCAGTCACTGGTGGCGGCCCAACAACAAACAGGTGTGCTGAAGGCAAGACTGGATCAGGCAAAAACAATCTATGAAAGATACCAGAATCTCTGGAAGCAAAACATCGGCGCCGAAATAAACGTGATCAATGCAAAAGCAGAGGTGGATGCCCTGCAGAGCCAGCTTAATGCCGGCGAAGCACAGGTGCGTGCAGCACAGGAACAGGTTTCACAAACAAATGTTACTGCGCAGATCAGTGGGGTGGTAGACGAAGTGAGTGTGAAAGTGGGTGAATTCTTTTCTCCGCAAACAGCAGCCGATCCAAGGGTCGGACAGATCAGGATCGTCAACAACAGCAGTATTAAAATCGTGACTGAGGTTCCTGAAAACTATTCGTCGCGGATTAAAAAGGGTGATGCAGTGGAAGTGGTGTTGCCTGGATTGGGGAAACCACCATTTAAATCAACGCTCAATGTGGTTGGCGCCGCAGTAAATCCAACAACACGTTCATTTACTGTAGAAGCAAAGCTTCCCTCCGATCCTGATTTGAAACCAAACCAACTGGCCACGATGAAGATTCTCGATTACCGCGCGAAAGAAGCAGTCACTGTTCCCATAAACCTGGTACAATCGGATGAAAAAGGAAAATATGTATATGTAGCTGAGAAATCAGGTGACAAGTATATCGCCCGCAAGAAAAATGTGGTAGCCGGAGAATCATACAATGGTGTGATGGAAATAAAAACCGGCCTTGCGGCGGGTGACGTCGTGATCACCGAAGGTTATCAGACTGTTTATGATGGACAGGTTGTGACAGCAAGCCCCGCGATACTCTAAGACCTAAGCTGATTTGAAAATTTATTTAAAACTATACTGATGAAAGTCATCGAGGGAGTTACAAAGAAATTTAAGGAATTCAAACCTACCAGCTGGGCTGTCGATAATAAGACCGCGATATATATCATTGCCATCATTATCTCGATCTATGGATTGATCAAGTTCAACAGTTTGCCGAAAGAGCAGTTTCCGGATATCGTTGTGCCGACCATTTCCATCGCGACAGTATATGTGGGTAATTCACCAAAGGATATCGAGAACCTGGTAACACGCCCAATAGAAAAGGAATTGAAAGGGATTAGCGGGGCCAAGGTGAATAAGATACAAAGTACATCCCAGGCCGATTACAGTTTGATCATCGTTGAGTTTGATACGAATGTAAAAACAGATATCGCCCGCCAGAAAGTAAAAGACGCTATCGATAAAGCCAGGGCCGACCTGCCAACAGATCTCACATCTGAGCCCGATGTGCAGGAATTCGCTTTTAGCGAAATGCCGATCATGTTCGTGAATGTGAGTGGCGACTATGAAGGTATAAAGCTGAAAGAATATGCCGATAAAATGCAGGATCGCTTTGAGGAGCTAAGCGAGATCACCCGCGCAGAAATTGTAGGTGCGCCTGAAAGGGAGATCCAGGTAAATGTGGATCCATACAAGATGGCGGTGTCAAGAATTAGTTTCACCGACATTGAAACAGCAATTGCGAGAGAGAATATGGATATTACCGGCGGCCTGATCGAAACCGGGAATATGAAACGAACCCTGATGATCAAAGGGCAGTTTAGTTCCGCTGAGGATCTCAAAAATATCGTGGTTCGCAGTGGTGCCCAGGGTGCGTCGGTCTACCTCAGGGATTTTGCGGAAATAAAAGATACCATAAAGGAGAAAGACAGCTATGCCAGGCTTGATGGAAAGAATGTGGTAACGCTGAATATCGTAAAGCGGGCGGGTGAAAACCTGATCGAAGCTGCAGACAAGATCAAGGCGACTGTAGTTGAAATGCAACAGAAGGAAGATCTACCACGCGATCTGAAAGTCGTGATCACCGGCGACCAGAGCAGGCAAACCAAAACATCATTTCACGAACTGATCAATACTATCATAATTGGTTTCATCCTCGTGTTACTCATCCTGATGTTTTTTATGGGTGTTACCAACGCCTTCTTCGTGGCACTTAGTGTACCGTTAAGTGTGTTTGTGGCATTCCTGTTCCTGCCGGTGGCCGACGCCATCGTAGGGACCAGTGTGACACTTAACTTCATCGTGTTGTTTGGATTGTTGTTTGGCCTGGGTATCATCGTTGATGACGCGATCGTGGTAATCGAGAATACGCACCGGATATATAATAATGGTAAAGTACCGATCGTGCGAAGTGCGAAGGAGGCGGCAGGTGAAGTTTTCATACCCGTACTTGCAGGTACCGCGACCACGCTGGCACCGTTTTTTCCTTTGCTTTTCTGGAAAGGACTGATCGGTAAGTTCATGATCTACCTGCCAACGATCCTGATCCTGACCCTGGCGGCTTCACTGATCGTAGCCTTTATCTTCAACCCGGTATTTGCTGTGAGCTTTATGAAACCGGAAGGGAAAGAATATGAGAAGCCGAAGAAAGCTGTCTTCAGGAATAAATGGTTTATCACTTTCCTGATTGCGGGAGTATTGCTACACCTGCCGGGTTTTCATGGCATGGCCAATTTCCTGTTGCTCCTGGCAATCCTCATGGTGTTCAACGCTTATGTCCTGAATGATTGGATCCATTCCTTCCAGGGCCGGGTATTGCCCGGGCTGATGAGACGAGATGAAAAACTG
>JAEZRB010000351.1 GCA_023412975.1 Bacteroidota bacterium | reverse complement strand
ATCGCGGGCAATATCGAATGGCGGCTAAATCCAACGGGAAGTGAAGTCTCGACAACAACAACCGCCTCGTCTGCTAATCCCGGCTCCAGTTTTTTCATGGTATCCAGGAAAGGCTTAGAAAGTACCTGTTTGTTATCGTCGATCAAAAGAGGTATCGCTACGATGATTGCAATACTACCCTGGATGGTTGTAAAGTCACTGGAAACAGAAAGTGCCTTGTTGATAAAGGCCTTATTGAGTATGTCTTCCAGCCCCGGCTCATTTGACCGAAAACCCGAAGTTGTAAAAAGCTGGGGCAACGATTCATCAATATCTACAGCGTTGACCTCGATCCCATGTTTGAGGATATTGGCTGCCACAGCCTGTCCAATCTTGCCAAACCCGATTACGCTGATTTTTTTCATCCTTATAAACTATTTTTTCAAAGGATCGATTTCTATCAATCGAAAAAGTCGTTTCAAAAGTAACTCTTTGCCATGAAGACAAAAGACATAATCATAAAATGAAACTGTCCCGGCATTCCGGGACAGTCACGATCTCAATATTTCTTTAAAACAATGTCAATTAGGATACGACCGGTACGCCAACGAGCATGCGGAAAGTCTCGATCACTTTTTCGATGTCTTCGTTGCTCATCGGGATATAAAGTGGCAGGATAATACTCCTGTCGGCTGATTTCTCAGAAACCGGTAATGACAATCCCTCGTAATCGGTTTTATATGCCGTTTCGCGATGTGCAGTCATAATGCCACGACGCGTGGAGATGCCGGCGTCCAGCATTTTTTGCATGATATCGTTCCTACCTACGGGGCAGTCGTCTTTCAGGTAAATGCTGTATGACTGGTAATTGCTGTAATAGCCTTCCTCCTCTATGGGGAGTTGAACGTGCTCAATATCTCTAAATGCTTCGTTGTAGCGCAGCGCGATCTTCCTTCTTTCAGCTACAATCCAGTCCAGCTTTTCCAGCTGCTTTATACCCACAGCAGCCTGGATATCCGTCATGCGGTAGTTGTAACCTACTTCCACGTGGTCTTCAAAGATCAGTTTCGATGATTCATGGCGAACCCGGTCGTTGACAGACATACCATGCTGTCGCAATAGTTTCATGCGCTGGTAATAATCTTCGCGGTTGGTAGTAACAAATCCGCCGTCACCGGTAGAGATCACCTTGCGGGGGTGTAGTGAAAAGCAAACCAATTCTGAGTGGCTGCCAATCTTCGCTCCTTTATAAGATGAGCCCGCGGCACAGGCTGCATCTTCGATAAGTTTCAGACCGTGTTTATCCGCCAACTGACGGAAAGCGTCGATGTCGGCAGGCATACCGATCTGGTGTACCAGTAATATCGCTTTTGTTTTAGACGTGATCTTCCTGGCTGCATCCTCCACATCGAGGTTATAATTGGCCGGGTTGATCTCTGCGAATACGGGTACGGCTCCAACATAGCGAATACAGTTTGCCGTGGCGATATAACTCATCGAAGGACAGATCACCTCATCTCCCGGGCCAACCCCGGCAACGATCATTGCCAGGTGTAGTGCGGTCGTACAATTTGAAACGGCTACGGCGTATTTAGCGCCTGTATACGCTGCGAATTTTTCTTCGAACTCCGCCACGCGTGGGCCCTGCGTGATCCAGCCGGTAAGGATGGTATCGTAGGCAGCCTGGGCTTCGTCGGCGGTCAGGTAAGGTTTAGCTATGGGTATCATTAGTTGACAGTTATTTTTATTTTATCGAAATACCATTTGCTGAGTTCTTTCATGCCCTGTTCAAGGCTAACAGTAGGTGTAAATCCGAGCAGCTCCTTTGCCTTGCTGATATCGGCCAGTCGGCGGCTTACGGGATTGATTGAATTCTCTTCCCTGTATTCGGGTTCAAGGTTTGAATCGTTCACTTTCAACAACACTTCCAGGAGTTGCTTAAGGCTTGTTTCCTCGCAATTGCCGATGTTAAACGCCTCATCAGTTACATCGGCCTGTAAAGCAGCCACATTTGCACGGGCGATATCTCTTACATATACAAAATCCATGGTGGTAGAACCGTCACCGTAAATCAATGGGTTTCTCCCATCGCGGATACAATCGAGCCATTTGATCATTACCTCGGTGTATTTGCCATCTGTATCCATCCGCGGGCCATATGCGTTAAAATAGCGAAGGGCAACATAATCCAGGCCATACATAAACTTGTAGCTCCTGAAAAGTTGTTCACCCCACATTTTCGCAGCGCCATAGAAGGTTTGGTTGTTATATGGATTATCCGTTTCAGGTGTTGGGAAATGCTGGGCCAGCCCGTAAACTGAAGCACTTGAGCTATAGATCACTTTTTTCACCTTGTGCTTCATACACAGGTCGGCGACTTCGAAAGTAGATTTAAGCATCACGTCAAACCCCTCGCGTGGGTTAGCTGCGCATGCGTTGATGCGGAGTGCAGCCATATGAAAAACATAGTCGCAGCCGGCAATGCAATTCTCCAGAACAGCGTTATCGCGGATATCGGCTTCATGCAGCTCGATGATCGGGTTGGTTATAAAAGATTTCATGTTCTCACGGCTGCCACGGATGAAATTGTCGATGATGATGATCTTCCGTGGCTGCAGGGGTATAAGCTCTTCGATCACATAGGATCCGATAAAGCCTGCGCCGCCGGTAACGAGGATCGTACTGTCTTTAACTTTATTATGCATGATGTGCGTTGTTTATACTTAATAATATGATACCTGAAATGATCAGGGCGAAACCAATAAACGATGCCAGGTTTAAATGATCTTTGAAAATATAGTATCCCGCTACGATGGTCAATATGAAATTGATGCCAGCCGACACAGGAATCACGAAGGTAAAATTGGCTGCAGACAAAGCTTTAAACATTACCAGGGCTGAAACAAAAATGATCACGAATGCACCAATTACCTGTAGGTTCAGCAGGAATTGCAGCCAGTCTGAAAAAGAATTCAGCACCCTTCCCTTGAGTTTCCATTTAATGATTGCTGCGCCTGATACGTTGAGCATGGCATACAGGAAACAATATATTACTGCTTTTATCATTTTTGCTTCAGGTCTATGATCTCGTCAACAATAAACAAAGGCCTCTTCCTGCTGGCGTCCAGGGTACGCCAAAGATACTCCGCGATGATGCCTAGTGAAATATTGGTAATGCCAAACCCTACCATCAGAATGGACATCAGGGCAGGCCAGCCAGACGCGAGGTCATCAAACAATATCTTACGAAGGATGATATAGATCGTCCAAATCGAACCGAGTATGAAGAATAGAATGCCTACCATCGACACCAGCCTGATCGGCGCAAACGAGAATGCCACAAAAGAGTCGATGAACAGCTTTATCTTTTTGGAAAAAGTCCACTTTGACTTACCCACTTTACGTTCTGCCTTGTCGTAATAGACATTCTCCGATTTATACCCCAGTGTAAATATCTGCAGTTGTATAGATGAGTTCAATTCTATGTTCTGATCAAGGTTCTCTTTCACCTTCCGGTTGAAGAAAACGATATCAAATCCCTTACCCGGAAATTTCGAGCTGACGAATTTTTTCATCAGGTAAGCATAGAACTGGGAGAATACGCTTTCAAAAAATGAATTATTTGTTGTTTTACGAAAGGCGTAAACTATATCCGCGTTCTGTTCTTCCACCTTTTGAAGGCTCAGGTCGATCAGGTCGAGCGGATCCTGCAGATCGGCAGGCAGAAAAGTGATATAATCGCCGGTAGCATGCTTCACCCCCGCTCTTACGGCCGCCTGTGCTCCAAAATTCTTGGACAGCTTGATGATCTTTATTTCATAGTCACCGTATTGCAGCGATTGCAGCAATTCGATTGAATTATCAGTAGATCCATCATCCACCAGGATGACCTCAGCGGAATACGGCTTATTGACGAAAAAATTATTGATTGAGTTCACATAATTTTCAATGTTGCCGGATTCGTTCAAAAAGGGACTGATAACACTGATCTTTGGTCGCATTTTTTTTATTATGGTTCGTTTATTTAAGCAATAACCGGCAGCATTAGCTGCTGCATGAGCGTTGTACTTGTGTCGTACTAATTTACCTGCAATAATGACATTGGAGACTTCCTGAAATACAGCTTATCCGTTGGTGGCCTTCCTTGAATTGATGAGGTCAATGATGCCTCTCACCGAATTAAGTTCTTCAATTTCCTCCATGGACAAACCCAGGTCGAACGAATTTTCCAACTCAACAACCAGGTTCAGGTGATTCAGGGAATCCCATTCCAGCACCATCTCCTTTTCGGTATCGATATCGACATTGATATCGCTCCCCATAGCCAGCTTGAAAACCTGCTGAATCGACTTCAACAGCTCCTTGGTCTGGTTTTCGTTCATAACGTTACGTATCATAGCAGAAAATTAGTGAAAAATATTACAATTTCTAAGCAGTTATACCCTTTTTTGCTGCTGTTTCAAGCTTATCCATAAATTGCCTTGCCGGCTCGTTCTTCGCTGTCGGTTTAAACAGGATCTCTTTCAACTGAACCCCTCTTCCCTCCAGGTCATTTGTCACATAGTCAAAAAACTCATTCTCGATGAGCCGCCCCAGGGCACGACAGCTCATCAGGAAATTGCGCATGATACCTGTGTTTCCATCCAGTTCTACCAGGATAAGACCTACCAGGCCGTAGTCCCCGAATTTGTCCGAAACCCTCAGGCCATAGACAAGGTTGCCATCGGCAATCAACTTTTCGAGCGCCGCTATGCTAAGCGATTCCTTATTAAAGTTGAACTGGTTGGTTTTCTCGGTAAGCTGCGATAACCTTGGCAAATCGGTCAGATTATTTATAGTGATACCCGATTTAATGCCCAGGCTTGCTATATATTCTTCAAATGAATGAAAGCTGGATTTAGCATCGTTTCTTTTCTGCTCGGCGAGGTATTGCTCATTTTTTTCAATATCCTCCCTGGTCACCCGTTTTCTTTTAAAACAATAATCATCCGTCAGCTTCAGAAAATCATCGAAAACAGGAGATAGTTTTTTTGTAGTCACTTCAGGCAGGAGCATGTTGACTGACTGCAGCTCAAATTCACTATCGTCAATAAAAACGAATGAGTCAAGCCCAATATTCAGCTCTTTGGCCACTTCTTTCAGGTTTTCTATCTTATTCTGCCAATTAACCTTTTTCACGAGGAAATCATCCCACTTGAGCGGCATGTTCAATTTTTCAAACGCCGACTTCACATCTGATTCGTTATTCTTTGAACAAAGTCCCAGAATAAAACCCTCCTTTTTCTTATCCAGTAAGAACTCCTGGAACTGGAAGTACATTACCCCCTGCGCGTTTCGGTCGCATTGGATACCCTCAATCCCATCCTCGCCGAGAATGCCTTTCCAAAGTGTATTGTCACAGTCAACCAGGATGGCCTTTTTTTCCGGTGCGCTGACAAACCGCATCATCGACGCGAGTTCAGCGGCCAGCCTACCAATCATGCTTTTGGTATAGGGCATCTGGTACAAAAATCCCAGATTAAAATTATACGCGTTATTAATTCCAAGTGAAGTGATCAGCTTTTTTACATCGTAAAAGTAGATATTGCTGCTGTCGAGGGTATTTTTTAGCTTGGCATCGAGTTCCAGCACCGTTTGCTCGTGCTGACCCACGTTCTTTTTTAAAACGGATACATGTCGTCCGCCCGAAAGATGGTTTGAAACAAGCACCGTACCTGTGAACCCGCGGGCTGCATTACTTACAGCGTCGAGGATCTGCGCAATATATTCATCGGTATAGCGATAAAAATAGCTGTCGAAATGAACGACCAGTATGTCAATATCTCCAAGCTGACCGCCGATTGTCATCAATTCAGGAACGATTTGCCCGGCATATACATATTTTTTCACAACAAGATCCCCTCCAGGTTCCCATTGTTTCAACACAAGGTCAAATGTCACATCCGAAATGACGGCGATATTCATATAGTCTAAATAACGAATTCAACTATCTGCTTGTTCCGTGTGTAATAAAACCACACACGGCGGTTGTCGAACAGGATGGCTGGAAATGGCCCTTTTATCGTGATCAGCTTTTGTGCAGATGCAATTTTCTTTAATTCCGCTACCGAGTTCAGCTCATAGCAAAGGTGATGGTAACCGCCACCGCTTTTTTGGAGAAAATTATAGGTAAAGGATTTTTCGTTCAGGGGTTGTATCAGTTCAATAAAGGAATTGTTGAAATTACTATACACGGCCAATTGACTGTTTTGAACCGGATCGAATAATTCCCTGATCTTTTTTTCAAATAGCAAGTTTTTTTCATACTGTTTAATATCCTTTACCACGTATCCTATATGATGCAACGTCATTGTCAATCGAAAAAATTTATAAGACTGATGATCTTCTCATAATTGAAAGCCTTAAACTCTTCCGCGGTGATCTCCTGTATAATGGCTACCACTTTTACAGAAGAGTCTGTCCCCACGATCACCTCTTTCCGTTCTATTTCCCGAAATCCCAGTTTGGTATGTTGCCGCCAGACTGCTTTATTCTCAATGTTTGTCTGGCAGTAGACAGATTTGAGACCCAGTTCTCCGAAGCACAGATCGAGCAGGAGGTATTCCGATTCAATAGCATGAACCGGATTGGTAACGATATACCTGCCAAACTCCCCTCTTCCGTCCACAATGTTGTAGATTGAGATCGTGCCTTTAAATTCGCCAGCGAGGTTAGTCACCTTGAAGTTTCGGGCCTTCTGATCTCCCTGGTTTTTCTTGATCCAGTTTATTTGCTCCTCAGAGCTTATGGGTTTTTGAAACAGGAATTTATTATGGGCAGGGTCGTTCCTCAACCTAAGGATATCCTCCGCGTCCGCTTCAGTTATTTCGGAAAGAATTGTCTTATTGCCCCTGATCGAGATCATTGGTTGCTTATATTAAATCTACCAGTTTTATCCCCTGGTATTGTGTTTCTTTCTTCAACAGTAGTTCTCCAACTTTTAAACCACCCGATTGTAAACGCGTGATCGGGTCATTGCCAATTGCCGATGGGAGTATTCCCATATGTCCCGAGTGTACGTGAGCCGGGTAAAACTCGACCAGGTCTTTGCAATAGGACTCATCAATATCACCCGCATACCTTAACAACAAAGCGCCTGGTGCGCCTTCACTTATTTTCCTCACGGGTATCGGCAGGTTATCATCACCGATCCAGGATCTGTCAAACGGGTAAGCGGTAAAGATCACGGCTTCGCTATTACGATAATTCTCAGGAATCTCAATGTCCGGAAAATTTCCAATCCAGTCAATGTCCATTCCCTCATAGTTATGCTTATTCCCCGCAGTATCACATACAGCTAATCCCTCGCAAACCCGGCTCAGCACTTTTGCAATAAATGGTCCGAAATCGTTATTGCAAACAAGGATGAATTTGTTTTTATAGGGACACATACCGGCGTCAAAGATCATCTTGAGAGCCATATCTCCAAGGTAATTAAACACATCCACACCGGGATGTCTTTCGTTGGTTGCCCCTACCACTATACCGCGCTTTTTACAATGTTCTATATCCAGGTCAGCGTCGCGCCATTCCCATGCTTCATACATTAAAGGTATTACAACATTGTCTTTTGCGTATTGCAATTTCGTGCTATCTAAAGGTCGTAGGTGACCGGAATTGGTGATAATATCAGCTTTTGCAATTATTTCAGGTGTGAGTTTATCAATTACTGTTAGTTTCAGGTCGCGATCCCCAAATTCGGCGAGCAGGTCGGTCGTATTCTTTTTTACTTCCTCAACAGTTCCGTAGCGTGTACTTTTTGTAAAGGCGTACACTTCTGCTCCTGCCAGGGCGGCCAGGACAGGTGTAACAATATAAGCGCCGGTTGCTGCTTCGGTTAAAACCACTTTGCCGGCCAGGTCCAGTTCCAATCTTTTTACTGCTTCTTCGATCTTATTTTTAATTGCCGGCATACTGGTTTACCACATTTATAACATAATCTACATCCGAATCGGTTAATTCTGCATACATCGGCAATGACACGCAATGCGCGGCCAGGTATTCCGAGTGAGGGAAGTCACCCTGTTTATATCCCAGGTGTGCGTATGCTTTTTGCAAATGACAGGGGATCGGGTAGTGAAAGGCAGCGTTAATATTATTTTCCGCGAGGTATTTTACAAAGCCGTCTTTGTCTTCCGTTGTCACCACAAACAGGTGGAATACCGAATCCGCCCAGGCAGGTTGCGATTGCATCTTGATAGCCGGGTTTTTTATTTCTGATAAATAGCGACTCGCGATTGCCCTGCGACGATCGTTCCAACCCTGCAGGTACTTAAGTTTTACGCTGAGCGAAGCACCTTCCAGGCCACCCATGCGATAGTTGTAACCGACCTCGTCATGATAATATCTTTCCACGCATCCGTGGTTGCGCAGGCTTTGCAGGTGTTTTGCATATTTCTCATGGTTGGTTGTGATCCCGCCCGCTTCGCCGCAGGCACCGAGATTTTTACCGGGGTAAAAACTAAAGCATGCCATTTCACCAAAGCCCCCCGCAGGTTTACCCTTATACCGGGCACCCTGTGCCTGTGCCGCATCTTCAATAAAAAGAAGGTTGTGCTTTTTACAAATTGCCGCAACGGCGTCAATATCGAAAGGCTGTCCATACAGGTGTACACCGATAATCGCTTTAGTACGAGGTGTGATCTTCTCCTCAATTTTAGTTACATCAATCTCCCAGGTATTGGGATCGCAATCCACAAATACAGGTGTGGCACCGGCATGGCTTACTCCCCATGCGGTCGCGATAAATGTATTGGCAGGAATGATCACTTCATCACCCGCACCAACTCCAAGCGCCAGCATGGCCAGGTGTAGCGCAGTAGTACCGTTACTTACACCCACAGCATAGGGTGTTTCACAAAATTCCGCAAAGGATTTTTCAAACTCAGCTACAAAAGGGCCACCTGAAAAAGCGGTTTTTTCGTAAACTTTTTCAAATGCTGCAAATATCTCTTCCTTTACCTGGCGATGTTGTTCGCTTAGGTCGAGACAGGGTATTTTTTTATCAATGATTGTGTTTACCATTTGTACGTATAATTAAATTGTTTTTATAACTTTTGCGGGGCTTCCTGCTACTACTGTATTGGCCGGTACATCCTTCGTGACCACTGCTCCTGCCCCTACCAGGGCATTTTCGCCAATTGTAATTCCGCAAA
This sequence comes from Bacteroidota bacterium, assembly GCA_023412975.1. Taxonomy (GTDB): domain Bacteria; phylum Bacteroidota; class Bacteroidia; order Chitinophagales; family Chitinophagaceae; genus Terrimonas_B. The sequence continues at coordinate 11,592 of JAEZRB010000351.1, read as the reverse complement.
GGATTGTGGCATTGCTTCCGATCGAAGCTCCTTTTTTTACATGTGTTTCGATCACGGTCCAGTCAGCATCGGTTTGCTGGCTGCCATCGGGGTTTGTAGCACGGGGAAAAAGGTCGTTGGTAAACATCACACCATGGCCGATAAACACGTTGTCCTCAACATGCACGCCTTCGCATAAAAAGCTATGGCTGGAAATTTTACAATTCTTACCGATAGAAACCCCTTTCTGTATTTCCACAAAAGCTCCCACCTTGCTGTTGTCATCGATACTGCAGCCGTAAGCATTGACAAAATTGAAAATGCGAACGTTCTCACCAACTTTTACATTATTCAGGCTCTGCTTATCATTATTTATCGTGATCGTCTGCATGTTATTTTATTTTGACCTCACGGCCTTTGTTTTTTATAGATTCCTGTGATGCTTCCAGTATTTTGACTACCTGCATTCCCAGTTCTGCGCAGGCCAGTGGCTTTTTTTTCTGTTTGATAGACTGGATAAAGTCGTCTGCCACGCCCGACAGGGCTTCGGATAAAGATATTTTGGGAATGTACACATCACCGGTACGATAGTCAACCATGATCTTGGTTTTCTCCTCATCGGTTGAATGATTGTAGCTAGTATCGTATACCCGCACTTTTTCTGATGGCTCGAGGTCATTATACACGATCATTTTCTTATCACCGCCGATGAGGGTCTGCCTCACTTTCACCGGTGAGGTCCAGGAGCAGTTGAAGTGGGCAATGAAATCTGAGTTGTAGTTAACCGTCATGTAAGCGATATTCTCAATATTATTATGGGTATGAGAAATGCCGGTTGCATTGATACTTACCGGTGGCTCTGTGATCAGGTATGTCAGGATCGAGATATCGTGAGGTGCCAGGTCCCAGAGTACATTTACATCGGGCTGGAACAGGCCCAGGTTGATACGGGAGGAGTCAAAATAGCGGGGTGTGCCAACTATATCAGAATCGATCAGTTCTTTCATTTTCTGAACGGCGCCTGTATAAAGAAAGGTATGATCAGCCATGAGGGTAAGGCCTTTTTTAGCAGCCAGTTCGATCAGTTCCTCGGCCTGTGCTACCGTTGAGGTCATGGGCTTTTCGATCAAAACGTGTTTACCATTTTCAAGGGCTTTTTTTGCCAGTGCATAGTGGGTAAATACCGGTGTGGCAACCACCACGGCATCTATTTCCTTATCCTGGATAATATCTTCAGCCGTAGCCACGCCATTAATAGAGGGAAAAATTTTGGCAAGTACAGCCAAACGCTCGGGGCGTCCATCTGCTACTGCCTTTACTGTACAATCTTTGGTGTTGAAAAAGTTTCTAACGATGTTGGGTCCCCAGTATCCATAGCCGATAACGCCCAAATTAATGTTTGTCATTACGAACGAGTTAATAGTTTATTTTAGGGTTTAGAATAAATCGATCTCCGTTTTCAGACTTTCATAGGGACTATTACCGGCGGGACCAGTTAGAACCAAAATAGCATTCCAGGATTGAAAAGTGTAAATGATAGGATTATGGGTACTTAAACGGGTAGCTAACTTCTCTAAATTACGACCCACTGGGACATTTCTATCCCGGGCTACCGATCATACGAAGCTTATGGTATTGCTACCACGAGTTCAAAAGTATAAAAAAATCAATTTTATTCAAATCTTTTTAAGAATAGTTCTCAAATTTATTTAATCTTCGTAAAAACCTTTAATACTATGAAATTAGGACGATATTGCCTGCTCATTTTTCCATGGGTTTCCTAATCTCAGGAATCACTATTATTTTTAACCCTCCATTTCGATAAACCACCCCAGTTCGGGAAATCATCCACCAAAAACAAACCCTGAAAACGCAACGACCGACATGACGCAAAAGAACAATTTCCAGACCTTATTCGAAAATATGAGCCCGGTGGGATTTATCCTGCTCGTGGTTGTATACCAGGTCATCTTTATGTTTCAGGGTTTGGACTTCCTTGACGAAGGCTTCACCGCTACTTTTTATCAACAGTTCTTCAACGATCCGGCTTCCGTACAATATAATTTTATGTATTGGCTCTCGGGGCTCGTTGGCGGTGCTTTTGTATCTGTTTTCCCCGATACGGGGCTGTTGGGCCTAAGATCTCTCGCTATTATTTTTACCACGACCAGTATTATAATAGTATATAACTTGCTCAAGGATTATCTTAATAAAGGCTATCTCCGGATCGGGCTGTTGCTGGTTGTCATGTGCGCCTGTCACAACCCCAAGATCTTTCACTACAATTTCCTGTCTGTTTTATTATATACTCTTACTGCCAGTGCTCTTTTTCATGGCCTGAAAAAAGATAAGACCTGGATGATCCTGGTGGCAGGTGCATTGGTGGGTATGGATGCTTTTGCGCGTCTCCCGAGTATTGTCAATCTTGGCCTGGTGATAGCTATTGTATTTTATGGCATCCTGAATAACACGAGCATAAAACAGATGATCATCCAGTCATTTGGCTTTTTTGCGGGTTTTTTCCTTTCATTGGCGGGCATGCTTTTATTAATAAAATCGATGGGGCATTTCGATGTGTATTTGAATGCCTTTAAACTGGTAACGCAGATGGGTCATGACGATGGAGAATCTGCATATGGCATCATAATGCTCCTGCGCAATTTCTTCGTATCGTACAGCAATGCGCTGTTGTTTACAGTGTACATTCTTACCCTTATCATCATTGCAGCAGTTGTGCCGCGCTTGGTTTTAGAGAAATGGAATGTGCCCCGCTGGGTTGCATCGGCTATTAAATATACCAGTCTTATCCTGGCATGCCTGATCATGCTGAAGGGCCTTGAAATATTGATGCGGTGGTACGTGGGATTAGCGCTAATCACTTTTGCCCTGATCATGCTTTCAAAAGCCAGCAAAGAAATCAAGACATTGATGCTGATAGGTACATATATCACAGCCACTTATGCGCTTGGAAGCAGCGCCGGGATATTTACAGCTGGCATACATGTTTTCTGGATCTCGGTGCCTATAGCCATTGATTATATCCTGGGTCTGCGAAATTTTGATTTCAGGGTCACAGTAGCCACCAATCATAATATAGTACTTAATAACGACGGGATCGTAAAAGAACCCCAGTTCAGGAGCTTTAAAGCAGCTATACTTGTGATCTCTGTAATAGGTTGTCTTTACCACCAGTGGTTTTACCCACTCCATGATGAGAGTAGCCGGTTGGGTATGTTTTATTCCGTAGACAATAAATACGTAAAGGGTGTGCTTACTTCAAAAGAACGTGTGGAAGCTACCAATGAACTACTGGAGGCCAGCAAGAGCTTTGTGAAACCTGGTGACTATGCACTGGCTTTCCATTCCCTGCCTATTTTCCATTATATGACGCAAACCCGTCCATATACACGCAACCCGATGCCCTGGTATTATGTTTCCAGTGCATTTAAGGAGCAACTCCATAAAGCAGTAGATGATACCCGGATACTTCCGGTGGTGGTGATGCAAAAAATAAAAACCACACCCAATGATCACCGTGCCTGGCCGGATCTTTGGCCAAAAGATTCCATTTTTCATAAACCTGATACGGATATCAGGACTATCCGGCAAAAGCAGTATATGGAAGAGTTCCTGGAAAAATATGAATACAACGTTGGTTGGGAGAACGATTTATTTAAGATAATGACTCCACCTGCCAGGAATCAACAACCCGCCAGCAGACCAGAAGAGTAATATAATAATTCTCATTATTGCGCGAGTGATATCCTGACCTGCAGACCACCCCTCGTATTTGTGATGGGAAAGGCATTGCTGATCTTCGGAATATTCCGGTTCTGCTCGAAATACAATTTCAAACTAATCCTGTTGTTAAGGATATAGTCAATCGACGGCGCCACCCGGATCACTTTTTGACCTGCTGTACCAAATGAAGTGCCCTGGTCCAACTTGCTGTTGGCGGTGGCATCGTCACGGATACTGAAATCAAAGCGGAAGGTCACGTCGTTGTCCAGCTTCATTCCCTTCTTACCAATTTTCACATTCTTCAATAACGGTAAACCCTTCTTCCGCCAGTTGAATCCAAAGGTTACCTCATTGGACCTGTTCTCAGCGAGCTGGTAATCGATCAGGCTAAGGCTGAGCGACCTGGTCTTACGGTATTCAAGACGAATGGACAACTGGTTGGTAAAGGTCATATCTACTTCAAACAACGGATCGAAACTTTCCTGGATGGTAATATTCGGTATGAGGAAGTACGGAATATAGTTCCCGGTAAGTGTGTCCACAAACGATGGGAAGGCCACCCGCAATGGATCCTGGAATAAAAGGGCTGTATTAAAACTGTTCATCGACAGCGTACTATGGTATCCGTGTTTAATGTTGACATTGGTAAAAATCTTATCCAGCCCCGGTATACGCGACAAGCCATTATAAGTGACCGTCCAGTTTGGTTTCGGCATTAATCCTTTAAAGGGATTGGAGCGCAGGTTCGGGTTATTGTTTTTAAATAAGGTCACCGACGACGGGTCTTTACCCGAATAGGCGGCAAGGAAGGCAGGGATCACCACCTCCTGCGCATAACGGCCATAGCCCTGTACATAACCATCGGGATTGGTAGGATTGTTAGTGGCATATGGGTTCAGCCCTTTCAACCGGTTGGAAAGTGTCAGCCTGTTTGCTTCAAACTGTTTAAAGGTTTCGGAGATCACATTCGGATCAAACTTTGTAAACATGGTTTGATAAGAAATATAACTGATGCTGAAACTTCCCATGGCATAGGGGTTCAGTCGTGTAAGGCCTACCGCATCGACCTTGCTGGTGTCTTTGTATAATTCAGAGTATTGTTTGCTGAATGACTTATCCAGATTGAGGTCAATATTCAAATCGCGGAACGGGCTTAGCTGGGCCGTGATATTCAAACGCTGGCTATAGCGTTGCTGGATCATAGCCGACACCAGGGTATCCATACTCAACAATCCTTTGGAACCAAAACGATTGATCCAACTGGTATCGGGTTGATAACCGAATATAAAGTCGAAGCCAGGGTTACCGTTCTTGATGTTTGCGCCAAGTATTCTTGTACTGTCCATATACCCGGGCAACATGGTGCCGAGATCTTCATTGTATTGTATGCCCACCCTCTTAACAGATGTTGCCACTCCACCCACCAGCCTGGCTACACCACCCACATCAGGCAGCTGATTCCTTCTTTGTTCCCTGATCCTTCTCCGTTCTTCTCGGGCGAGTCGTTTCGCATCGCGACGTGCTTTGCGAAGCTCCTTTGCCGTCATGGTTGCTTTCAATGAATCGGGAATGTCAAAGTTGGGCTTTGGTTTCTTCTCCGCCGCGTTGTTACGTGCCTGTCTTGTATTGGAAGTGTCTCTTGCTCTATTGGGTGAAGGCGCTGAATTGATCGCCCGCAGAAAGCGCGATTTATTATACAGCTGTTCGAAGTTTAGCTCACCATTGATCGTCCTTGTTTGGGTATTCGACAAAGTGTTACCTAGCTCGCGGGCCAGCAGGGAAGCAGCCAGCCAATTATATTGCGCGCTATAGGATGCACGTAAAGTAGTCCAGTCCAGCAAGGGGAATTTTTCCGTTGGTACATTATAGCTTAATGTAGCCTGTTGAGCGTACTGGGTGTTTCGCCCCCCTTTAAAGATATTTTTCTTTATGGTGTCTTTTTTAGAATCAGTATCGATCCGGCCAAATGGCTCATCGATCCGGGCATTGTTGGTTGCGGTAAAATCTAAAGTAATGGAGCGTGTGATCGGCCATTGCAAAATATAATACCGGTCAAATGTGAAATACTTATCGTATGTCTCTGGAATCTTGTATGGACCACCACCTACATTACGCGGCCTGGTCGCACCAAACTGCCTGAAGATATCAGCCCTGAATGAAAGCTGTGAGGGAACATAGTTGAAGTTTAAATCCTTGATGAGTGTTAGCCATTTGGATTTTGACTTCATATTCCTGAAAGGCTCCAGGAATTTTGGCTGTGGAGCATAGTTGTAACCCAACGCGCCTCGGGTCCTGCGCATCTCATAATTTTCAATCAGCGGATTATGCTGTTTGGTTTCCATGTAGGAATAGTTCAGGTCAAAATTGGTGACGCTCCAGATCTTTGGTTGCTTACCATCTGTCTTTACTTTTTTGACATTGGTAAAATTCACTGTTTTGATCGTCGTGATATCCTGCGCATTATTCCGGATCGAGTCTTTCGCATCCCTGCCCTGTGTGTAATCGAGTTTATCTTTTAGTTTAATGTCGAGGTCATAGGGATCATACTCAGGCGTGCTGGTAATACGGCTTATACCCGCGTAAACCGGGATCTGTATACCCAGCTGTTTAGGCAGTAGTCTACCCGCGTCAATATTGGCGGATATATCGAAAGTGTAAAGATCCTCACGGCTTCTTTCATTGACCCTTTGCTCGAGTGTACCGAATCCTCTCGAACGCGCCGTACCGGCAAAAGTCAGACTACCCAGGTCGGCGAGTTTTATATCCACTCTTCCCAACGCGGCCCATCCTCCTTTTTCATCCAGATGGGAAAACCGCAGTTCGTTGAACCATACTTCAGCACAGGCATTGGGGAGATTGGTATTTTCAACGGATAGCAACATACCTTTTACTTCTCCCAGGTTTGGATTCCCAATTACGGCGAACCGACGACCATCTGGCATCACTTCACTATAATATTGCGAGGTAGACCAGCCCTGCTGGTTACGCCTCGATTTCAAACGGTTCAGTTCCTGCAGGTCGAAGTCGAGATTATTGGCTTCAGGCCACACTCTTAAACTATCCCGCTCACCCCAGTTGGTTTTTTTGAGCGGTACTCTTATTTCATAATAGTTGCCCTGGAAATCGCTACCAATCCTGACGATGGCAGTAAGTGAGTTATCCTGGATCGCCATGTCGCTACCTGTACCTTCCGCGTGAATAAACATGTGCATCTTGCCGTACTGGCGCATATCCATGTTAAAGGTTTTGAATACACCTCTTGATTCACCGGTTGGTAGATTACAAAGCTGCACGCTCAGGGCCTGCTCGTTGAGGAAAAGTTGTACGTTGTTATTGCTCAGTTGTTGCTGTCTTTCGATACCCGGTGGGCTAACATAGTTCACTGGCAGTCGCTGATCGTTCTCCTCGAGGTTTACCGCGAGTGTATTGAACTCAACAGGATCATTTGGAGGCAGTCCCACATACTGACCCGTAGTATCGATCTGGTATTGAAACTGGCGCCATTGATTTCTTACAAGCTCTAGTTTACCAAAACGCATAACCACCTGCTCCTGGAAACCTGTTACAAACATCCGGATAAAGCGTACAGACTTAAAGTCAGGTATATTACCCACTTTGGATTCGAAATCAGCCACAGGGATACGGAACAGGTACCAGCTTTCGGTTCTTGAACTTCCATCAGGCAGGCTCACGTTTACCTGTCTTCTGTCGGTAATAAAATTCGTACCCACGAGCATATTGGGCTGGATATCCACTTTGTACTGGAAATACTCTTCTGATTCACTAAGCGTGTTATCGCGGTTCAATTCTTCCGCATCGGGGTATTGTGTAAAGGCATTTACAAACTGGCTGTTGTTGTCGGATACCGGTGAGTTGCCGTGAGGGTTATTGATATGTTTATATCTTTCCAGGATACCTACGCCGGCCGCATCATAAGACGGGTCGCGATAAGGTTTGAAATTATCGGCTGCGGGATCGTTCATCGCAATTGCCTGTGCAGCGGGTGGCAGACTGGAGATATAAGCGCTGAATTTCACGCGTTCTTCATCATCAGTCAAACCATCTAAACCTACGTCCTGGTATTGGCGGTCATCGGGATCATTGCTGAAAGCATTAGTTACCTGTAATGGGTTGGTAGGAACTTTACCCCATACGGTATTATTATCAACCTGCGCGTTATTGGTAGGTGTAGGCAAACCATTTTCATATTGCCTTTTTCCATCTTTGAGGATATCTTCCGAAATAGTACCGAGGTTGAAGTATAATTGACCGCCGGAACTACCTGGGTTTAATACATATGGATCCTGCATCCAGAATTCGATGAACTCAATATTGCTGGTCTCAAAGTCGGTCTGGTCGATATTACGCATCAACCCGGCCCAGGCCTGTGAAGGATTGGCTAGTGTACCATCGCTGTTGATCCTTCCGGGGCGGAATTCAAAATTGTAAGGGCCTTTTTCACGCGGATAGAAGGCAACATCAAATGTTGTCAATAAGCCCTGGCCAAAATCAGTAGTCCGCTGCGGGAATATCTCACGTTGCAATACCTGGCGGGTTTCAGGTTTTGATAACTCGGCAGGATTGTTTTGATAAGGATTGTTATTATTTCCTCTTTCCTGCAATACCGGCTCGATATTATACCAGGCGATTTTCGCACGATTGTATCCGCTTGCCAGGTCGTTGTTCAGGGATGATTCCGGAAACAAACCATTATCCTGCGGCACCGAAGCCAGGTTCCAGCTGATCAGTGGAAAACGAAGATCGATACCTGAACGGGTTCCCTCGAAGTCGTCAATATACATTTGACCGGCACTACCCTTTCCGATTTGCGGAGCGTGACCTGGTTGCAACATGGCTGCTTCGGCATAGGCAGTGATAGATGAACTTTCCTGTGAGTTATAAAAAGGAAGCTTATTCAGCCATTTCGTAAGACGTGGCCATTCGCTGCGATAGTCCGCATCGATACCATACATCGTATTGCGGATCGGGTCATCACCATAAGCCTGTTTTACAAAAAACGGCCGTTCACCCAAGCGTGCAATAGTACCACCCAGTGTCAGTTTGCTATTGGCAAAATAATCCAGGCGTAGTCCCATATAATTTCTTTGCTGTATTCCAAAGGCCGCCTGATTTTCATACTGAATATTTACCGGCACACCGGAATTGATGATGGCCTGGTTGATCACGCGCAGCGTTCCCAGGTCGTAGTTGATCTCGTAGTCGATATTTTCCTGGAGCGTTTGCCCGCCTGCAGTAACCGTTACGGAACCACGTGGGATATTAAAACCAAGTTGATAATCGCCGGTTGAAGAACTTTTCGATTTACCATTTATTTCAAACCTGTTCAGGTTGGCATAGGTCTGCGCGATCGCTTTGATAGTATCGTAAAGCGGGTAATACAGGTATTTATCACGTTCCGCCTGTGAAGGATAAACATATTCCAGGTCACGGCCGAAAGGTTCCAATACGGGGAAGATAACCCTGCTCATGGACGAGATGATGGTAAATCCTTCTATAAAGTCGAAGACGCCATCAGGCTGCGGGTCATTTTGATTATTGAGCCGGTCGAGATTTACAAGGGAGATCAGCGGCTGACCCTGGTATTGCGGCAGCACATCATCCGGCGGCAAATATCTTTTTTCACCAAGGCTGGGCTCTTCATACAGCACGTCCAGTTTGAAGTCTGTCCTTTCCAGCTGGCCATAACCCACCGAATACACGTTTTTCATCATCAGGTCCCAGATCGGGAGATTGGTACGCTGCGAAGTAGCTTTTAATAATTTAAGGAATAAAACCCGTTGCGAAGTACCTAAGGTATCGGGTGGCACATCCTGCGAAAATTCACCTACCTGGAAAACCCTTCCGTTATAGGTGTACTGGAAAGCAACACCCAGCACTTCATCGGGCTGCAAAGGCTGGTTGAGCGACAGGAAACCGATCTGTGGATTGAAGTAATAATCGGTGGGCATCAATTTGCGGGCGAAGGTTTTTTCAAAATCCTGTACCGAACGAAGACCCATACCTGTGAGTACACTTTGAACCAGCGAGGAATTACGGCTATTGGGATTAGAAAGTATATTCCGATAAAGCCCATTGGCTCCGTTGTCGGGTAATGCATTAGGGTTTCCGGGTGGGCCGATAAAAGGATCGCCTTCACCAAGGTCCATTAGGGCTACGATATCACGGGTATCTGTTGTTGCACCGGTTCTGTTCGTCACCCAAACCTCCATCCTTAAGATCTGTACGCCAGATTGCACAAGCGGCAACCTGCTCATCGCGGTGTTGTAGTTATTTCGGAAATATTGCGCCAGCAGGAAGTGCCGGTTTTCTTCGTACTCATCCGCTTTTAACGAAAATGATTGGAGGGCTGAGCCACCCGCCATATCGAGTGACTGACGTTGCGCTCTTTGATTGGCCAGCACGCCGGTAACGAACAGTTTCCCAAACTGCAGTTGGGTTTTTATACCAAATAATGACTGTGCACCAGGAATCAATGTTCCTTTGGAAGTAAAATTGACATTACCCAACTGGAATTGCTTGATGATCTCGTCGTCCTTGCCCTGGTAATTGAGGTTGAGCTGGTTCTCAAATTCGAAATTGGCCAGGGTATTATAATTGATCGGCAATTTTAGTTTATCGCCAATATTGGCGTCAACCTGCAACTGCGCGTTCATGTTGAAGTCGAGGCCACCGTTGCGTCTTGCCCGTTCCGGAAGGGTTGGGTTGTTGATATTTTGGCCCTGGTAGCCAGCCAGCAGGTCTACGTAACCGGATGGTTTGATATCGATCTTCCCTACTCCCACTATCCTGTTGAACCAGCTTTTCGGGGCATTGATCTTTGGCTTGAACAATCTGCGGTTCATTTCCACAAGCTGGTCGGCGCGTTTGCGGAAATAAGCGTTCTCATCCCTTTTGCCCTGAAGGCGGAGAAATTCATCGCGACCCATCGAAACGGGTGTGCGGTAGTTGGTGGAACCGATTTTTTCGATGATGTAATACTCCCCTGTCAGCGGGTCGTATTGTACATTTCTTTTTATAAATCCTGTGTCCTTCAGGTCGAAGGGGTTACGATTTGGTTTGGAGAACGGGTCGCCGTAACGGTCGGTCAGCGGGTAGCGAATCGTATCTTTTTTGGTGGTATCGACGGGGTTTTGGTAAAAATGAGCAAATGATTGGCCACTAATGGCCAGGAAGATGGTAATAACTACCAACGTACGGAAGATATGGGCAGTTGTAATGTCCAAGATTTCTCAGAGTCAATTAGTCCAGTAATAAATGTTCATCAGAGGATACGCAGGGCTTTTTTGATCAGCTCTTCCACAGGCTGGCCTGGCTCTGAAGCCAATACCTTTTTCACCGCCTGTTCTGCCGCTGAACGGTTGATACCTAATGCCGTCAGAGCATTTAACGCATCTTGGTGCAAAGTATTGCTTTTCAATGTGGGAATATTTGTATCGAGGGGGTGTTTTGCAAGCTTATCTTTTAATTCAACCACGATCCGTTCGGCCGTTTTTTTACCGATACCCTTTATGCCTTCCAGGGTGCGGATATCGGCCCTGATGATGGCATTGGACAGTTCTTCCGGTTTCATGTATGAAAGCATAACCCGGGCGGTGGAGGCTCCCACCCCGGAAACGCTTGTCAGGAGTTGAAACATTTCTTTTTCAGCGAGTTCGAAGAAGCCATATAGCAGGTGAGCATCCTCCCTGACTATCAGGATTGTATGAAGGATTCCTTTTTCCTGGTCCTGGATACGGGTATAGGTGTTCAGGGATATTTGTACTTCATAGCCCACACCATTCACATCGACATAAACCATCGACGGGGTTTTCTTCACAAAATCACCTTTCAGGTATGCTATCATGGCCGCGA
>JAEZRB010000333.1 GCA_023412975.1 Bacteroidota bacterium | reverse complement strand
AGCAGGGGCAGCGTCAATCACTACTTCCGATATTTCAGGTAACCGGGTTACAGTGTCAGGAATAACTTTTTTCAGTTCCACTGTAAGCAGCGCGTCATTCAAACCAATATAAAGAAGGTCATATTTTCCGTCGTAGGCGGCCCTGTTGACACTGTTTTTGACATCGTATAAAACCGGGCACGATCGTATGGCCCTCAATTTGTCACTTTCCACGAGGTGGAGGTATTTATCGCTTAACAGCCAAAGTCTTTTCTGCGAATCCCTGAATATGCACATCACTTTACTCCCTATAAGGCCGTCTTTTACCGATAAGGTTTTTATCACCTGCCGGCCGTCGTACCTATTCAATCCTTTGAGTGTGCCGATCCATAGCTGATCTCCGGGTTGTTCCAACACTGAAAAAACGGTATTTGAAAGCAGGTTGTCTTTGGTGGTGATCTGCACGGGTTCCCTGTTTTTGTAAAACAACGTAAGGCCGGAACTATATGTTAATGCGGCAAAACCTTTTTGCAGCGGGACCAGGAATTCGATGATCGCAGGTTTTCCATTGTGGATACTAGCCGGTACCGCATTTTTCTTGTTATGTGCTGTCACAATCCCGTCGCCATACGTTGCGATGCAAAGCCTATTGCTATCATTGTCCCAAAAAAAACCCGACACACCGGAATTTACCGGCATGTGATATTTCGATCTGTCTTTACCGGACAGCTGGCCCAGGTAGTTTTCGCCGGGGAACTCATAAAAACTGTTCATAGTACCGAGGTAAAACCGGCTCATTTCAGACTTGTAGACCGCTGTGTAATTTTGACCTTTAATGTTGTAAAAGGGTGATAACCTGCGGGATGAAGGATTAAAAAGATAAACATCGGTGGTAGTTGTGATATAAGTTTGATCGCCTGTCGGAAAAACAGAAGTTACTTTCCCTTCCATTTTATATTCATGAAGGTATAGCCTCGGCCAGATCTTTACCCCACCACCAAAAGTGCAGAAAAAAACATTGTCGTCTCTGTCCTTATAGATTTTCCTGATGTAATCAGCGCCCATGCCATTTGCCGAATTAAGAAAAAGCTGGTTATTCCTTTCATCGGTGTATATAAGTCCCGCCGCGGTAGCAGTAAATAGAGCATCCCTGGTAAGCAATAGGTCTTTAATATCAACGCCTTTAGGAACGGATGTGATGTTACTGCCGATGAATCTCCTGTTAAACTTAAATTTATTTCCATCAAGTAAATAACAATTTGTCACATCACCCTTTCTTTCTATGAACTCGTATCCCGAAACTCCGGCAAAATGAAAATATTCTGCTTTGCGTAAGTCCAGGTCATGGCCTGTTTTCTTCAATATATAAAGGCTGTCTCCCCTGCCAACAATGAACTCGTTTGCCGGCATAGGAGCCAGGAACCCATTACAGTCTTTTACTTTTTCGGGCAACGAGTTCCCTGCCCTGCAATAATACAGGTTTGCGGACGTAACAATAAAAAAGCTGCCGTCGCCATTGAAATGGATTTGCTTTGCATCTCCGGATATATTCTCTGTTATATTTGGGAAAGCAATGATCCTTTCGCCGTTATACTGACAGATTCCCCCTTCCAGTGCAGCCATCCATATATTGCCGTCCGGATCTTCGGCAAAGGAATAAACAAAATTTGAAGGAAGGCCATCATCTTTATCAAGGTAATAAAACCGGCGCCCATCATAGCGGCAGACGCCCTTGTCCGTACCAATCCACAGGAAGCCTTTGCTATCGCGGAATATACAATTCACATAATCACTTGGCAGCCCTTCGGCTGTGGTAAGTTGTTCAAAAAATATTTTTTGCGCCCGCCCTGTGTTGCTGAAAAGAAAGTACAACACCACTACAACCCACTTAACAAAAAAAGTCATGACTGGGTATTAAAATGAATGGGTATCGTTTGGCAAATGAATTGCTCCCGCTTTGGCCTGCCTTCAAAGAATGACTAATTTACCATTAAGATCGATCCTAACCAATCATAAAAATAATAAAAATCCGCGTTCCACCCTTCCCAGCCTTAAGGAGATTATAGTGTATTCAGTAACATCAAACACTTACGAAGACCTATATGCTACCGGGTGATCCAACTTTTTGTGAGGACCCAGGAAGATGCGCAGGAAAATGCGGATCGCGGCGAGTTCGATAAAAATAAAACACAAAGCCATCAACGAGATCAGCAAATACTGGTTGCTGCCGACATAAGTAAATATTACATCAATACCGATAAACGCCGCTGTTACAGGGAAACCCAGCATTCCAATGGCGGCGAGCATAAATAAAAGCGCCGTTGGTCTCTCCTCATACACATACCCGTGATAATTATTCAGGCTGATATCCTGGTCTATGGCTTTTATCTTTTGCAGGCAATAATATCCCAATAAAAACGCCGCCCCAATGCCGCTGGCATAGTAGATGATCTCTATCGCGTTAACCTCGGCAGCGTTCATGCCGATTGCTGCGATGATAAAGAGATGCGCCACCAACAAATAACCCCAGGTGATCAGCGCCGACCCACGGTGAGAAAACGCGAAAAGAATTATACCCAGTGAAACAATTAATAGGCCAATAGCCATCCCCTCATTTTGCGAAGCCAAAAATCCAGGCTTGTACAGGGAAACTAACATGGCCCCGGCTGCCAGCAATGCTACAGCCAGGACTATGTTACGGGATCCGAGGAATTGAAACTGGCGGCCGATCCACTTAAATGGATTCCACAAATACTGGAACATCAGGCTATCCAGGTTCCACTCTTTAACACCGAGTGTGTAAAGCGTAGCTTTTACCCGGGATAAAGGTTTCTCCTGCGGAGGATGATAATGGAAATATTGATGATGGACAAGGTAGTTCAATACAGAAGGCGACACCAGCAACTGGTAAGTTCTTAAAAAAGCGTTTCCCGCGAAATGTATCAGGGCCAGGATATGCAGACCCAGCGCTATTTCGATAAATATGATCCCGATCTGCGCGGCAGAGGCATAAGCTATCTGCGTTTTAACAGTAGGCTGTACCCTGGCAATAAATGTCGCGACAATCCCCGTCAAGGCTCCTACAATGATCACGGCGATTTTAATGCCTGTCATATCCTGCCAGAACGGCCAGGTACGCAATAATAAGAACACACCGATATGTACACTTAGGGAACCATAAAAAATGGCGGAAGAAGATGTTGGCCCTTCCATGGCACGGGGAAGCCAGGTGGTAAAAGGTAGCTGTGCCGACTTGATCATGGCGGCCAAAACGATCATAGCCACGATGAAGATGGCCATTCCCTGCTGACCCTGCTCAATCGCAGTCGCCTTTGCATCGGTCAGTTGGGTAAATAAAATGTTTTGGTGTGTGAGATGGTGCATCATCCACATCACCAGGATCAAGGCCACATCACTAAGACGATAGTTCGAAATCGTCTTGAATGCATTCTTTACAGGCAAATACCGGCTCCGGTAAAATGCGATCAACAAAAACGAGGCGATACCGATAATCTCCCAGCCGATAAACATCGTTTCAAAGTTGCCGGAAAAAATAATGAGGTTGTACCCCAGGGCAAAGAAGAGGATGGTGTTGAAAAATCGCTTATATCCCTCATCACGGTGCATATAATAACGACTGAAAGTGGCCACCAGGAAAAACAAGACAGCCCCTACGATACTGAATACTGCCGTGATATGATCATAATAAAAATGGATGGCGAAAACAAAATTCTCTGCCTCGTATAAAGTGATAAGTGAATAACTGATTGGCGCATGCCCGCCTGCAATCCACAATACAGCATACAGCACGGCCGCTACAATATAAAAGGCCTTTGTAAACTGAACGATCCCTGCTATGGGTTTCTCCTGCTTATTCTTCCAGGCCAGTGATGCCAGGAAAGCAATAAGGGGAATGAATACAAACAAACCTATCGACTGGTTGAGTATATTATTTAGTTGATCCATCCGGGTAAACGTTTATCAAATTACTTTTCAGTTCAGGAATTTGTTGCCTCTAATAAATACACGGGCAGGTTTTCCTCCGTAGCATGTATAATGCTGTTTGTCTCCATCTCTTTGGCGCCCTCTATAAATTGCTCCATATTCTTTATGGTTTGGATCTGTTCCGCGCCAGTGATGGGTTCATATAGCACAAAGACGCCATCGCGGAAATAATAGAACTGCTTTTCTTCCGGGTCCAGGGCAACGACATGTACCCACTCGTTTTTATACCATTCAAACACTTCAGGTGAAGACTGTATAGCCTTCAAAACGATCTCAGGTTTATGTTCCACGATCACCAGCAGCCTGACCGGGTCGTGAACCTCGATCATTTGCCAGGGCAGACCGGGACGCAGATCACCATCACTACTGTTGGCCACGCCGAAAAGTCCCATCACATTATGTGGCAACTTGGTACCAGCTCCTAATTTGATATTATCAACTCTTGAAAAATAATATTCAAGATTAATTCCTCCGCATACAAGACCGATGGGTCGCATCACACCTGAAAGAATAGTACCATCAGGATCAGTTGTGGGATCATAACTGTTCATGAACGCACGCCTGTCAAGGAATAAACTTTTTGTTACCGACCTGCGCCCAATAATGGCCAGTGTATTGGTACCATGACCCAGTTCGGGTCTTGGCTCAAACAGTGAAACAGACCTGTTATGAATGGCTTTCCGCACCTGCTCAAGTTCACGCCGCGTATTGATCGACGCAAACCGCCTGCTTCTTTCTTTGGCATTGAGGTTAAGCGCCGTTTCAAAATTCTGTTTATTTACCTCGTGTTCCTTTGCATTGTCTGCATTCAGCAAATGCTCATCATAATATCCCATCACGTCGGCGGCTGTGTCATGCATACTGCCGACAAACTGTGTTGTAACCGGGATAGCGATCCCTTTCGCCTGCAATACTTCCCTCACTCCCTTATGATTCAAAATAAAAGACATCACCCTCGCATTGGTAGCGCCTGGTCTGCCGCTGCAGGCACCGCAATCGTGCGCACCATGATGCGGGTTGTTGGCACTGCTGCTGCCATGCGCAACGAGATAAACAATCGGTGCAAAATTTTTCACCAGCCCGATACCCCGCAAAAATCCTTCAGCCCTTGTTGCCATTTCATCCAGCGTATAACCAACCTGCAAACCATTTTCGATATCATTCGTGTCTTTGTTTTCAATCGTGAGCGCCGATTCCCTGTCCATATGACCAAATGCATTGGAAATGGCCGGACTCATTTTTGGCCTGAAAAGGTTTAGAATCGTTTGTACACATGCCCAGAAGCCAAAAGAGATACTCAGAGCAAACCCGGTTAGAAAGCCATGCGTATGCCTTGTATAAAGGAGCTCTTCCTTTCTGGGTGTTTTTGCTTCTAATTCTTTGATAAGATATTTTGGCGTAACAGGTGCAGGACAAAGCTTGTCATAAAACTTACTCCCCTGTTGCTGGAAATAAAACTCAACACCAAAAAATCCAGGCGCACCCAATGTTTCGCATTTTTTATCAACGGCTTCGATATGCCGGCGTAAAGAATCTTCACGTTCATCAATACAAAATATAGCCTGGAAAGAAGTGCGCTTATTCAGGGATAAGACTCCATTTCCATTGACAGATACAACTTGATTTGTGGTGGAATAGCGGGGAGCTGCTAATTGAATTCCTTTAAGGACTGAGTCATAGTAACTCCATTCAAAAGCATCCTGCCATAATTCGATAACTTCGGCCAACTCAGTCTTTTCCACTTCGGCAAAAAGATGCACCGGCGGTTCTGTTGCATGGTTGGCAAGTGGTCGCCATCTATTCTTCAGTACGGCATTAAGCGTGTCCAACTCCATCAGCAGTTCAAACTCCACCAGTTGCCGGAGTGTTATGTTTTTCCGGTCCAATAAAGTTTGTGGATTATCCTCAACCGCGCTCACAAAGCCGCTCCATCCATGATGGGCAAACTGCTGGTCAAACAGGTATTGCTCAAAATAAGCAGGGTTACCCACAATAGCCTTCAACAGGCCGTTGATAGTGTACTGCCCTGATAAAAACTTTTGCCTGATCTCTTTTGTCCTGAAAAAACTGACCAGGCTGCGTTGCTCAAGCTCTTTTATACTTTCAATAAAACTTTTGCCGGTCACCGGGTAACTCTCAATAGCTATCCCCTGGTCGAGGAACGAACAAAGTATGCGAAATAAAAGCGGGTGGACCCTGTTGTCAAGGTCAAGATGATAGACATCTTTCCAGAGCCGCCTAAACCTGCCAATACGTGGCTGGTTGATCGTATCGTACTCCTTACTTAACAATTTTTCTTTCCACCCGCCTGTGTTACCTTTTTTATTCACGATAATCTTCTCAAGCACTTCATCCCGAATACGCCCTCTTTTATAGAGTTCCCTATATTCTTCCAACTGCAAATGCACCTGGTAACCAAAAATTTTCGATGCTTTGAAAATGGCATCGTAAAACTTCATGTGCTGAAACGCATGCAGGGAATTATGATGGATAAAGTCCTTCAATGCCTGCTGCGAGGGAAGAAAATGTTTCAGCTCATGCAACACATGGTTCTCATCAAAAACCGGATGTACATGTGGCTTGTCGCCAACTGTGACAGCTGGTGAGGGTACAACAATTGTGGTTACGTTGGTTTGCATGCTGGTTTATTTTGTTTGAAGTACAGCTTCCTCCGGCTCCGCGTACACAAACACCGGTGCTTCTTTCTCTGAATGCACACGCACGGAATCTTCCATATTATATTCTTTCTTAAAATTCCTGAGCGCCACTTTTATATTCTTGTCTTTTGAACCATAATTTAAAAAGTCGCGTATTAGCTCAAGTACATCATAATCTATGTACACGGTGTTGGCCGCATCGATGATCACTTTGCTATTTGCAGGCAAATGGGCAAGGGTTTGCTTTATGGCCGCCTTATTTAGAAATGATACTTCCTGCGCCAGGTTGATAAGTATAGTCTCTCCTTCATGGTGCTTTTCTTTGCGGAAGAAATAAGCAAGCTTCATATTGCCGCGCAGGATGAATATTACACTCACCACCAGACCAATGGCCACCCCTTTCAGCAAATCGGTCAGCACGACGGCAATTACCGTTGCCAGGAAAGGAATGAACTGGTGCTTGCCCGTATGCCACATATGACGGAAAACTTTTGGGCTCGCCAGTTTGATACCGATCATGATTAATATCGCTGCCAGGCAGGCCATCGGTATTTTGTTTAACAGGGTAGGGATCGCGATCACTGCCAGCAGCAGGTAGGCTCCGTGCATAATGGACGAAAACTTTGTTTTAGCGCCAGCGTTGACATTTGCTGATGTTCTTACGATCACTGATGTCATCGGCAAACCACCGATCAGGCCGGCCAGCATATTACCGACTCCCTGCGCCCGCAACTCTGTGTTAGCGCTTGACAATCTCTTCATCGGGTCCATTTTATCTCCGGCTTCCAGGCATAGCAGCGACTCGATACTGGCAACAATGGCGATCGTTGCACCCACAACCCATACATCAGGATTACTGAAACCTGAAAAATTGGGTGTTGTAAACTGTCCAAAAAATTCAGTGACGGAAGATGCGCTGGGTATTGTCACCAGATGTTCCTGAGAGATCACAAGTGGAGACCCGGTCGACTTAAACAATTCATTAATGATAACGCCGGCGATCACTGCAACAAGGGCTCCGGGAATGATCTTGATATTTTTCAGTGCCGGAACTTTGTTGAAAGCGATAAGTATGGCGAATGAGACCAATGCAACGATGATAGCCCCGAGGTGTGCGTAGTTGATCGCACTGGTTATCTCTGAAAAGTAGCCGGCTTCTGCACCAGTTTCAAAGTTGAAGAAATCACCTTCGTGGGCTTTATCATAGCCAATAGCATGGGGAATTTCTTTCATTATAATGATGATGCCAATTGCGGCAAGCATGCCTTCAATTACACTGGTTGGGAAATAGCTGGAGATACTGCCCGCTTTCAAAATGCCGAGCGTCATCTGGATCATGCCCGCGATTATAACGGCTACCAGGAAAGTTTCAAATCCCAGGTCGGTGATGGCCACCAGCACAATTGCCAGCAACCCGGCAGCAGGACCCGATACGCTCACATTTGAACTACTTAAAAAACCAACGACAAGACCACCGATGATCCCGGTAATGATCCCGGCAAACGGTGGAGCGCCGCTTGCAACTGCGATACCCAGGCAAAGCGGGAGGGCGACGAGGAAAACGACCATCCCCGACAACGCATCCGTTTTGAAATGTTTTGTATTAAGCTTCATACTAAATAAAATTTTGATCCGGTTTCAATTGCGGGAGCCTGATGCTCCCACAATCTTACCGGGGTTTTATTGGGTAGATACTAATTGTGCAGGCTTTTCTTTCCTGCCTTTTTTTGTGAGATTTTTAAAGAAATCAACCTGTCCATTTTCCACGTTGTACACACCGCCTACGAGACCTATTTCGCCTTTTGCAAACATGTCCTGGACGATCTCGCTGCGTGTGAGAATTTCTTCAAGGCTATTTTCAACGTTGGCATAGGCTACCTTATCGGTAAACAAATGGTCCTGGTCATCTTTGAGCAGGGCTTTACTGATAGAAGGCTGTATGCGCTTGAGAAGATCGGTGATATGCCCATCGCGTACGCCTTGTTTTGCGCTCTTAATGGCACCACACTCCGTGTGGCCCAATACCATCAGTACTTTTGAACCTACATATTTGACGGCGTACTCGATACTCGCCAGTATGTCATTGTTGACAATATTGCCTGCAACACGGATGCTGAACAGGTCACCAAGTCCCTGGTCGAAAATTAATTCAACCGAGGTACGTGAATCCATACAACTCAGTATTACGGCAAAGGGATACTGCCCTTCGCGGGTTTCGTTGATCATTTCAAGATGATCATGGTCATTATTCAGATTGCTGATAAATCGCTTGTTTCCTTCCTGCAGCAACTCAAAACCCTGGCAGGGCGTGAGGTTTTGCAGAAACTCCTTTGAGTGTTTCCTCATTATTAATAGTTTATTCCACTGCCATGCATAAAGTATGACAGCATACATTTTTTTGAAATAGATACGCCCGGGCCTGTGTCAGGCCTTAGCAAAAGATTGAAATAGTAGAATGGGATAGACTACGCCCGGTTGGGTGGGGGCACGAGGAGTTCACCATGGAATGCGATGTAGGTGTCGGCATTCATGCTATTGTGATAGGGAGAAATGATCGAAAATATATGATCAGGTTTATGGTGATCGTGAAGGTATTCTTCAGAAAAGGAACTGGAATTGGGAGATTTTTCTTCGGTGTTATTCCCAAAGGGGTTGGCTGCACCTTCACTCTCCTCTGAAGTATTGAAATCATGCGTGCAGGTCTTTTCATATTTTGCCATCAACTTCTGACCGGCAACTACAAACGGTGCACTGATCGTGAGCCAAAGCAAAGCCAGAACCATGCACAGGGCAGATACCATTTGAATGGGGCTATATGGCTTGCGGTTGGTCTTCATTCAGTCTTGCGAAAATAAACATTTCATTTTTCCAATCCAAACCGTTCATAGAACCTCCTTATGGGGACTAACGGTTGTTTTTGCTTAGCCATCGGCCGTGCAGGAACTTGTAACAGCAGATTTGAAAAAAAGTTTTGATCGGGGGAAAAATCGTGGTATTACCCGGATTGCGTGGTGTTAGTCTCGATAATTGGATGAATTAAACAGCTAATTTTGACTAACAACCAGCCAACTATGGAGCGATACGAGGAATTGTTAAAGGATAATAAGATTTGGGCCTCAGAAAGACTTGCCGAAGATCCGCAGTTTTTTGAACGTTTGGTACATCTTCAAACTCCGGAATTTCTCTGGATCGGGTGCAGTGATAGCCGCGTGCCTGCCAACGAGATCACGGGTACCCAACCAGGTGAAATATTTGTTCATCGAAACGTAGCCAACCTGGTCGTAAATACCGATGTCAACCTGTTAAGTGTCCTGGATTACGCGGTGAATCACCTGAAAATAAAACATGTAATTGTTTGCGGCCATTATGGCTGCGGTGGTGTAAAGGCTGCTATGACCAAAAAGCATTTCAACCAGGTGCTTAATATGTGGTTGAGGCATATTAAAGACATCTATCGCCTGCACCGAGCAGAGGTAGAAGCCATTCCCGACGAAGAAAGCCGGTTGAACCGCATGGTAGAACTGAATGTAAAAGAACAGATCTACAACCTTTCGAAAACCTCTATTATACAAAGAGCCTGGCTAAAAGACAACCGGCCACACCTGCATGGATGGGTATATGATCTGCATGACGGTATTATTAAACCTCTAATAGAACTGAAGGCAGGTAGCAACAATATTGATCCGCTATACGAATACGAAGGTCTTTAAATACAGCTTATGCACGTTCTGAAAATATTCTCAATCTGCTTGCTTCTGGCAGCCTGTAATAATGCATCCTCGCCAAAAGATGGCACCGATGAAAAATCCTGGGTCTTAGGGCCATTTGAAAAAGCAGATGCTGCAAACCCTGTGCTTCTACCCGATACAGGCGTTGTTTTCGATTGCCCCATTAACGGTCCTCTGAAATGGGAAGAGAAAGATGTGTTCAACCCCGCCGCCATCGTTCGTAACGATACTTTGTTTTTATTGTATCGTGCAGAAGATAAAATCGGAAAATATGCCGGCACCTCCCGTGTCGGTGTCGCCTGGAGTACAGATGGTTTGCATTTCACCAAACATCCCGTTCCGGTATTATATCCAGGTAATGATTCCCTTAAAAAATATGAATGGGAAGGCGGATGCGAGGACCCAAGGATCGTGCAGGATGAGCAGGGAAAATATTATTTGAGCTATACATCTTATGATGGCGACAAGGCGCGATTACTGGTGGCGGTATCCGATGACCTGTACAACTGGCAGAAAAAAGGACTTGTTTTTTCAAAAGCCTACGATGGCAAGTACATGAACGAATGGAGTAAGTCAGGATCGATCGTGAGTAAATATAAAAATGGCAACCCTGTAGCAGTAAAAGTAAATGGTAAATATTGGATGTACTGGGGCGACACGGATGTATTTCTTGCGCATTCCGATAACGTGATCGACTGGAGGCCTGTTGAGACT
>JAEZRB010000315.1 GCA_023412975.1 Bacteroidota bacterium | reverse complement strand
CGGCGGGCACGGTGAGCACAGCGAAAGCCGTTTTCGTGATAAAATCTGCTACGTAGAACAGGACCTGATGCGAATACTTCGCTGTGTTCGCAGTGTGCGCTGTGGTATCCTGACCATCGATACATTTCAACTACGGCCAGCAAAACTAAGAGTCTCCAGGGAAAAATAAAGCAAAGCCCCTGTAAATGTAAAAGTCATAGATGCCGCGCGGGTCAAAGGTTCTGACAACTATCCAAGATTTTATTCCGGACAGCAATGATTTGGAATTAGGAATTGGAGGGCCAACCCCAATTCCTAATTCCTAAAAAACAAATTCCTCATTATTCATTATTGCTCAGAGCCCAGGCTGCCATTTTCAATGTACTTTATCTGTACAGCCCTGTCCGTATCGGTACTTCCCGGTAAGCCGATCAGGAGAATAGTGTAAACTTTCCCCTGTTGCAATTCGATACTACGATTGGCATCAATATTTGAATTGTTGTTGACCGTGACAGTTACCTGTCCGGGATCAACAGCTACAAATTCCGATATTGACGTGAACGCTGCCGGCTTGCTGACTACATTATTATTCCCTGCATTGATCGTTACCGTGGGTTGTGTCGAATCGGGGATCGCATTGATATAACGCAGATACGCCTTGCCCGTTGAAGAACTGAGGCTGTCAAAATTATCATGTGTTACAAGGTTCGAGTAGGATCCATTGGCGCCTACTACAAATACAGAATAGTATTTGTTGACCTCGAAATTGCCCGCGGTTTTTGCAAGAGAGGAATCAGAATTAACATCAAAAGACTCCAATTCTCGGTTGCCTGAGAATATACGCTGGTACACGCCTGTAAAGTTGGTATAAACCAGGGGCGCATTAGTTAAATTATTACCACCAATTGTTATACCGATGGCCGATTTGTCGGGCACCAGGTTAAACGCCATTAATCCAGACACGGGAGTATCGGCGCCATTGTCATCATTATCAAATTTAGAGCACGCCGCAACCAGTACAGAAACCACAAGGATAGCGCTCACCGGAAGCAGGGCCGAACGGATTGAAGAAAAAAACCTTTTCATACTCATCATGTTTTTAGAACTGTTTAAAAATTAAAAATGAGCAGAAGTTATGGTTGAGTAAGGCGGGGGATAGGTTGGCTCGAAGAACGGTGTCTGCAAATTTCACAAACACAGGGCGGAGTATGAGTTAAAACTATATTAACCTTATTATAAAATTCATTTAACAGATTAGTGAAGGGTTGAATATATTTTTTTGCGCGGAAGGCTGGGAGGCGGGAAGTATATAATTTTTTTAAGGCGGTAAGCCAGTTTTTTGCTTTTGAGTGTTATCGCGGATCTACTTTTCTTACTAGTAAAAAAGGAGCCGTGAATTTAGATCACGGCTCCTTTATAGTCGTCGGGAATTTTTATTAAGAATCTGATTTAGTAACGTCCGTCTTTTTTATCCTTTGAACGTCCTATACCATATCCGACACCGCCACCAACAACACCGCCAATAACGGCACCGAGTGCGCGGTTACGTTTATGGATAACAGCACCTAATACAGCACCCGAACCTGCGCCGATCGCGACTCCCTTGGCTGCCTTACTCCAGCCTTTCTTCTCAGCTGTTTTTGCCTGGTTTTCTGTTCCGGATATCATCGAGCCACTGTTACTGCTGCTACCCGAACTACTCCTTTTCGCAGTACTGCGCGAAACAGCTGGTGTAGCGGCGGCCTCAGATTTTTTATATGCTTCGATGGCGGCCACGCGTTCATTATGCATTTTCCATTCCTGGAATTCTGCGAGACCTACTGTATCCGCATAAGATAATCCCTTAGTTGATTCCACCGGTTCAGGTTTACCGGTGCAGGCTGTAAATAAAACAGCCAGTAGAGCGACGAAACTAATAGTGTAAAAAATTTTTTTCATAGTCCTTGTTTTAATTGAATAAATGAATTTCCGCCTATCGGTAAATCATAAAGAATGCCAATGCAGGCTTCAATTGTTAAGGACTGTCAAATACAATTTCCAACCCGCCTGAAATAGGCTAATTATGGAAATAGCTTTTAACATAAAGAATCAATTTCGTTGTTAGACTTAATATCCATTCAGCATAGAAAAAAATTCGATCTTTTTTTATCAACGAATTAAACCTGTAAGCAATAAAAAAGTCCCGGCATTACCGGGACCTGTATCTTTTAAAAAGGCTTATCTGCCAGTTGAATATTTAATAGCGATTGCGATCGCGATTGTTGCCGGGAGGTCTTCCACCACCTGGACGGCTGCTATAGCCGCCACCGCCGCCGCGGTTGAAATTTCCACGGCTGCCACCTCCACCAGAGGGACCGGAAGTTCTTTCCTCCGCCTGCTTCACAACAAGCGGCTTTTTGCCCAATGAAATATCATTGAGATTTTCGATAGCGTCCCTGGCCTCATCATCATTTTGCATATCCACAAATCCAAATCCCCTGCTTTTCCCGGTTTCTTTATCCATCGCCACTTTCGCGGATTTAACTACTCCAAATTTTTCAAATATTTCCATTAGTTCATCGTCATCGAGGTCGTAAGGAAGGCCTGCAACAAAAAGATTCATACAGTTGGTTTTAAACAAAAGTAAAGAACTTATAGCAAGGTTGTTGAGAAAATAATATGGATGGTCATTAAAATGGGTACGCTGTGTGAATAAATGCCATGAAATTTTTGTTTATGCAGGTTAAATACTAAGTGTAAACACTTGTTTGTATAGTTCAACAGGGTTGTGCTTTGCGACAAGGACAAAAAAAAGGAGATAGCTTATACTATCCCCTGGTGCAGGAGCGAATCGGTTAACTCCTTAACCTATGTTGATGTAGCCAAACGCTACTGATCTTCTAAAAAAACCGTTCTCCTGTTGAAACAGCAAACGGTCATTGTTTCTCAATCATTGATGGCGGATATTGGATTTCTTCAGTTTTCAAGGATTGGATATTGTATAATTTTCTCCATCAACAGTACAAAGTAACGACTGTGGCCAATCCAAAAAAATAGTCGTTCTTATGATTGACCTGTACTATTTCCTGAAACCGGTTTGTCGTTGTATTTACTACATATTTCCACTTATATTTTGACCATACTACAACGCGCCAAGCTGTTTCAGGAATTTTTCAGAATTGTTTTTCACGTTGGCGGGAGGATCCAGGCTCAGGGATTTTTTGAAATTGGCAATCGCATTCTTTTTATCACCTTTAGTGAAATAAGCTTCTCCCAGGCTATCCCAGGTGTTGGCACTTTTGGGAAAACGCTGTGTATTCAATTTGAAGATTTCGATGGCTTTGTCGATCTCTCCATTGCCCATCAACTGGTATCCATACACATTTAATTCAGCTTCGGTGGCCATTGCAACTGCTTCGGCCATCATTTTATCAGCTTCTGCCTGCCTGCCAGTGTTTTTTAATAGTCCTGATTTGACACTCAGGGTGGCAAAACTTTTATTTTGATTAACTGCCTGGTCAATCCATTTCAAAGCCTGCTCCTGGTTGACTTTATTTTGTAATGCATAATTAGCGGCGCTGGTATAACCCTGCCAGTTAAAGCCAACGGGACCTTTCAATTCTTCTGTTGCATTGGCCATCACTATATCGTCGACAGCAAATTCTATTTTCACCGGGAATTGCTTTTTTTCCCAGTTCAGCACAAGCTCTGCACCGTTTTTATTGGTATTGATAAAGTCATAGGTAAGAATTTCAGTATGGCCTATTTCGCGTAGCTTAATGGGAGCGCGAAGTTGATCACGCCCGGCGTCATACCAAAAGCTGCCCCAGGATCTGTGATCTTTTGAAAGGATCACTTCCCCGCTATTGTCAGCATTGATCACATAAAACAAACCATAAATACCAGCGGGAACCGGTTTCCCTTCCACAGTGGCATTGTGTGAGAACTCGATGGTTGTATTCTCATTGGCACCGGCTCTCCATGGAGCTTCAGCGCCAGACCCAAATCCCTGGGCATTCCAGCCGTAAGGAACCAGCCCGCCCCATACCTGCCTTCCTTTCACGGATGGTCTCGAATAGTTGACCGTAACATTAGAAATACCGATAGTTTGAGAAACTGTTGCGCCAGGACTTGGCGTACGCGGAGTTTTGATCCCCTGGCTTTGCACTGTCATCAATGGAGCGATCAACGCAGTAGCCAGAAGACTCGTCAGTAGTTTTGTCATCTCTCAATATTTAATGTGAGGAATAGGTTGACAAAATAATTTACAACGAAATTCCACCTGCCGGCATAGAATCTATTTCAGCGGTTTATTGTAATGGCTAAAAGGGCCTGGTGGCTGTCAATTCTTTTGCGGGTTATTTGCTGGGGCCTGTCTCCGGCGTTCTATTTGCCTGGCAATTTCCCGACCGGGAATGCTTTGCCGGGTGGGACCAAGCTGGTCATAGAATTGTTGTAAAGAATCTAGCGGTAATTCATCCGCATAAACCCGCAGTTGGTAGGCTGTAACGAACGACTGGGGAAAGCGGGAAAAGAAATCATATTCGATTTGCCTGATCCTTGCCCGGTAGGGTTCAAACCCGGTTTGTACGCGATCTATCTTTTCCTGGAGTTCCAGAAGCCTGGCCTCATCCTTCTTTGCCTTTATCGCCTGCCTGTACTGGCGGCTCAGGTTCTGGTATTCTTTTGCCAGGGGTTCCATTTCCTTCTTTACAGGCGCGGTCAACCCGTCGAGTTCAGCCTGTTCCATTTGCGTTTTTGATCCGGTAACAACAGCATTCTTGAATTTGTCTAATACAAGGGTGATTCTTATTTGGCGTGGCTCCACAAAAAAACTGGTGAAATTGGGATCGTTCATATCGTGGGAAGCCACAGGCCCTTCGAGGAAGACCTTGGTGGGCTCTGAAATATAACCCCGAAAACGAAATCGTCCATTTCTTATCTCGGTACTGTCGAGAATATGTTTGCCATTTTTGTCGGAATAGATCAATTTGATTATACCTTTCTTCTGACCTGTGATCCTGCCCTTCAAAACAAAATTGCTGTCTTTGAAAGTTAGTACTCCCGTTTCTAACCCTCGTTGATCCTGGTTGGAGGTAAAAGGAATTGCTTGTCCCGTCAACATCAGGTGAAGGGAAAGCAGGACAATGTAAGATAGAAGGTTCATACAGCAGTTAGTTTTCGAATGTATAGGCGTATTCGATCCTGCCGGTCAATTCCTTTTGCTTGTTGAAAAGCGCTTCTTTTGTCTTGAGTCCTTTTTCGTTGAAAATATAACGCCAGATAATATAATCATGGCGACTGGTGGATAGCACTGACATTTTTTGGATCACACGTCCCGTTTCATCATATTCAAACATGGTAACCGGGAGGAGTTTCTTCGTTTTCTTATCATAGCGAACGATATCGGTGAGCTGGTTTTTGTCGTTGTAATAATAATAAACCAGGTCCATCGAAACCCCGCGTCGATACAACTGCTCGTCGGCCACATTGCCCTTTTCATCAATCGTAAATCGATACTCCGTACTATCAGCCTGGTTGATCACACGCCATAACCTGATGGGTTTGCCCGCATCATTGTATTGGTAATAGTGAGCGGTGGTTTGGGTGAAATCATTGAGCGAGTCGCGGGTCGTGTTTACGATAGATAGGATACTTCCCCTGTTATCGTAATTATAGCGGGTTGTACTTTTTATATCCCGTGAAGAATCGCTGATCTCGATCAGTCGGTGCTGATCATCGAATCGGTAGGTATTGCGGCTGACCGACTGACCATTTCGGGTAGCTAACTTTAAGGTTCTATTTGGTGCGTCGATCTCTATCCTTTCGTTGAAATCGGACGATTTTACACCCCGCTCGTCAAACCCGGTAGCGGTCACGGTCCGCACTTTCTGTTTAATATAATTTTCCATCCGGTGCCCCAGGTCGCGGGCATCGGCAATATCATTGTAAAAGTGTTGGCAATAAACGGCAGAACTCAGGGATAAGGCAAATATCAGCAAGGTGTTTTTCATTACTATTGAATTGGTTGGCCCAAAAATACTCGAATTATGCAGGAACGAAAAACAAAGGTTATATGTGAAGTTTATACTTATTTTTAGAAAAAATTTTTCATGTCGCACCGGCCAGAGCGGAAAGAAAAGGATTGCCTCAATTGCGGAACGATTGTACACGGAAAGTATTGTCATGTATGTGGCCAGGAGAATACGGAACCCAAAGAGTCATTTTGGGGAATGGTCAGCCACTTCTTTAATGATATCACGCATTTTGATGGAAAGTTCTTTACAACCCTGCGGGTCCTGCTGACGCGTCCCGGCTTTTTGTCGGCGGAGTATATGAGGGGAAGGAGGATGAGCTACCTGAACCCGGTTCGGATGTATGTATTCACTTCCGCACTTTTTTTCCTGATATTTTTCAGTATTCGCAATGCCGACGAGGGTGTTAAAATATTTGACCCCGCCGGGCCGTTGACGGCTGCCCAGCGAGATTCCATCCTTAAGAAAGTCGAACCCCGACTGGAGCGAATGCCTGGAAATTTTAACCTGCAGAAGCAGATCGAATTGTTGAAAGATACCACCCGGCAAATAACGACACTCGACCTGCTGCCATATAATGAGGAGCAAATGTTTAATACAATAGGGTATAAATATAAAAATCGCAAGGAATATGATTCTATTCAGAAAGCCTTACCCGCATCCGAAAGAGACGGCTGGCTGCAGGGGAAATGGAACAAACGGATCATTTACCTTAATGAAAAATATAAAAGAGAGCAGCAGTCTTCTTTTTCCAGGTTTTCAGAAGTTTTATTGCACCAGATGCCGTACCTGCTTTTTGTGTCCCTGCCTTTTTTTGCACTGATCTTAAAATTGCTATATATCCGGCGCAAACAGTTTTATTATACAGATCATGGCATATTTACGATCCATTTTTATATTTTCAGTTTTATCCTCCTCTTGTTTGTTTTCCTTTTCGATTATCTAAGTGATGTTACAGGCTGGGGATTGATGAACTTCCTGATGGCGATGACGATATTAGCCTGGCCGGTGTACCTGTTTATAGCGATGAAACGTTTTTACAGGCAAAACGGGTTTAAAACCTTTGTCAAGTTTTGTTTGTTAAGCATCCTGGGAGTGTTTCTGGCATCGATATTAATGCTGGTCTTTTTCCTGCTTTCAATTTTTCAAATTTAAAAACGTACCATGGAGAGTAGTCTGAGTAATGCATTTTTAAGGTTAGTGTCGATTATGGACGATTTGAGAGAAAAATGTCCCTGGGACCGTAAACAAACCATACAAACCCTGCGACAATTAACCATCGAGGAGACCTACGAACTCGCCGATGCCATCACTGAAGAAAACTGGAAAGGACTCAAGGAAGAGCTGGGCGATCTCATGCTTCATATATTATTTTACGCAAAGATCGGAAGCGAGCAAAAGAAGTTTGAGCTCGAAGAAGTTCTCAATTCGATAAGCGACAAACTCGTATTTCGTCACCCGCATATTTATGGTGACCCGGCAAATGAAGGAAGGAAGCTAGAAGTCAGCGGCGAGGAAGAAGTAAAGCGTAATTGGGAAAAGTTAAAATTAAAAGAAGGAAAAACCTCTGTGTTGGGTGGTGTTCCCAAGTCATTACCCGCAACAGTAAAAGCGATGCGTTTGCAGGAAAAGGCCAAACAGGTGGGCTTTGAATGGGAAACCAGGGAACAGGTTTGGGAAAAAGTGGAGGAAGAGATACGGGAATTAAAGGAGGTGATCGATACCGGCAGGCAGGATAAAGTGGAAGAGGAGTTCGGTGACCTGGTATTTTCATTAATCAATTATGCACGGTTTTTGCAGGTGGATGCGGAAAACGCTCTCGAACTAACCAATAAAAAATTCATCCACCGCTTTACTCAGATGGAAAAGCAGGCTTTAGAACAGGGCAGGGACCTGACTAAGATGAGCCTGACCGAAATGGACAGCATCTGGAACAGTGTAAAACAACAGCCGGATTCGTGAAGCCACTCGTTAGAAATAATTTGATATGGAAATTTAGTTTGCTACTGGCATCTGCATTTCTTTTCGTGCTTTCATTTGTGTTCAACACGCTCTATACGAGCCGTTCTTCGGTTGCTGAAGAGGTGAAAGTTGCTGAACGCTACCTGCATAAACATGAAAAAGACTTCCGCGAGTTTGTAAAAGATACTACCCTTGTTTTACGTCTGGTTGAGAATAAAGAATCGGTTGATAAGCTGGAAAAGCTGACCGGGAAGGGTTACGGAATTTTTTTATACAAGGTAAATCCCTCGGGTACGCTTACGCTTAAGTTTTGGAGCAACCAGCTCATTTTACCACCACCAGAGACTTTTTGGATGGATGATCATGAGCAGTTCATGCAGCTCTCGAATGGTCACTATTTGGTGATCAAGCGCAACCTGGTGGTCGGCGAGCATACGGTCCTCGCTTATGCACTGGTACCGGTGCGATCGGATTTTTTTCTTGAAACTGAATACCTGCCTCAGAAGTTTGTGTACAGTGATATTGCCGACAACAGGGTTCAGATGAGCAATACCGTAACAGAATTTCCTGTTAAGTCGCTATCTGGCGAAACGCTTTATTATCTCGATAGAAAAGCTGCCGGGGCCGTACCGTATAATAACAAGCTGACAATAATTCTTCGGTTCAGCGGCTTACTGCTGCTATTATTGTTTATACACCTGGTGGCGGAATCGCTGGCCAGCAGGAAGATTTGGAAAGGCGTGGTTTTCCTGGGACTTAGCCTGGTGGGTATCAGACTCATTATTTATTTATTCCCCGGACTGCTTAACCTGCGGCAGTTTGAATTGTTTGACCCGCAAATATTCGGATCCAATATTGTACAGCGATCTCTCGGAGATTTGTGGTTGAATTCCGCATTTTTTTGCTGGATCGTTCTTTTCACATGGTATAAAGTACAGCATCTAAAGAATATTATTTCTCCACTGCCGTTCTGGATACGTGCGGCCGCCGGTGTTTTTTCGCTTTGCCTGTTGATCTATTCCACTTTCATCCTGTCGTCGGTGATCAGGAGTATTGTGGCTGATTCGAAGATATCATTTGATGTTACCAATTTTTCCAGCCTGAACCGGTATACCGGTGTAGGTTTTATTGTGCTGGCTACCTTGTCACTGGCCTACTATTATTTTACACAGCTTTTATTCCGGATCATATTCCCGCTGTTCAGGAATAATATCTGGCTGGTATATTTCGCGATCGCTTTTTCCGGCCTCGTTTACCTGAGTTTGAAATCGGGTGATCCGACTGTACTTTTCTATATACCAGTACTGGCCTGGCTGCTGCTTTATACCTGGATGGTGAACAGGGACGGGGTAATCCTGAAT
>JAEZRB010000304.1 GCA_023412975.1 Bacteroidota bacterium | reverse complement strand
CAGCAATAGCTTCGGGTGAGGACGCATCGAACTTATGTCCAAACTTATTGGCAAAAGCAATAAACGGTAACAATTTCTCTTCATCCGGTGTATCGTGTATCCGGTATGGAAAAGGCAAAGGCTTTCCCTTTACTTTGATTTTTGAAATATGCTCAGCTACATAGCGATTGGCCAGTAGCATGAATTCTTCAATTAGCTGATGCGACTCTTTGCTTTCCTTTATCACAATACCAATCGGATCGCCTTTATCATCCAGCCTAAACCGCACTTCCTGTGACGAAAAATTAATAGCCCCTTTGTTGAACCGGCGTTTGCGCATTTTCTGGGCAAGCTCGTTAAGCAATAAGATCTCTTCTGCGTGGTCACCTGCTTTTGTTTCGATAATATCCTGTGCCTCCTCGTATGTAAACCGCCTATTGGAATGCATGATTGTTCTCCCCAGCCAGTATTGTTTCACTTCTGCTTTTGAATTGATCTCAAAAATGGCAGAGAACGTGAGTTTGTCCTCATTGGGACGCAGGGAGCAGAGTACATTCGAAATATGCTCGGGCAGCATGGGGTTCACCCTATCGGGCAGGTAAACTGAAGTGGCTTTCTGGTACGCGGCTTTATCAAGCGGATTATTGGGTTCCACATAATGACTGACATCGGCAATATGCACACCGATTTCATAAAGACCTTCTTTAATTTTTCTCATAGAAATGGCATCGTCAAAATCTTTTGCGTCTACGGGATCAATCGTAAATGTGAGTACATCCCTAACATCTCGCCTGTTCTTTATATCGTGATCCGTTATCGTTTCCGGTATGCGCGCGGCAACTTCAATAGCGTCGTCAGGAAATTCAAGTGGGAAGCCATTTTCCAGCAGTATTTCTTTCATGGCCGCATCATTGGAATTCTCAGCATCCAGCACACTCACGACCTCACCCACGGGGCGCTTATCGCCTTTTTCCCAACGAACCAGCCTGGCTACTACGCGGTCATTGTCCTTAGCGCCATTTATACTTTGCAGGGGAATATAAATATCCGGCATGGGCTTGTTGGAATCCATGATAAAGAAAGCAAAATCCTTATTCAATTGAAGCCTGCCAATAAACTCTGTTTGTTTTCTTTCGAGTACTTCGACGATCTCGCCCTGCATACGTCGACCGAAGCCGTTTTTGATCTTTACTCGTACCAGGTCGCCGTGCATGGCAGTATTAAAATCTGAGGGTCGAATCAATACATCCGTTTCCTGTTCAGGCACGATCACAAAGCCCATTCCCGAACGGGTAATATCCAGCTTCCCTTTTACAGTTTTACCGTTGTCTGCTGCACTATATTTCTGCTTTTTCTTCGAAGTGTTTTTTTTACCCATACTCTAGTTTTTCTGTGCCGGACCAAATTGGCGGATAAAACCGGTGACCAACTGATCGAATCTTCCACCCTCTTCATACAAAAAATGATGCCGGACAGGAATGACATACAAAGGCCAGTCAGCGATTTCTGAATTGAATTTCACTAAACGTACTGCATCTTTCTCAGTTGTAAGAATAATTTTATCAACCGATTCGATGGCCGCAAACCTCTTTTTTATTTCCTTGAGATCGTCTATGGTGAAAATGCGATGATCAGGATATTGGAGCATATAGTAAGTCTTGCTCGAGTCTTCCAGCATCGACATCAATGATCTGGGATTGGCAATACCGGTTACGAGCAGTATTTCCTTGTCGTCGGTTACAGGCAGCTTATTTCCACTCAAAATATGATAGGGCTGGCCATACTCCACGGATGTAAAAAAGATCGACTGCTTATCGACAGGATCAATTTCGCTAATGATTTTTTCTTTCTCCATGATAGAAAGATCCGAAGGACATTTGGTCACCACGATCACTTCCGCCCGCTTATATTCCGATTTCAGGTCGCGCAGATCACCTGTTGGCAAATAAAAATCGCGGGTAAAAAGATTGCTATAATCAGTCAGCAAGATATTCAAACCAGCTTTTACAGCGCGGTGCTGAAATGCATCATCCAGTATGATCACTTCGGTTTCGGGCCGGTCGTGCAGGAGCTGTGGTATCGCGATCAGCCGTTCCTCACCGACGGCCACAGGTATATCCGGAAATTTACTATGAAACTGCATCGGTTCATCGCCGATCTCAAGGGCTGTGGAGTTTTCATCGGCGAGAGCATATCCCTGGGTACGTCTTTTATAGCCCCGGCTTAAAGTAGCCACTTTGAATTGGCCCTTCAACAATTCTACCAGGTATTCCACCATCGGCGACTTGCCGGTACCACCTACCGAAAGATTTCCAACGCAGATCAACGGCAAACCAAAAGAAGTGCTTTGGAGTATGTTCTTATTGTAAAGCCAGTTGCGGATCGCCACAGCCAGCCAATATAGCAGTGCAAATGGAAGTAAAAGAATCCGGAAAGACTTGAGAAAAAAATTAGAAGACATACATGTTTTGCGGTGTGATACAAAGGTCTAAAGGTAGGTCAAATTCATGGAGTCCTTCGATACGCTCTACCGGTTCAAAATAACTAAATCCTACCTTGATACAATCTTCGCGACAGCCTTCCAGCCATTTATCATAGAAGCCTTTTCCATATCCAACACGATATCCTTTTTTGTCAAATGCCAGTAATGGCACAAATACCAGGTCTATCTCGCCGGCCGGTACAAAGTCCGTGCTCTGCGGTTCGTAGATATTCAACTCCGTTTTGGAAAATGGCGTATCTATATCCGTTGCTGCCGCCCGCATAATACCAGTAGCAAAATCGGATACCGGATAGCAGGTCTTTAATTCCGGGTTCCTAAACTTTAAAAACTCCGTAAATAAATGTGTGTTGGGCTCATTGTTTTCCTCGATCGGCCAATAGGTCATTAGCGCGTCGATAAACGGAATATCGGCAGACTGAAACTGGATGAGTAGTAGATCATCCAGTTTTATCCTTTCTTTCTCCGAAAGCGCCATTCGCTTTTCACGGTAGATCTTCCTTAGTTCCGTTTTCTTCATGGGGATTTATAAAAATGGAAAAAATTGTGGTCCCGTAGTTACGCTCTGATTTATAAAAAGGAAAATTCTTGTAATTGTTGCGTGGTGTATGCTCGAGCACAAACCAGCCACCTGGCTTGAGCAACTGCTTTTCAAATATCAACTCAGGTAAACGATCAATCGTGGCCAGCGCATAAGGTGGACCGGCAAAGATAAAATCGAATTTTTCCGGGCATTGATCAATAAATTTAAACACATCCATCCTTACCGCTTTCAAATTCTCTATTCGAAGTTCCTGGCTGGTCTTTTTTATAAACGCGTGCATGGCCGCGTCTTTCTCGACGATGGTAAGATCCTTTGCGCCACGGGAGGCGAGTTCATAACTGATACTACCCGTGCCGCCAAACAGGTCAAGGGTTTTTAACTCTTCGATATCCAGCTTATGCTGGATCATGTTAAACAAACCTTCCTTGGCTATGTCGGTGGTGGGCCGGGTATATGGCATTTTCGAAGGCGGATTGAATTTCCTGCCGCCATGTTCACCACCTATGATGCGCATTTCGCGAGGTCATTAAGGGATGTAAAAAAATGGGCCGGGTATTGTTGCTCTCCAAGACCCGACACCTTCCATTCGGGTTCCCGGAAACGGATATGAAGAAAATACTGGTAGAGTTCCTTGTACAAACTCGATTCCTTGTCGATCAGCCCCGACAGGTAAACGCGTACTGTTTCCTGGGAAAATGAAAACTGCCGGCATGCATCCAGTAAATAATAAATAAAATCAGCCGGCGTAGAGTATGGAAAGGTTTGTGTGAGCAGTAATTTACTCCCCCTTGTTGCTACCAGCGAAAAATCATCGGTACGAAAATCTGCTGCCAGCGAACCTTCAAAATCGGTGACCACCGCATTTTTTATACCAATGGTATAGGTATGCCAGTAATTACAGGAAGGATAGTGTTCATTAACCCAGTCGTAAACATCTTTTGGTACCGCAAACACATTATACATCTGCCAGCCAGACACCGGTTCATTCACCACCGCATCTTTGCCACTGATGCCAAACATGGTTTGTAACATCAGCCGGGCGTCATCCTGCTTGTACTGGTTTAGTGGGATCATCACGCTTTGTGGATAATCGTAGCAGATAAAAACATGCTGATAGCTGGAACGGAGTTCGGGGTGTTTCCAGTAGATGTCGTTCAGCGTTGCCGCATTCATTTCCACTTCAGTGTACCAGTTCAGCGTAAACAATTCCCCCGCATTTACCGAACTAACCGAAAAGCCAAAATGTCTTTCCCCGATCCTGACCGATAAAACCTGTTGTGCTGTATCCCCTTCCCTGCCGGAAGCTATATTGTAAACCTGTTTCACTATTACTTTATTAGTTGCAATGATAGGCAAAAATACTTATTGTAATTTTTGCAGGCTATTTTGAATGGCCCAGGGCTTTTTACGTATAAAAAGCTTTACTTATTGAAACCCTGTAGAATAGCTCACGGCTGCACTACCGGTGAATTTGTCAATTGGCGGATTCAGTTTTTCAACTGAAACGGTTATCTGTTTCACTTCATTATAACGTTCGTGAACCGATTGCGCGATCCGTTGCACCAGCGTTTCCAGCAGGTCAACAGGGTCCTGCATGTTTGCATTGATTATTTCAAACAGGGCGGCATAATCGATGGTATCTTCCAGTTGTCTAATCATGGCCTGTTTGGGTGCATAGCTGACTTCCATATTCACTACAAAATCATTTCCCTTTTGCCTCTCCGCAGGATATAAACCATGGTAAGCGCGGAAACGAAGGTTGTTGAGCGAAATGGTGAACCGGCTGGACATGATGACTTGAATTTTGAATAGTAAGTTTAGGTTTTAAATCTAATGGACGCCGATATCACCGAGGTAACGCTCCGCGTCGAGTGCGGCCATACAACCGCTCCCTGCAGCTGTTACTGCCTGCCTGTAGATCTTATCCTGCACATCACCCGATGCGAATACGCCAGGTACATTTGTCCTGGTAGAACCGGGAACGGTGCGAATGTAGCCGGCGTCATCCATATCGATAAAGCCGCGGAAAATATCTGAATTGGGTTGATGCCCGATCGCTACAAAAAAGCCATTGACGGGTATTTGTTGTGTTTCACCCGTTACATTGTTTTTTATTCTAACGCCGGTCACGGTCTTATCGCCGAGAATTTCGTCGGTTTCTGTGTTCCAGTAAACTTTGATATTAGGCGTATTCAACACCCGCTCCTGCATTACCTTGCTCGCCCGCATATGATCTTTTCTAATAAACATATGCACCGTCGTACAAAGTTTGGAAAGATACAGGGCCTCTTCAGCTGCGGTATCTCCTGCACCTACTATGGCCACTTCTTTTCCGCGGAAGAAAAATCCATCACAGACCGCGCAGGCGCTAACGCCAAATCCATTGAGACGTTGTTCGCTCTCGAGGCCAAGCCATTTTGCCGATGCACCTGTGGAGATGATAACGGATTCAGCTTCGATCCATTTTTCCTCGTCAATCTGAACCTTTAGTGGTCGCCCCGAAAAATCAACCTGTGTGGCGATACCATAACGAATATCTGCACCCATTCTTTTTGCCTGCTTTTCAAAATCAACCATCATCTCTGGTCCCTGTACACCATCCGGGTAACCTGGATAGTTCTCAACTTCGGTAGTGATGGTAAGCTGACCGCCTGGTTGCAGTCCCTGGTAGAGAACCGGGTTCAGGTTGGCCCTTGATGCATAGATTGCCGCTGTGTATCCTGCCGGTCCTGATCCGATGATCAGGCATTTAACTCTTTCGATTGTATCATTCGCCATTCTGTAATGAAAATTTTAAGTCGTCAAAAATAACGGTAAATCGCTTACCGGGTTTTAAAGTAGCAGTAGTCTGGAAAGCATGTGTAAAAACTACAAAAGAAAACAGCTCCAATAGCCTGAGGCCAACCGGAGCTGCTTTTTGTAAATAAACCCACCAATCTTCTCCCTCGTGGGAGACGAGTTATTTAACTAAAATGATTATCCCAAATATGCTTTTAATGCACTGCTGTAGCGGGCCTTTTGAAGACGCTTGATAGCCCTTTCCTTGATCTGGCGAATGCGTTCTTTGGTAAGATCATATTTCTGACCGATCTGTTCGATGGTAACACCCTGTTCGCCATCGAGACCAAAATAGGCATTTACGATCTCGGCTTCCCTGGGGCTTAATGATTTTAATACGCGACGGATCTCGTTTCTCAGTGAGTCTTTCATCACATCGTCGTCGGTATCATCACCACCTTCCAGCAGGTCACCCATCGCCACATCTTCCGCTTCGTGCACAGGTGCGTCGAGTGAAGTGTGACGGGTATTGCTTTGGAAAATATTGTTGATTTCGGTTTCGCTCATTTCAAGCAACTCAGCCAGCTCTTCAGTTGAAGGCTCTCTTTCGTGCTCCTGTTCGAAAGCCATATAAGCTTTGTTGGCTTTATTGTAAGTTCCGATCTTGTTTTGTGGCAATCTTACCAGGCGGCCCTGTTCAGCCAAAGCCTGTAAAATAGATTGACGGATCCACCAAACTGCGTAAGAGATAAATTTAAAACCTTTTGTTTCGTCAAATCGCTGAGCGGCCTTTATCAAACCGAGGTTACCTTCATTGATCAGATCGCTCAATGATAAGCCCTGGTGCTGATACTGCTTGGCCACGGAGACAACAAATCTTAAGTTGGCCTGAACGAGTTTGTCCAACGCTTTTTGATCCCCCATTTTGATCCTTTGAGCCAGGGTTGTTTCTTCCTCAGGCGTGATCATAGAAATTTTTGAAATTTCCTGCAGGTATTTTTCAACCGCCTGGGAATCCCGGTTTGTGATCTGGGTAGCAATTTTGAGTTGCCTCATAGTAAAGTAAGTTGTTTATGTATTAAACAATTAGTTCCGATCGTGGTTTAAAGA
This sequence comes from Bacteroidota bacterium, assembly GCA_023412975.1. GTDB lineage: Bacteria > Bacteroidota > Bacteroidia > Chitinophagales > Chitinophagaceae > Terrimonas_B. The sequence goes on along the minus strand of JAEZRB010000304.1, from coordinate 5,261 downwards.
ATATTGTAAAATGCAGTTAATAAAGGGGACCGAGCGATCTATTTGCAAAGGTAAGTCTCAATGGCCGAATCTCATAGCGCCTGTGAATAATTAACTAAATTTCAATTTAATGCAATCGTTTCCCTGATTGCGGCTTTTCTAGGGAAATGCTTGTTGGACGGGCATTCCGCCCCGGCAGACCGTTCTGAAAAAAAATTATTTGGCCCCCTGATCAGGACCTCCCGTTGTGGATTTCGGGTTACCCTCCTTTTTCTTCAGGTAAAACCACAGGAACAGACCTGCTAAAAACAGCAGGGTGGAGATCACCTCGGCCTGGGTAGGCTGGAATCCGAACAGGTTTAGACGGGTATTGACCCTGATCTTTTCTATAAAAAACCGCTCGATTCCGTTGAACATCAGGTATAAAGCAAACAATGTTCCCGGGGTTTTTAGCTTTTTCCTCAGCGACCAGAGTATGGCAAAAAGGATAAGGCAGATGATCGTTTCATAAAATGGCGTCGGCCAGGCAGCCTCACCGAGCTCGTAACAGTATTTACCAACGCAGCCAGGAATTTTAGTGTCTACTTCGTTGACGTTATGCGGGTATTTATAAGCCCACATCCAGTCAGGTAGCCATGAAAAGGGTTTTGGGCTGTGGTTGGCTACACCCCAGTCACCATCCCCGGCTACCTGGCAACCGATTCGGCCTGTAGCATAGGCCAGCATCAGGGCTGGTGCAGCGGCATCGTTGAGATGCCAGAGACCTATATTATGTTTACGGGCATAGACCCAGATAGCAATGGCAGCGCAGATCAGTCCCCCGTAAAAAGTAAGACCCGAGGGTGAAAGCAGGTAGGAAGAAGGATGATTCAAAAAATCGCTCCAGTTCTCAAAAATATCAAAAAGCTTGGCGCCGACGAGTCCAAAAACGAGAGCCAAAACCGTCATTTCCCCTACCCTGTCCTGCGGCCAGATGCGTACGGTTCTTTTCTCAGGTTTGGGTAGTTTTTGTTTATTCTTTTCATACCATTTCAACCCGGCAAATAACAATCCGACGAGTATACCGGCGGGCCAGCTGCCGATGGTTGAGAATATAAATGCCTGGGGGTCTTCCGTAGCCGAGCTGTCCATTATGAACAGGGCCAGTATTTTGAATCCGAGCAGAAAGCCCAGCAGAAAATTCAGGAGAAGTTCGGTGGCGGTAGCTGGCCTGCCAACCATTACCTGCATCTCAGTAGGCTTCAACAAACCGTCGCTACTTTTTCTTTTCAGCTCTGCGGCCAGCACGATCGCAGCGAGAACAAATGAGATGGCAACAAAAAAACCAAATGAATTGACAAAACGAAGAAATGGCCATTCAACACCAAAAAGGTCTTTAAATGCAAAATAAAGATTAGGATACATCGGCCGTTGATTTGGTTATAAGCAGGCGAATATACAATGGAAAATATAAGCTTCCCGAAAATAAAAATAGCTTTCTCTGGAATAAGAAAGCTATTCAGGCGGATTCTTTAATTCTTTTTTAATTGCAATACTCTTCAAAAGCGCCGATCAGGTTTTGGGCGATGACTTGCGCCGACCTTCCTTCGATCATATGGCGTTCGATAAAATGAACGAGTTGTCCATTCTTAAAAAGCGCAATTGCGGGCGAGGATGGCGGATAAGGAGCCAGGTGCTCACGAAGCCCTTTTACTGCTTCAATATCAAATCCGGCAAAACTGGTGGTCACATAATCAGGCTTTTCCTTTGCATTCGCCACTGCCATCAGCACGGCCGGCCGGGCTGAACCGGCAGAGCAGCCGCAAACAGAATTGACCATCACCAGTGTAGTGCCACCCTTGGCCAATTGAGCATCAACATCTGCAGCCGTCAATAGCTCAGTAAAGCCATTGTCGGTCAGCTCTTCTTTCATCGGAATAACTATTTCTTCAGGATACATACAGGTATTTTTTTTAGAAACGCAAATTTAGATAAAAAGTTTATCTGCCTCTAAAATAAGCAATTATGGCAGTTTAATTCCGTACAATATGCAACAATGTCAGCTTGCCTAAAATCTTTCTAACGTATTGACACCAAATTTTGGGTGGTATGCCATTTGAATGATTGAGGTGTATCAGAAAAATAAAATAAAAAACACAATAGATTATGACACTCGTAAATTTTAACCGCAAGCCGTTGGACCGCAGCTTTAACAATTTTGTAGATGACTTTTTTACTGATTTTCCCGTCATGTATAAGAACGGCAAAAGATCAAATGGTCTTACGCCGGTAAATATTAAGGAAACTGAAAAAGGTTACACCGTAGAAGTGGTGGCACCCGGATTCGAAAAATCAGATTTCAATGTCAGCCTGGATCGTGAGTTGCTCACCATTTCGGCTGAAAAGAAAAATGAGACAAAAGAAGAGAATGAGAAAATGATTCGTAGTGAATACAGCTACAGCTCATTCAAGAGGTCTTTTACACTGGATGAAAATATTGACGGATCGAATATCGATGCTAAATATGTTAATGGTGTTTTAACATTAAACCTTCCGAGGAAGGCAGAGGTCAAACCAGCAGTTAAACAAATTAGCATACAGTAAACGAAATATAAATTTTAAGATTTTCTCATAAGCAGTTGGTTTTGGTTTACACCCTGCCGTTTCCACGGCGGGGTTTTATTTTATACCGTAATATGTGTTGCTGTTGGCGGGCAATATTTTACAACTAAATGAGTTAGTTTTGCGTCACTTTTTACACCACAAAAAAAATTAGGGCATGAGGAAACTAAGGCTTTGTTTTTGGCTCCTTACGATTGTATCTGTGAAAGCTTTCAGCCAGGTCGACGATACCATCCCGCCCATCGTACAGCCTGTCATTGTTGACACGCCCCTTCGGATCACCAACCTGAATCCCTTTTTTACCGTACAGGTGGATTCCACTTTATCATACCAGCACATGATCAATAAGGATGAAAAAGAATATTATTGGTTCCTGCGCAACTCACCCGTTGGCATGAAGATCACCAAAGACGGCTTGCTCACCTTCAAAGCAGACCGCTCGTTTTTCCTTTCGGGAAAACTCAAATATGATCATGAGTACAAGATCAAGCTTGGCGTACAAAATCTCTCCGACCCTTCGGATAATATTGACACAAGTATCACACTGGTCTTCTATAATACGGAGATCATCCAGCCAAAAGTCAAATTCACCGTGTCAAATACCCTGACCGTAGAAGAAGGCAAACCCGTTGAGTTTGGCGTGGTGTGTGAAGCCGGCAATTTCCCCATCGATGATATCATGTTCAGCAGCAATATCCCGATTAGTAACTATACCATGGTAAAGCAGTGTGATGATGTTTTCTCCTGGACACCGCCTTTTGATTTTGTTTCGGAAAATGATACCGGCAAACAAAAAACCGTCCTGCTAAGTTTTATTGGCAACACAAAATTTAAGGTCAGGGATACGGCTGTCGTGAAAGTAATTGTAAAGGACGCGCTGAACTACCCATTTGCTGTACAGGAACACGCTTCAGTTGTGAGCAGCATTAATTATTATGTGATGCAACTGCAGTATGTGTTTTACCAACTGGACAAACAGATCAGGAGCACCAAAAGAGCAAGAACCGGCTTTGACCTTACAGCCGCCAGTTCGGCGCTTACAGGTACCATCCTGAATACCTCTTCCAACAAGTCATCACAAAATACCGGCAAAGTACTACCCAGTGTTGGTGTCGCCCTTACCCCTATTAAAGAAGCAACAGCACCTAACAAATCGGTGGAACAAAACCAGGCTTCCGTGATCCGCTCGGCCATCAAGCGACTTAATTACATGGTGGAAGACAACAAGATCATCGGCGAGCGCGATCCTGATATTATCAGGAAGACCAATAAACTTCGCGAGGAACTTCGCCAGGTGAGAGTACAACTGGTGGAAGTGCCGGTAGAAATGGCGCTTGACGTTTCAGAAAAAGAACTCAACGACTACTTCAACAGCAAAAAAGTACAAAAGAAGTACAGGCTGAACAGGAAGAAATAATTTCCTTCAAACCTGGTGAGTAAATGAAAGCAGCCCATCCTTAGGGATTGCATCCCTGTCTCCTTCTCGTATCGATCAGGTATTGGATCTTCCAGACCCCATCAAAACGCACCAGCTGGAATGAGTTGACCCCGCAATGGCTGAACCGGCCATTGTAATAAAACTGGTAAGGCGTCCACACAATTGCCAGTGGACCATCGACCCGGATGGTTTCAAAACTGATCCTTTCATCGGCTGAATCTTTTTTTAAGGTTCCAACAAGTTTCGCAAAATCCGCTGGGTTTTCATTTCGCACGATCGTTTTTCCCTCCTTATCGCGTGAAATGGTTTGCAGAAAGGCGCTATCGGAAAACACCGACCTTGCCAGACTCGCATCGCCATTTTTCATCGCCGCAAACAGGTTATTAATGGTTGTCCTGATCGAATCCTCCGTTTGTTGCGCGTTGACGATAAAACTGAGAAAGACTAAACTTACTGATGTAAAAATTATTCTCATCTGGATGACTGCTGTTAGGTAAAGAATTGTTTAACAAATCTGCCCCTGCTTGTTAAAGCGACCTGAAAATGCGGTGACATTTTTCACGTTAACAAGAATTAGGCAATTCTGAACAAACGTTTGCCGTCTCAAAATAAAATAATCCATTATGAAAAGAATGCAATTTGTACCAGTGGTATTAATGGCAGCAACAGTGGTCTTGCTTGCAAGCTGCGGTTCAGGTCGTCATACCGCTTATGGTGAGCCGTACCCGCCGGCGAGAAGTAGTTTCTCTCTTGTCATTCACTCTTCTCCCGGGATGGTGATCAACCGGTATCACGATGGCCGATACTATTATCGCAGTCCACTTGGCTACACGTACTGGCGCGGCTACGACAACCGCTATTACCTCGACCGCTCTCATATCAACAAAGTGCGGTACAATCGAAACCAGTATAATACCTGGAAGCAGGGGCATAAGAGGTATTATAGGAGACGGTAATCTTGTTTGGAATTAGGAATTGGGGATCATTGCTGTCCGGAATAAAATCTTGGATAGTTGTCAGAACCTTTGACCCGCGCGGCATCTATGACTTTTACATTTACAGGGGCTTTGCTTTATTTTTCCTGGAGACTCTTACTTTTGCTGGCCGTAGCTTAAATGTATCGATGGTCAGGATACCACAGCGCACACTGCGGACACAGCGAAGTATTCGCATCAGGTCCTGTTCTACGTAGCAGATTTTATCACGAAAACGGCTTTCGCTGTGCTCACCGTGCCCGCCGTGG
>JAEZRB010000190.1 GCA_023412975.1 Bacteroidota bacterium | reverse complement strand
AGCAGGTACAGATCGCTTATTCACTGCCAAGGAATATCTCACTGATTTCCGTTGGTCAGCAAGACAGCTACAACCTTTTCCCTACCGACCTGCACGGCCCCGCAGATGACAATCACTACCTGGTTTCCCTTCGTTTTTCAGGGAAGGCCTGCCGCCAAGTGGAAAATGCCGGTGTGATCCTGATCTGCAGGATAGCAAACGAGTTTTATAGGACCGCCTATGCCCTTGGAAAAAATCACATGCAGGAGCTGAAAACGAAACAACATTTTCCTTTTAGCGAAGCTGTGTCGGATCAACTGCATCTGCCCTTGCCCGAGTCCACGAATTCTTACCAGGAACTCAGGTTGAAGGATTCGTTTATTCACGGCATCCATAAAATCATGCTTTTTGAGGTCATTTCCACGAAGCAGGTTCAGGATCACCCTTCCACGCTGGCACATATTCATAATACCTATGCCACCTGGAGGCATAATAACCGGTTGCCGGGCAACTTTTTACTGCGATAAAACGATTTGGGTAAAAATCCCTTCCCGGCAAAACGCCTGGTAGTGAATTCTTACTCCATTATTTGAAGACGGCGCAGTAATCATGAACAAGGTTTTATTCTTCAATCCACGAGCGGCTGAATCAAAAGCCAGGGTTCCCAATTCTATTCTATCCATTGCAGCCTCTATAGAAGGAAAATACGATTACGCCATTGTTGATGGCAACCTGGAGAAAAACCCTCGCAAAGTAATTTTTGATTATCTCGACAGCGGGGGTTTCAGCGTATTTGCCTGCACGGTGATGCCAGGTCCGCAATTGAAACAGGCTATTCCAATTACACGTGAGATCAGGCGAAGATACCCGGATCTGAAAATCGTCTGGGGAGGCTATTTTCCTTCCAATCACAGCCAGGTGTGTATCAATTCAGGTTATATAGACTTTATCGTTTACGGACCCGGTGATTATGCATTCCCCATGCTGATCGATGCGATGCAATCCAATAACCCGGTTCATCATATTCCAAACCTGGTTTTCAAAGAAAATGGTACCATCGTCAAGACAAAAAAGGACGAACTATATGACCAGGATGCATTGCCACCCTTGCCTTATGACAAACTCAATACGTTTTACCCGATGAAAAAATACATCGGCAAGTCAGTCCTGGGAACTAAAACCTTTGCTTACCATAGCAGTGTGGGATGTCCTTTCACCTGTGCGTTCTGTGGCGTGGTTCCCATTTATAACGCGCGATGGAAAGGACGATCAGCTCAGAAAATATATGATGATATCATGGAAGTGAAGGAGAAATATGATATCAACGCTGTGGAGTTTTACGACAGCAACTTTTTTGTTTCTGAAAAAAGAGTGGTAGAATTTTCCAGGCTGGTCAAAAATGAAAACCTTGTCTGGTGGGGCGAAGGTAGAATAGATACCATTGACCGCTACGCCGACAGCAGCCTGGCGATCATGCGTGAAGCGGGCTGTAAAATGATCTTTCATGGCGCCGAAAGCGGCAACGATGAAATGCTGAAGAAAATGGACAAGGGAGGAACGCAATCGGGTGAGCAAATAAAACGCTTCGCGGCACGGATGGCAAAGTTCGATATCATACCCGAATATTCATTTGTTGTAGGTACCCCGGCAGCCACTGAAGAAGAAGTAAACCGCCAGATTGATTTCGACATACAATTTATTCGTGAGATAAAAGAGATAAACCCCAGAACGGAAATTATCATCTATGTCTATAGCCCGGTACCTACAGAAGGTTCACAGCTTTCAAAAGAAGTATTGGACTCCGGCTTTAAATTTCCCAAAACCCTCGACGACTGGATATCACCACAGTGGGAGAATTTTGATCTTCATCGAAATCCTCTGACACCCTGGCTTAAGCCATATATGGTGAAAAAAATAAAGGATTTTGAAACCGTTTTAAACGGATATTACCCTACTGTAACCGACACCAAACTGACACCACCACGTATAAAACTCCTGAAAACGCTATCGCTGATCCGTTATAAAAAGAACTGGACCAGGTTTCCCTATGAGATCAAGATCATTCAAAAAATTTTCAAATACCGCCAACCTGAAATTGAAGGATTCTGAAACCGCTGCTTAGACATATCGTTGCCAACACCTACAAGCCGTTGCTGGAAAAATATCTCTCCAGGACCAGGACCTATCGCTTGGGAGAAATCAGACTTGAAATACCGCCCGAAGTCTTTCACCCTGGCTTTTTTTACAGCACACAATTTTTGTTGCGTCATATTTCCTCCATGTCGTTACAATGCCAACGGTTCCTGGAACTTGGCGCAGGCAGTGGGCTGATCTCAATTTATGCGTCAAAAAATGGCGCGAGGGTCACTGCCACCGATATCAACCCTATTGCCATCGAATACCTGGAAAAGAATGCCGTGCATAATGATGTTAACCTTACAATCCTTCATTCTGATCTTTTTATGCATATACCAGAACAGGTTTATGATATCATTGCGATTAATCCACCTTACTACAAGAAAACCCCGATTCATGCGCGGGACTTTGCCTGGTATTGTGGTGAAAAAGGTGAATACTTTGAATCCCTGTTCAGCGATCTCGGCCGATATATCACTAGTCAGTCCCAGGTTTTTATGACCCTGTTCGAAGGCTGCGATTTCGGAATGATTGCAAGCATTGCTGCTAAAATGCATTTTAAACTCGTTTGCATTCAAATGCAGAAAAACCTGCTGGAAAAAAATTTCATCTATAAAATCGAAAAAGAAACTTGACCGGCGAAATTGATGATAGCAAACTTTTGGACTTTGAATCCATCTACCTGCGGTTAAGGCAGCAGGAAGGACGGTTTTACACCGACCAGGAACTTGAAAGGCTGCCTGTGATCAACCGGCAACATCCGCATTATAATGAATGGATGATACGCCGTCGTTCAACAATTAAACTGGTTCAATACGTTGAGAAAAATAAAAAGGGATCCGATATCCTGGACATTGGGTGTGGAAACGGATGGCTATCGCGCCAGCTGGCTTCGGTGACAGGCACTAGGGTGATTGGGGTTGATATAAACTACATAGAATTACAGCAGGCCGCAAGAGTTTTCCATTATATCCCCAACCTGCACTTTATATATACCGATATCAGGAACGAACCGTTCAGGGAAAAAAAATTTGACCTGGCTGTCTTCGCTGCCAGCATCCAGTATTTTGAATCGCTTCCAGAGATACTGGACAAAGTGTTGAAACTGCTCAAACCGGGTGGAGAAATTCATATTCTCGATTCGCCGTTTTATACTCACACGGAAATTCAGGCGGCTAAGCAAAGAAGCAGGGCTTACTACGAACAGGCAGGCTTTCCGGCCATGACCAGTTGTTATTTCCATCATAGCCTGACCGAACTACGTGACTACCAACCTGAAATTCTTTTTGATCCTAATAGCTGGATCAACCAATTGCAGTTTTCGAAAAATCCATTTCACTGGATCAGGATCAGGAAATAGCCAAAATGCTTACCCAGTCACTATATCAGACCTTCAAGCGCTACAAGAGCCTTCACACGCATGTAATCTCTTCGCTCCCCATTGCGATCCTGATGCCGCATAGCGCCTGCAACTGCCGCTGTGTGATGTGTGATATCTGGAAGGGCAACAAAAATTTAAAACAGCTGACACAGGATGATATCCGGCAGCTCTTAGTAACTTTTGAAAGACTGAATACCCAAATGGTGCTGATGTCGGGTGGTGAAGCTTTGCTTAATCCTAATTTTTTTCGACTCTGTGAAATACTAAAAGAAAAAAACCTGCGCATCTCGCTTTTGTCAACCGGTCTTACGCTAAAGAGGCATGCAAACTCCATCTTACAATGGGTGGACGATGTTATCGTATCACTGGATGGGGATGCGACAACGCACGACGCCATAAGAAATATACCAGGCGCCTACGATAGTTTAAAAGAAGGGGTTCGGTATATAAAAAACATCCAGCCTGGGTTCAGGATCACCTCCCGTACCGTGATTCACAAACTAAATTTTCGCAAATGGCCTGATATCATTGAAAGTGCAAAAGATATCGGGATAGACCAGGTAAG
>JAEZRB010000074.1 GCA_023412975.1 Bacteroidota bacterium | reverse complement strand
GGATCAATGTTTCAAAACTACGCCCTTCATTAACCGCGCCCTGGTAGTAAATATATTTTTCCGGCTTCTCTGGAATGGTAATGGGTTTTAAAACAGGTGCATTGCGAATGACAATATAATCGCGGTCATACATTTTTTTAAACTCATCCGCGATGGGTTGGTTGACGGTATAGCCCAGGCGAAACCCGGGTACAGTTTTTCTTTCGATCCATTTCCAGGTTTTATAGACGGCGGGCCTCTGCACGATCTCTTTCATTTCGCAGAAAAGTTCATGTGCATCATAAACTCGTTTTATTCCTTTAATTTTTGAAACCCAGAAGCAGGGGAGGATCGTATCGAGATCGATGGCGCAGACAAGGTCCATTTTATTAAAAAGCAGGTAGAAAAACAGCCGGATATTGTATTCCGCGTAAAACAGTTTTCCTTTTGAAAAAAAACAGCCCAGTCTTTTTTGTGAAAAAGGCATTTCGCGGAGTGGAACAGAGTCCGGCATCCTGCGGCCCACCAGGGTGACTGCATAGCCGGCATGCGCCAGTGAAGTGCAAATGCGGATCATTCGCTGGTCGTAAGAAAGATCGTTGGTGACAGTAAATACAAGACTTTTGGATTTGCCTGGCGGCTTCATAGGGATCAAATATACTTTTCTTCAGGTGAGAATGGTGTGCCAGGACTCCTTAAAGCGGAGAATTGGACACGGAGGGGAAACACGGAGAGAGAGAGTTATTGAGTTTTTTCGTGCCCTTTGTGCAAGTCTTAGTGTCAATCGTGACCATAAAAAGAGAAACCACGGCTTACATAGAGATAATTTCTCTATCCCCCGTGGTTTCAGTTTTTCCTATTATTCTAACTTAATTCCATTTCCTTACTGTCCCATATTCATACCTTCATTCATACCTGCGCCCTGCTCGGCTCTCAGGTTTTTCCTTTTGAACAGGTTGGGATCTATTTTACCAAAACGCCAGCTGAAATTAATCCGCAGGATCTGCGGATCCCTTCGACGGAATGCATCCTGGATGATGAATGATGATTCAGAATGTATATCCGATACCCTGGTGCGGAAGATATCGTTGATATTTGCGGAAATAGATGCTGCACGGTTCTTCAGGAATTCATAACGAACCGCGATATCAACACCATAGTTTGGTCTCACATAGCCCTGCGATGCAGATGCTGGTCCGCCAAACATGCCGCCGCCCATACCACGACCACCGCCGCCCCTGCCACCAGGAGGCAATATTGTTTTAGACTGGTAATCGCCCGACAACTGGATGGTAAAATTCTTTGGCAGCTTAAATGTGTTATTGACTTTTACAAAATAGCTCGTCAGTTTGGGCTGATCTGGTTCACCTGGCAGGTCGATCTCAACATCGGATGTGTAGAGGTTAAAGTTCGGTGTGAACTCCCACCATTTCGTAAAATTATTTCTCGAAGTCAGTTCGATACCCGTTACATAACTTGCATTCGCATTTATAAAAGTGCTTAACGCAACGGTTTCTCCACCGGCACCGGTACCTTTTTCCTGGAAGCGGGTGATCAGATCGGTGGTGTGTTTGTAATAAATTGACGCGAGGAAATTGCCACGATTCCTAAATGATTTTTCATAAGAAAGTTCGAACGAGTTGGTAAACTCAGGTCTTAAACCCGGGTTTCCTTTACTGGGGTTGAGCCTGTCTGATGAATCCGTGATCGGGGTCAGCTGCCAGAAATTAGGACGATTGATACGACGGCTATAGTTCAGCTGCAGGCTTTGTGATTCGCTCAGTTGCTGCGACACAAATACGCTGGGGAATAAGCTCACGGGGAACTTAATGTCAAATGTTTCTCCCGTAGAGGTCAGTTCACCTTCATAGTTCGAACTTTCAGCACGAAGTCCCAACTGGTAACCGAATTTGCCAGTCTGGCGTGAGTAAGCCGCATAAGCCGCATAAACCTGGTCGTTGCTCTTGTAATTTGTTTGCGAGGAAGGCTGGAGCATCCAGAATCCATCGTCATCTACATAAAATGCTCCAGCACTTTCGCTTGTCCGCAATTGTGCCCTTAACCCCATTTCAATCTTTGATTTTTCATCAATAGGATTTACGAAATCGGTTTGCATCACAAAGTTGGAGTTATTGCCCCTGATCAATTGTTGCTGGCGATAGGTACCCAGCAGGTCGTGTTGCGGAACATTGAATGTATCCGTCACGATAAAGCTGTTATTCCTGTTCCTGCTTTTGTTGAAGGTCGCGTCAGCCGTCCACTCACGACCTGGCTTTGGAAACAGGTGTTTGAAGCTCAGCATTGCTCCGAGGTTGCGGAAATTTCCGTTTACGTCGGAGTTGCGGTTGTAAAATGAAGAGGTTTTTCCGGATGTAAATAATGTGTCTATATAAATATCGCTCTCTGTACCAGGTTTGAAACTTCCCCTGGCCATATTGGCGCTGAGTGAAAGCGTGTTCCTGTTACTGATAAAATAGTCAACACCGGCGCGGGCAAAACCAAATTGTCCTTCCATCACCGAATGATCATATTGCGAGATATAGGTGTCAGGGTTGTCAAACAGGTTGGTACGTGTGGTTGTACCATCGCTGATCGATTTACGCTGGTTGTACATACCACTTGCAAAGACGTTAACTTTTTTCTGGCGCAGGTTGATATCGCCACCAAACCCTACACGGGCGCGTGAGTCAACATTTGCTCTTACGCTACCGTTATAACCGACTTTTTTTTCTTTTTTCAATACAACGTTGAGAATACCTGCTGTACCACCGGATGCATCAAATTTGGCGGAAGGGTTGGTGATCAGTTCTACGCTTTGAATAGCATCGGAAGGGATCTGCTCGAGGGTGAGCGTAGTAGGGCGGCCATCAACAAACAACTGTGGTGTATTATTCCGCATCGTTACGTTACCATCTATGTCGACATTCAAAGAAGGGATATTGCGCATGATGTCAATGGCTGTTCCACCGGCTGATACCAGGTTTTTATCCACGTTAAACACCTTGCGGTCGATCGCCAGTTGCAGACCGGGTCTTTCGGAAGTAACGGTTACATTGCCCAGTACTGTTTCTTCAATTTCAATTTTAATATTGCCGAGGTCTTTATCCAGTGCGCTCATCATCGCTGCCGGGTCACCACCTCTTTTTAATTCAAATGAAACGTTTTGAACATGTTCTTTAAACCCGATGCCGGTCACTTTTAATTGAAGTGGCCCGAATACAGGTACATTTTCAATACTGAAATCGCCATTGGGCAGGGTTAGCATCCCGCCAATCACGGTTTCTTTTCTTTGTTTGGTGGCAGTGTCCATTCTGCTTTGAAGCAACTGAACGGATGCGTACTCTACGGCTTTACCAGATTTGGCTTCGACTACCTTGCCATATAAGCGGCCGGTTATCTGCTGACCACCCATTCCGCGGTTGCCAGCACCCGGGGGCACCTGCGCGAATGCGAAAATTACACTTAGGATAAGTAAGGAAGAAACTAAAGATTTTTTCATGTGTTTTGTTGTGTAGAGGTTAGACGCCTAATCCTGTATGAACTTGCTGACTATTTTCTGACAGTTGGATAAGCGGTATGTTTCTGGTTATGAGTGGAGTAGGGGCAGGACCGCCATAAAAACCTGCCGGTAACTGAGGGTATTTGCTTCAAATTACAACCAACAATTGAATGATCCCGATCAACAAACCCACGATTACTGCTAAAACAGTGGCTTTTTGAAAGAATTTGTCCAGGTTTTTGGCAAAAAAGCTTTCTACCTGCCCAGGACTAATGCCGTCCAGTTTTGTGGTGATAATCTTTTCGATATCGATATTATTCCTGAGCTGACCGGAAAACTCATGCATAACCCTTGGGAAAAGCATTTCAATTTCCTTAATAAAGATCAGCTTCAGCTGTTCGATGGTTTTGTCACCGATGAACATACTGATCATAGGCATCTGGTTCTTCAATCGGTTGCGTAAAAAGTCATCCATCTGTGACTCGATCAGTGGCTTTATTGTCTCAAAATTTTTGGGATTGGTGATTGGTTGACCAGTAGTACCCAGGGTCGCGAATTCGGCAGCGGCCAGCCGGCCAAGCTGTTGAGCGATCGTAGCTTTGTATTTGGGAAAAATCCCCTGGATAGTGAATCCCAGGATCTTTACCGGTGAAACCGGTTTAAAAATAGAGTAGCGGATAACAAGAATAGTGATCCATCCGGAAAATGCGGTAAGCAGGGGGATCAGGAGCAACCAGTAATTCATTAATGAAAAGTGTTGTATAAATCAAATGATGTACCCGGAGTTTAATTATCGGTACCATCATGAATAACCACGGAACCTATAAAATAAAAACCCCGATTCGTGCCAAACGTATCGGGGTTAACCGGGTGGCTAATGGGGCTCGAACCCACGACCCTCAGAACCACAATCTGATGCTCTAACCAACTGAGCTATAGCCACCATTTTTTGCGCTGCAAAAATAGGTAAAAACAGGAAGTAAAAAAATAAGTTATACAGTATGTAAGTAACTCATTTTGCCGGGAAGGAGGGGAGACGGGGAGGTTCAAATTGATTGTCAGTCCATCCTTCCTTTCTTCCCGCCTTCCCGGCCATTTAAGATATAAGAACGAGCAGGTTTTCCGCTTATCAAAAACCCTTGTTAAAAGCCCTTAAAAGCACTAAAAGCTCTGAATTTGCGTTAATTTTGGAATATGCTTCAGGCATTAAAATATTTATCGAATATGAAGAGACTTCCGATCGTGATCCTGATGATTATCGCGGGATCTTTCCTGGCATTCCAAACCATGGGAACAGGCCATAAGAATCCCCCTAACAAGTATGAAGAGATACTAAGACTGGTTGGCCAAATGCTATCACAGGCTCATTTCAGTCCACAGGATATCAACGACGATTTTTCGAAGAAGATCTTCAATCGTTTTATCACCGATCTCGACCCTGAGAAGAACATGTTCCTGGCAAGTGATATCGAATCTTTAAAGAAAAGGTTTGAAACAAGGATCGATGATGAGATAAAAGGCGCCCCGGTTGAGTTTTTTCTCGCTGCAGGCAAAGTCTTCAATACCCGAATGGAAGAAGCGGCGACTGTAGTACATGAAATAATTGCAAAGCCATTTGATTTTAGCATTGATGAGGAAGTGATCCTGGATGGTGATAAACTTGCACTGGCCACCTCAACAGCAGAGATCAGGGAGCGTTGGAGAAAGAAGCTGAAGTTTATGACCCTGGAACGTTATGCCGACCTGCTCGACACGCGTGATAAAAACAAAGGGAAAGAGGGCTTTGTCGTAAAGACAGACACAGAGCTGGAGAAAGAAGCCCGTGAGAAAGTAGTAAAAATAATGGACCGCCTGTTTGAGCGTTTTCGTTTGAAGTTTAATGACGATGATAAATTCAATGTATTTGTGAATGCGATTACCAATACCATGGATCCGCACACTGAATTTTTCCCACCAGTTGATAAAAGATATTTTGATGAAGAGATGAGCGGTCGCTTTTTTGGGATCGGTGCGCAGTTACAATACGATGAAGGAAATATCAAGGTGACCAGCATTGTGGCTGGTGCACCAGCATGGAAATCGGGCGAGTTAAAACCTGGCGACCTGATCCAGAAAGTGGCGCAGGGTAAAGA
>JAEZRB010000047.1 GCA_023412975.1 Bacteroidota bacterium | reverse complement strand
CAACCAGGTTATTGGGAAGGGTTATCGACTTACGATCCCGACCAGGCCCTGATCGTGGTTGCGCCATATTTTAATGCCGACGAAGATGAAATGAAGCGCCTGATCCGTTTTGTTGAAAATGGAAATGATGTTTTTATCAGCACGATGAATATATCGTTCGCCGCCAGCAAGATCTTAAAATGCGATGCTAATTCGGCGGAAGGGCTGATGTTTTATTTTGAACAAACTGAAGGTGCTGACCTGATTGGCTTATCCCTGGCAAAACCGCCCTTTCCATCCAACCCTGTTTACTCTTATCCTGGAAAAAGATTTGACTTTCATTTTTATAAGATTGACAGCTCGACAACAACAGTGCTGGGTTATAATAAAGAAGATAAGCCCAACCTGATACATCTCAAAGCAGGGGATGGGAACCTGTTTATTCACCTGGCACCTATGGCTTTTACAAACTATTTTTTGTTGCATAAAAAAAATATCAGTTACTACGAAAATATTATGTCTCTCATTTCACCAAGTGTAACCAGGGTGGTTTGGGACGAATACTTTAATGCCAAACGACAAGGGCCACGAAAAAAAGCCAACTGGATTGATGGTTTCTTAAAACATCCCTCCCTGAAATGGGCCCTGCTTACGGCGTTACTTGCGCTGCTTCTTTATGTGCTGATGGAAATGAGGAGAAAGCAACGTATCATACCTGTTATTACGAAACCTAAAAACGATTCCCTGGATTTTGTAAAAACAATAGGCCGCTTATATCACGATAAAGGAGACCATAAAAATCTCTGCAAAAAGATGTCAGCCTATTTTCTCGAGCATATCCGGTCAAGGTATAAACTGGCGACTTCAGTGCTGGATGAAACATTTGAAAAGAACCTGCAGGCCAAATCAGGCGCCGATAAGGAAAAGATTGAAAATATTGTTTCCTTTATCCGCCAGCTTGATGAGATTGAAACTGTAAGCGATAAGCAACTTGCCTGGTTCCATAAACAACTGGAAAATTTTTATAAACAAACCTAAAGCCATAACGGCATCCTAAAAGGAAGGAGAAAAGCTAAACATGGAAGAACAAATATTTCAGCCACGCACTGATTTAACAGCACTAAATGAAGCAGTGATGGCCATCCGTGGGGAGATCCGGAAAGTGATAGTAGGACAGGATGAAATGGTAAAACTTATTTTGGCCGCCCTGCTTGCAGATGGACATGTACTGGTTGAGGGAGTACCCGGAGTTGCCAAGACCTTAACCGCCAAACTGGTCGCCAGGAGTGTCAGCGCCGGTTTTTCGCGGATACAGTTTACACCCGACCTGATGCCGTCCGATGTATTGGGTACGCCGGTTTTTAACCCGTCAGGTGCAGTTTTTGAATTCAAAAAAGGCCCCATATTCAGCAATATCGTTTTGGTGGATGAAATTAACCGTGCACCGGCGAAAACACAATCCGCATTACTGGAAGTGATGGAGGAAAGACAGGCTTCGGTGGACGGCCGGACTTATCCGTTGCCGACGCCTTTTATTGTGATGGCCACACAGAATCCCGTCGAGCAGGAAGGAACATATCGTTTGCCCGAAGCACAACTCGATCGCTTTCTCTTTAAGATCGTTGTTCCATACCCCAGTGAGATCGAGGAGTACGAGATACTTTCAAAGTTTCACCAGATGGGCAACACAAAGGCAAGTGAAGTGGTGACCCCCGTCCTGAACGGTGAGCAGATCAACGCACTTAAGCGGCAGATCAAGGACATCCTGATTGAAGAAAAGTTGCTACAGTTTATTGCCAAACTTGTTCACCAGACAAGGAATCACAAATCCATTTACCTCGGTGCCTCACCACGCGCTTCGCTTTCAGTGATGAACGCTTCAAAAGCGATTGCAGCCATGCAGGGTCGCGATTTTGTAACACCAGAGGATATCCTGGAGGTTGTGATCCCCGTTCTGCGGCATCGTATCATTCTTGCACCTGATAAAGAAATGGAAGGGGTAACCGAGGATGAGGTGTTGCAGCAGATTATTCATGGGATGGATGTGCCGAGGTAGTTGGGATTAGGGATTAGGGATTGGTAATTAGGGGTTGGTATTTGGTTTAATAGGTTTCTTTTATGCGATCGTTTTATCTGAATAATATCGTTTACTATGTTGCCGGGGTAGTCTCGGTGATATTTGTATTGAGTTATTTTCAGCCTGCATTTTTCCAGATCGCGGTACTCGTTTTATTAATGCTGGCACTGGCTGTCGCAATTGATGGTTACCTGCTTTATAGCAAGAGAAACGGTATAGATGCCCGTCGTAATACAACCGAACGCTTTAGTATCGGCGATTCCAACAAAGTAACCATTCACCTGGAGAATCGTTACCCCTTTACTGTAAGTCTGGGTGTGATCGATGAATTGCCGGTACAGTTCCAGGAGCGCAAATGGCTGCGCAGGGCAAGAATTGAAAGCAAACAATCCGAGAAGATCGAGTATTACTTAAAGCCCTTAACACGGGGCGAATATGTTTTTGAAAATATAAATGTATTTGCCCGCGGACCTCTACAACTAGTAAAACGGCGTTATACATTTCCCGCCCAACAAACGGTGAAAGTTTATCCTTCCTATATCCAGATGCGCCGGTACCAGCTGCTGGCTGTCAGTAACCGCCTGCAGGAAGCCGGTGTAAAACGTATCCGGAAATTGGGACACAGCCTCGAATTTGAGCAGATCAAAGAGTATGTACGCGGTGATGATTTCCGCACCATCAACTGGAAAGCCACAGCGCGAAAGGATGCTTTGATGGTAAACAATTATACAGATGAGCGCAGCCAGCAGATATACTGCATCATCAGCAAAGCCCGGGTGATGAAAATGCCTTTTGGCGGCATGACCCTGCTGGATCATGCGATAAACGCGGCCCTTGTTCTTTCCAACGTGGCGCTTGTAAAACAGGACAAAGCGGGCCTTATCACTTTTGCCGAAAACCTGGATGCCTTTATTCCTGCAGATAAGAAGACAACACAGATGAACCTGATCCTGGAGACCCTCTATAAACAACAAACCCGTTTCCTGGAAGCAGATTTTGAAAAGCTATTCTCGGTGATCCGCAACCGCATCAGTAACCGGAGCCTGTTGGTGCTCTTTACAAATTTTGAGTCTGTGGAAAGCCTGCAAAGAGAAATGCCCGCGTTGAAACGCATTGCACGATATCACCTTTTGCTCGTCGTGTTTTTTGAAAATACAGAACTCAAGTCGTTGACAACAAAAAAAGCCACCAAACTCGAGGATATTTATATCCAGACCATCGCGGAGAAATTTTCCTTTGAGAAAAGACTGATGGTAAAAGAGCTTCACAAAAACGGGATCCTTTCCATTTTAACGACACCTGAAAACCTTACCGTAAACACGGTAAATAAATACCTCGAACTGAAAACAAGGATGTCGATTTAAGAATTCGATAAATGATTTGTAACTAACGCCAGCCCCTAATTTCGCTTTCAATACCCGACATTTGCTCCATGGATACACAGAACACATTTGAGGAGGGGAAACTGGTGTTGATCGACAAACCACTTCGCTGGACATCCTTTGACGTGGTACGAAAGATCCGCAACCTGGTGCGCATTAAGAAAGTGGGTCATGCAGGAACGCTTGATCCGCTTGCTACAGGCTTACTGATCATTTGTACAGGGAAGTTTACCAAAAAGATAAATGAGTATATGGCGCAGGAGAAAGAATACACCGGCACATTTACGCTGGGTGCCGTCACCGCGTCATACGACCTGGAACAGGAACCGGTCGATTTCAAACCCTATGAACACCTGACAGAATCTGAAATAAGATCGGCAACCCAGCCTTTAACAGGTGATATATTGCAAATACCGCCCGCACATTCTGCCATCCAGATCAACGGTAAACGGGTCTATGAACTGGCAAGACAGGGAAAAGAAGTTGTGATCGAACCAAGAAAGGTAAATGTGAAAGAGTTCGAGATCACAAAGGTCGATTTGCCCCAGGTTCATTTTCGTATTGTTTGCAGTACGGGCACTTATATCCGTAGCCTTGCCCATGATTTTGGAAAATTGCTGGGTTGCGGTGCCTATTTAAGTAGTCTGTGCAGAACCAGGATTGGTGATTTCAAGGTTGAGGATGCTATGTCGATGGAGGCTTTTGAGCAAAAAGTGAAACAGGTCCTTGAACGATGATCAGTGTGCATGGATTTAGCTTAACTTTCCTAAATAAGATTTATACATGCAGAAATGGACTTTAGCTTTAATTTCATTGTTACTGTGTGCGGGCCTTAATGCCCAACGATTTGGAGGAACACCGCCCGGTGTAAAATGGAGACAAATTGATACAGATACCGCACGGATCATATTTCCATCAGGGCTGGACAGCCAGGCACAAAGAGTGGCGGCATTGGTACACGACCAGGCGTCTGCAAATGCCGGATTCCAAATAAGGCAGTTAAAGAAAATCAATATTGTTCTGCAAAATAAAACCGTCATCGCCAACGGTTATGTCGGCCTTGGTCCGTATCGAAGTGAATTCTACCTCACACCACCCCCCAACAACTTCGAACAGGGGAGCGTGTCCTGGCTCGATCAACTGGCCATTCATGAATACAGGCACGTGCAACAATACAACCATTTTAATAATGGCATCAGCAGGTTGATGGGAATTTTATTTGGAGAAGAAGGTTATGCTTTGGCTACAAACGCCAGTATCCCGGACTGGTTTTACGAAGGCGATGCGGTGTACCATGAGACTGTTGGAACGCGGCAGG
>JAEZRB010000326.1 GCA_023412975.1 Bacteroidota bacterium | reverse complement strand
TGCAGGTGCATAATTTCCTATATGCGTTTTCTCCCGACAACAGGTTTAGTACTGAAGCTGAGTTCCTCGAACGTTACCCCGGCGATGAGTGGGTGGATATGATCGGGATGGACAATTACGGCGATTTTGGTCGTGATGGACGATATGATGTGGAAGCAGGATACAAAAAACTGAAGATCGTATCTGATCTTGCTTTGAAGAAAGGTAAGCTGGCGGCTTTTACCGAAACTGGCCTCGAATCTATTCCTAACACCGAATGGTGGACAGGTATTCTTTTAAAGACATTGAAAAAGGAGCTCCAACTTAGCTATGTGCTGGTGTGGAGAAACGATACACGTAGTCCTACACATTACTACGCGCCTTTCCCGGGACATAGCAGTGAAAAGGATTTTTTAAAATTCTATCATGACCCTTTTACCCTGTTTGAAACCGACCTGAGAAACATCTATTCGCTTGATTAGTGATTATACGCGTAAACTTTCTATGCGGTATTAAGGAAAAATCACATTTATAATTCGCGCATAATTCAGGCGTGAAATATCCTTTTGTAACCAATCCAAATCGACTATCATTGTTGGATAATCAATCCAAAACTTATGAAGCTAAAGCATCTATTCTGGATCATGATCCTGATCATTACTTTACAGGCTTGCAGCAGGGCGATGTCGCCGTATGAGGCAGCTAATTATCCCAAAGGAAAAAAATGCAGGAATATAAGGTAATCAGTCCTGGCCGAAAAGGTTGCCCACAGCGCCCTCCAGCATCGGGAATTTTTCCACGACAAAGTCTTTGATTGCAGCGATTGCTTTTTTTGCCTGGTCGTCGGTCAGTCCCGCTTCGGCTTTCAGTTTATCGATGAGTTCCTGCATGGTGATATAGTTTAGTAGTTAAAATTAAACAGGCCCTAAGTTAAGAAACCGGGCCTGTTTTTTTATGTTTAAAGCTGTAGTCTTCAGAATTGATTATGCCACCTTGAGAAGGCTGAGTTTACTTTTATCAAATTTACGCTTGGCGTAGTCCAGATCCAGGGTGAAATGCGTTTCCTTTGATGATGGTAGCTCAAACATAGCATCGGTAAGGATGCCTTCACAGATGCTCCGCAAACCTCTCGCGCCAAGTTTGTATTCCATGGCTTTGTCGACCATAAAATCCAGTACATCGTCTTCGATCTGCAGTTTAATACCTTCCAGCTCAAACAGCCTGGTGTATTGTTTTACCAAAGCATTTTTAGGCTGAGTAAGGATGGCGCGAAGCGTCGTGGCATCCAGCGGATCCAGGTGGGTAGCTACGGGTAAACGGCCAAGTAGCTCCGGGATCAGGCCAAAAGCCTTCAGGTCCTGTGCGTTGACATAACGTAACAGGTTTTTCTTCATATTCTCCTGTTGCTCTTTGTCTACGTTGAAACCGATGGTATTGGTCTGCACGCGGCGGGCGATGATCTTATCGATACCACCAAATGCACCACCACATATAAAGAGAATATTTTGGGTATTGATCTTGATAAGCTTTTGTTCAGGATGCTTCCTACCACCCTGTGGTGGTACCAGCACATCGGTACCTTCCAACAGTTTTAGCATACCCTGTTGCACACCTTCGCCGCTTACATCACGGGTAATGGAAGGGTTATCACCTTTCCGGGCTATTTTATCAATTTCATCGATATAAACGATACCACGTTCAGCAGCTGCCACATCGTAATTGCAAACCTGCAGCAGGCGGGTAAGAATGCTTTCCACGTCTTCACCTACATAGCCTGCTTCAGTAAATACCGTTGCATCCACGATAGCGAAGGGAACGTTCAGCATGCGGGCGATACTTTTGGCAAGTAGGGTTTTGCCGGTTCCCGTCTCGCCAACCATAATGATATTGCTCTTTTCAATTTCTACATCATTATTGCCAACCGAACTGTCCCCGCCTTTTTGTTGAAGGCGTTTATAGTGATTGTAGACGGCAACCGCCAATACTTTTTTGGCCTCGTCCTGGCCTATGACGTATTCGTCGAGGAATTTTTTAATTTCCAGGGGCTTCTTAATAGTAAGCTTAAACGATGCAGCTGAGCTCTTATCGTCCTTTACCATTAATTCCTGTTCTATAATCTCACGTGCGTGTTCAACGCAGTTCTCGCAAATATGCCCCTCCTGTCCGGCAATCAGGATTTTTACTTCATCCCTGCTACGACCACAAAAAGAACAGTGTAAAATGTTTTTAGCCATTTTTATTGGATCCGGGCATTTAGCCCTTTTTTGCTTAACCAGCGTGTACAAAAATAGAAAACCGTCCTGAAAAAGACGATTTTCTAGTCAAATGAAATATAATTTACTGGTAAATAGCGTATTATAACTTGTTGATAAGTTTGTCAACAATACCATACTGGATTGCCTCTTCGGCATTCATCCAATAGTCGCGATCGAAATCCACAAGTATCTGTTCGATGGATTTCCCTGTATTTTCAGCCAGGATACGGGCGCCCATTTCTTTTACCCGTTTGGTTTGGCGGGCCTGGATCTCCAGGTCCGTGCTCACGCCCCGGATATAGCCGCCTAGTGAAGGCTGATGTATCATTACTTCGCCACTGGGAAAAATAAAGCGTTTTCCTTTCTTCCCACCACTAAGAAGGATACTACCCATGGAAGCTGCCAGGCCCATGCATATAGTGCTGACAGGACTCTTCAGCATTTGCATAGTATCATAAATGACCATGCCGCTGGTGACCACACCACCCGGGCTATTGATATAAAATTTTATTTCTTCCCCGGTTTTGTCATTGTCGAGCAGTAGCATTTTGCTTACCACATCCTTCGCGCTCTTGTCATCCACTACGCCCCAGAGATAAATACTACGGGTCTCAAAAAAATACTTTTCCAGTTTTTTATGGAACATCATCAAATCCGATTTTGGTCTTTCCTCCTGTTCCTCTTCATCAGGTTCTCCCTCGGCTTTCCAATCGGCGTATAAAAAATGATTGCGATTCATATGCTTTTTTTAATGGTCTTAAATATTTTGTTTGCGCTGTTAGGTCGCTGGCCGGTTACTCTTTCTTTTCCTTGCGATGATTGACCAGCAACACTTCATCGATCAGGCCATATTCTTTGGCTTCCGCGGAGGTCATCCATTTATCCCGATCAAAATCTTTCTCGATCTGCTCTACCGGTTTACCGGTGTGCGCATTTACCA